>JAPLEI010000021.1 GCA_026391195.1 Bacteroidota bacterium | reverse complement strand
TGCTGCCTTTTTCCAGGTATTAGCTTTCCACATATCACTTGAAAGGAAAGACCAAGATTTTGACAAAGAAGCATGAACACCATCTATTGTACCCAATACAATCTTACTTCCTGTTCTTCCAAAAGCCCCATCTTTTGCCAATCCATATAATGTCTCTTCAGTACCATCTAAGTCGACATATTGAATAGGTTTATTACCTGCAAATGCATAGGGGGTATAAAAAGGATAATGTGACGTCAACGGATCAACACTCAAAAACTTCCCAATCCTTCCATCATAAATCCGCATCCCATAATCCTGCTGATTCCCCTCGCCTTTTACCTCATTATCATTTTCCTTCCCATTAAACCCATACCGATACCCACCACTCAATTTTCTACCGGGCATTTGCATGCCGAATGCATAATAATCCTGCACGGTTTGTACATCGGCTTCAAAGTAGTCGGTACTGGTGGTGTTGGTGCTTACCTGCAGCTTTTTATCGGTAATGGTGGCAAGGACGTTGCCTAAATGATTGCTCAGTTCAAAGATCTGTTTGCCCAAATAGCCAACCTCACGCTGCTTGCTATAGGTGCTAACCGAAGTTACTACTTTTTCCGGCTGGTACATGCCTAGGCGAGAACTTCCATACAAATGCTGTTCCGACCAGCGTAATTGGGCGGTTTTGCGGTCGTAGTGGTAAACGGCTAGTACGTTACCCGTAGCGTCGCGGATATAAATATCGGCATCGGAGGTATTCAGTGGTGGCTGTACATTACATTGTGGGGTACATTGGACTAATCCGGCTTCTATTATGGCAGAATAATCCCGGTATCGCACATCGGTGTATTCACTTAGGAAAGTGATGGTTTTACGGGCTTTGTAGGTTTCGGGGGTGGCCCTGTTGCGTTCGTACACTTCCAGGTCGTCTATGCCCGTTCCGGGTGGACATTCTGCACATTGATTCGTTGCATACGGCAAATACTGCTTCACCACACGCTCGCCGCCGGCATTGTACACATAGCCCAGAAATGCCTGCTTCTTTTGGATATTGCCGATTTTGCCGTAAACCGTCCAGTTTACCTGACTGATATTTTCTGATACATCGCCAATTAGGTTGCCGATACGGTCGAAACTGTAATTACTGCCCCCCTGGTTATCGATATCCCCGGCATAAGCCCCGGAAGCGATTCCATCCTGCACACTCCACAATTGATTGGTGCCATCCCGATAAGTATAGTTGAGGCGGTCCATGGCCAGTCCGCCCGGGTGCTGACTATTCCCATTGCGGTTGAGTTGCAGAATATTGCCATTGGCATCATACCGGAAAGTTTCGGCATAGTTATCGGTAGTGTTGGTATTGGATTGCGTCCAATTACCCATAAAACTGACCGAAGCAGCCCCAAATGTATGCTGGCGGGTATTGAGCAGGCGGTTGAGCTGGTCGTATAAATACGTGTAGCCGGTGGTGGTATTGTTGTTGAGGCCTTTCAGTGCCTATTAAGTATTTATACTCGTACAAATACGGATGCAAATGAATACTTACTTTACTAACTTTGAAGTGCTAAAATAAAAAATGAATGTACTATTACAAATTACACATTAGCAAAGAAAAAGAAGGAGGCTATACAGTTTCAGTCCCTGCATTACCAGGTTGTATTACCTACGGGCAGGATTGGGATGAAGCCGTTACTATGGCAAAGGAGGCAATTTCATTGTATGTAGAAGAATTGCGGGAAAGGGGTGAGACATTACCCGAAGACAGTAATACCACGGAATACTCGTTAATTGTAGAGGGAGAATGAATCTAAGTCCCCGCCACCTAATAAAATTATTGGAAGAAAATGGATTTATTTTTAAGCGATCGAAAGGGTCTCACAGATTATATTATAATCCAATTAACAAAAAAACCGCAATAGTACCATTTCATGGAGGTAGAGATTTAAAAAAGGGTACATTCCTGGCAATTCTTAGACAGGCTGGTATCGACAAAAATGAAACTGAATAAACAATGGATGGGTATTTATTCGATGAGTGACAGAATTGTATACTGCTGCAAAAAGTGAATAAATCGCTTCCGCTGGGTGTCTTCCCTAATTCTCTTACATAAGAAGACTTCTCAACTTGAAATGGCATTATCCACTTTTACGAAAGCCATGGATAGAAAAATTGCTTTCAGAGGGTAATTAATGTAAATGAAGAACTGTAAGATTAAGTCTTAATTACTTCAAAATTTATAATACAAAAAACCACATTGCTAGGGCTTTTTTTACCTATGTACTTAAATAATTAAACTGGATTTCCCTTACCAAAATCCCCCCGTAAAGGCGTTAAATGTTTATATACAGGAAGATCGTTGTACAACACCGCAGTTAGATTATTTAAGGCTACTTCTAAAGTAGTATTTTCAAAATCCTTGTAAGAAGACATACCTAAATCATGCATTGCTCTCAATATCCTTTCATTAATTTTATCAGGAGAACGTTCCATTTCAATGCGTAAGAGAAACAATACCTTTTTGGTACTTAATATAGGCTCTCTTTCCTCTCGATAAAAGTTAGAATTTTCTACCAGCTTATCAGCTTCTAATGATGCTAAATTTATCAAAGTAATAATCCTATTTGTATCTATCATGGTGTTTGTGTTGTAGGAGTAACTTTACTTTTCAATTCTGTACTGAAAAACTGGGTACCTCCACCATTACTGCCTTTATAATCAGCAGCTGTACTTTTTAATACCTTTACATCTTCCGTTAATGTAAACTGCTTGAGAGTCCTTCCTTGATAACTCGTTAATCCTAAGTTTTTAGACGCACCATTCTCTAATGTAGTAAAATAATTCCCTATTCCGTTTTCACCAACCCATTGCTGAATAATTGTACCTTTTTGTAGAGTAGTTGTTTGGACAGTCTTAGCAAAGTCAATGCCTTCCATATGACTAAGTGCGCTTTCAGCGGTAAAACCTGACCTTGCATAAAATGAGGCCGCTATATTGCCTCTCAACATTCCCATTGTAGTACTTTTCAACGCAGACAATCCCTTGCTTCCTACAAATGCCGTCAATATATCAGTCCCTGTTTCACTAAAGTATTTGCTACGTGAATAAGCTTCGCCATTAACTACTTCTTTATTAAAATCATCGACCTTTGGTTGAATTACAGTATTTGCTAATTGATCATTCCTGCCATCAAAATTTCCAATGGTGATATCTGCTACAGTCCCTAGTGTAC
>JAPLEI010000116.1 GCA_026391195.1 Bacteroidota bacterium | reverse complement strand
CCTGCAGATTATATTGCCAAATACAAGGGCAAGTTTGATGGTGGCTATGATGCTTATCGTGCTTGGGTTTTACCTAGAATGATCGCACGTGGCATTATTCCTAAAGGAACTGAGTTAACGCCATTCAATCCAATGCCGCCGAATATCGCTGCAAAAGGCGACTATGTGCGCCCATGGAATGAACTGAATGCAGATGAGAAAAAATTATTTGCTAAAATGGCGGAAGTTTTTGCTGCTTTTTCTGAGTATACAGATGCGCAAGTAGGAAGAATTGTAGAATATTTAGAGCGCACCGGTCAATTAGAAAATACCATCGTTATTTATGCTGCCGATAATGGGGCTTCTGGAGAAGGTTCTCCCAATGGCTCTGTAAATGAAAATAAATTTTTCAATGGCTATCCCGACGAACTGTCTGAAAACATGAAATTGCTGAACGAATTGGGTGGTCCGAATACCTACGAGCATTTCCCTACCGGTTGGGCGGCTGCATTTTCAACCCCTTTTAAAATGTTCAAGCGGTATAGTGAATATGCCGGTGGTACCTGCGATCCGCTGGTAATCTCCTGGCCTAAGGGTATCAAAGCCCGCGGCGAAGTGCGTAATCAATACCACCACTCAACAGATATTGTACCCACTATTTTGGAAATGTGTGGTGTAGAAATGCCAAAAACGTATAAAGGCGTTGGTCAATACCCACTTTCAGGTGTTTCTATGAAGTATTCTTTCGATGCTACTCCTGATGCCCCTACTCAAAAGAAGCGGCAGTATTTTGCTATGCTGGGTACTCGTGCAATTTGGGAAGATGGTTGGAAAGCTGTAGCCATGCACGTTCCTATTACAGGACAAGGTAATTTTGAGAAAGATGAGTGGGAATTGTATCATGTAGATGCAGACCGCTCTGAGTCTAAAAACCTAGCTAAAGAAAATCCCGAGCGTTTACAAAGAATGATTAAAGCCTGGTTTGAAGAGGCCGATAAAAACTTGGTATTACCGCTGGATGATCGCACAGCTGTTGAACAACTTGGTATAGAACGTCCTTCTGAAGAAGCTGTAAAAGAGCGTTATATCTATTACCCCCATACCGCACCTGTTCCGGAAGGCGTAGCCATCAATGTGAGAGGTCGTTCGTATAAAATTCTGGCAGATGTAGAAATCAAAGATATAAATGCATCCGGTGTGGTATTTGCACACGGTTCCCGCTTTGGCGGACATACCCTGTTTCTAAAAAACAAGCGCCTGCATTATGTATATAATTTCTTGGGTATTAAGCCCGAACAAAAATTCACTTCTTCTATAGAGTTGAAACCTGGAAAGTATACCCTTGGATTTGAATTCATCCGGGAAAAATCTGGCTCCAATGGCGAACAGATAGGAACGGGTAAATTATATATCAACGATAAATTAGTTGCTTCCGGACCTATGAAAACCCAGCCAGGTAAATTTACACTCTCCGGCGACGGACTGTGTGTAGGATACGACAGTGGCGATGCGGTTAGCAGTGAATACAAATCTCCCGGTACGTTTAAAGGAGGACATATTCAGGGCGTAGGCGTAACCGTTGAAAAAACTCAATACCTCGACTTGGAGAAAGAAGCACGCAGGGCATTTAGAGATTAATAGGGTTCCTCTTATATTTTTAGAACCGGCTCATATTATAATGGAGCCGGTTCTTTTTTTTACTTTTTTATCGGAAACCCTATTTTCAAGGTCAGATAATTAACTGATTTGTTGCAAAATCTTGAATATTTGTATTACAAAACATAGATTGCTCCATTAATTTTTCTATAATCAGTTATTTCGTAAACATTTTGATATGATTAGATTAAGTTATTTCCGGTTGTTGTTTTTTGGGGTATGTGTTACCCTTTTATATTCCTGTACTTCACAGCCGGCTAACTCTTCTAAACAGGAGTTGGTTGGTTCAACTGATAGTTTATCTGGTAAAACAACCACAGCGTTATCGGATACACCGGCTGCCCCCATAGTTTCTACCCTTTCTACGGCAATTTCTTGCACACGAGAAATGCTGCCCGATGATAGTATGAATTATATGGCCGGTGGAGCGGGCGCTTATCGGCCTACCCAGCCCAATCCAATTCCCGCTGTGCTACCTGCTGCGGCTGGTATGGTATATATACCCGGGGGCGAATTTAGTATGGGTATTCCTGATCCTACCCGGGTAAAGGGAGGTGGTAAGGAAGCTATGCCGGATGCTCGTCCCATACATAGGGTAAAATTGAAGGCATTTTTGATGGATGAACATGAAGTAACCAATGCCGAATTTGCTGCATTTGTAAAAGCTACCGGATATGTAACGTTGGCAGAAAAAAAACCTACCCGAGAAGAATTT
>JAPLEI010000121.1 GCA_026391195.1 Bacteroidota bacterium | reverse complement strand
GCTGCTTTTGGCTGGCGATTTGGCGTTACTTTTGTATTCCCTAAATAAAAATAAAAAACATGAAAAAGTTACTAGTTGCTGTAAGTTGTTTATTTGCTGTGCAAGGCATGGCACAAGCCACTTTACAAGAAGAGGTGGATCTGATTAGAAAGATGTATGGCAAAACCAAAAAGGAGTTAATGACCAATTATCTGAAGGTTCCGGAGGCTAAGTCAGCTAGTTTCTGGGGATTATATGATGAGTATGAAGCAGCCCGTGCCAATCTGGCTAAAGAGCGCATGCAATTAATAGCCGATTATGCAAAGGAATACGAAACCCTGAACGATGAAACTGCCAATACTTTGGCAACGGCTACCTTGAAAAATAATATGCAACTTGAAAAGCTGTATCAAAAATATTATGGAAAAATGAAGAAGCAGGTGGGTGCTTTAGAAGCAGCCAAGTTTATTCAGGTAGAGTCGTATTTTCAAACCGCTATTCGCAGTGAAGTGCAGGATGCCATTCCTTTGATTGGTGAAATTGATCGCGGTAAAAAACAATAATTTTTCCAATCTGCTAAATAAGTCACGAAGTATTTTATTTATTTAGCGGATAATTATTGAGAGCCTGCCCATTTTTTGTGCAGGCTCTTTTTATTATTTTTGGGGATGCGAATAGCCGCTTCCCATCCATTTGAACATGTACATGTTCATTTGTAAAACTGGAAGTGTTAACAGTTAAACAGTTTAGATAAAATAGATATTGTATTATGCCAACTCCTCTTACCACCGACCAGCGAATAGCCAATATGTTATTTTCCACTGTTTATCCTTTGTATCTGGCCAAGGTAGAAAAGAAAGGCAGAACCCGTGCTGAGCTGGATTAGGTAATTGAATGGCTCACTGGGTTTTCCGATCAGCAAATCAAAAAATTGGTTGAACAAAAAGTAAGTTTTGCAACATTTTTTGATCAAGCCACCCTTACCCCCCATGCCCACTTAATAACCGGATTAATCTGCGGTTACCGGGTAGAGGAAATTTCCAATCCCCTTTCTCAAAAAGTAAGGTACCTCGATAAGCTGGTAGATGAATTGGCTAAGGGGAGGAGGATGGAGAAGATTTTAAGAGGCTGAAAGAAACAGCGTGAGAGCCTGTGCGCCTCTGGAGCATGAGTTTGAGTGTGAGGATTAAATCCTAATCACACTCAAACCCGCACCCACTCTGGCCTTTCGTGCGGATAATAGGAGTCGAACCTACACGCCTCGCGGCGCCAGATCCTAAGTCTGGTGCGTCTGCCAATTTCGCCATATCCGCAGGGGCTGCAAATCTACTATTTTTCGGCAAATATTTGTCAGCCTGCTAAACTATTTAATAGCTACTTCTACTCGTTCTTCTGGCGCCGGATGAATGGTTCGAATGATTTCTGCCATAAGCCGGTGAACTGAAGCGGTTATTGGGGGTTCTCCGAGTGTTCGATTCTTCTCTGGGCATCGCGGAGGCGGCTTGCAACGGATAAGGATGCTCACTCACCACCGGGATTGCTATGCCCGTTAGTTTTTGTATGTCGCGCAGAAATTCTTTTTCCTCGTGCTCGCAAAAGGAGATGGCTATTCCACTGGCGCCTGCTCTTCCGGTTCTGCCGATCCGGTGTACGTAGGTTTCAGGCACATTGGGTAATTCGTAGTTGATTACATGCGACAGTAATTCCACATCAATACCCCTGGCGGCAATATCGGTGGCTACCAATACCCGCGTGGTACCGTTTTTAAAATTACTCAGCGCCCGCTGCCGGGCATTTTGCGACTTGTTGCCATGTATCGCTTCCGCAGAAAAGCCTGATTTCAGTAGGTCTTTTACCACTTTATCGGCTCCGTGCTTGGTGCGGGTAAATACCAGCGCTGTTTTTATGTCGCTGTCTTTTAACAAATGAGCCAGCAGTAATTTTTTATTCTCCCGGTTTACATGGTATAAACTCTGGCGAATGGTTTCTGCGGTAGAAGATACCGGGGTAACTTCTACTTTGGCAGGTTGATGCAATAAAGAAGCAGCTAATCCGGCAATCTCCGGTGGCATAGTTGCCGAAAAAAACAGGGTCTGCTTTTTGGCTGGCAATTTGGCCAATATCTTCTTAACATCATGAATAAAGCCCATATCCAACATCCGATCAGCTTCATCCAACACCAATATCTGAACCTGTTGTAAGGAGATAAACCCCTGCTGCATTAAATCTAATAAGCGACCGGGTGTAGCCACTAAAATATCAACGCCTCGCTGTAAAGCCTGCGTTTGGGGCACTTGCGAAACGCCACCAAAAATAACATGGTGCTTCATCCGCATGTTTTTGCCATAAGCCGATAAACTATCATTGATTTGTATAGCTAATTCGCGGGTTGGGGTAACAATCAGCGCTTTAATGCCCTTGCTTATAGGGCCGGCTGCTTGTTGTAAATGTAAATTCTGTAAAATGGGTATTGCAAAAGCGGCTGTTTTTCCAGTACCGGTTTGGGCACAACCTAACACATCCCTACCCTGTAAAGCGGGTGGAATGGCTTGCTCTTGAATAGGGGTGGGCTGGGTATAGCCCTCTTCGTGTAATGCCTCTAAAATAGAGGGAATAATGTGTAACGATTCGAATGTCATGTAAAAAATGATAATATGAGTACCTGCTGAAATGGTATCAACTGGTATATAACCTACCCGTAAATGATCTGAAAAACTTTGTCACGGAAGTGTGATCAGCCTGTAGAGAGCTTATATGAATGGTGCAAAGGTACGATAAATTACCTTCTTTTAATTTTTTATTGATAACCTGCTGTTAATCATATCATTACAAGCAGGGTTCCAATAAGGCCGTAATTTGTTCCAGATAATATTGATCGGTAGCATCAAAATGATCTAACTGGGTACTATCTACATCCAAAACCCCGATAATGGTATTCCCTTTTTTAAGGGGGACTACAATTTCCGATTTAGACTGGCTGCTACAGGCAATATGACCGGGAAAAGCTTCCACATCGGGAACAATCAATGTTTTTTGTTGCTCCCAGCTGCTGCCACACACGCCTTTTCCCATTCGGATTCGGGTGCAGGCGACTGGGCCTTGGAAGGGTGCTAAAACAAGGATATCGTTTTTAACCAGATAAAATCCCACCCACAGCCAGTTGAACTGTTGATGGAGTGCTGCACAAACATTGGCCAGATTGGCAATCATATCAGGCTCCCCCTCCAATAAACCTTTTATCTGAGGGATCAGGGCTTCGTATTGTTCGGCTTTGGTTCCGGTAATTACTTGTAAATCTTCTGCCATGCTGGTTAATTTAACGTACCCATTTTCCAATTAGGGGTAGTTTTTTTAATTCTTCCTTTTCTAAGGTGTATAATAAACTTACAAATATGATAAGAAAAACAGTTGATTTGAGCAGGTGAACTATAGTTGGAAAGGCATCAGGTAAAATAAACCATTGGTTGGCTTTCCCCAATAATATAGCTACCAGTATATATCCAAGCAATCTGCTTACCGCATAAGGTACCGGATATACTTTTTGCCCCCACACATAGCTAATAACCATCATGCTGCCATAGCATGCCAGGGTTGCCCAGGCACTGGCCACATAACTAAAATGCGGAATGCCCCAGTAATTAATCGATAGGGTAATGATTGCCCCCACAATCGTTATCCAGGCGCCCGCCATCGTTCGGTTTCCTAATTTATACCATACACTGAGGTTATAATAAATACCCAAACAAATATTGGCCAACAATAATAAGGGAACTACGCTAAGGCCTACCCACATCGCTTTGTTTTGGATAAAGTGTTTCCAGATATCGAGATAGAGCATTACTACTAGGTACATCCCGCATAGGGTAATTACAAAAAATTTCATCACCCTAGCATAATGTTTCGGAGCATCTTGCTGAGCCGATAGTTTAAAAAAGAAAGGCTCGGCACCCATACGGAATGCCTGTACAGCCAGTGTGATAAAAATCGATAGTTTATAACAGGCCGAATAAATACCTACTTCAGCTTTTGCGGCTTCTACTCCCTGCACAGGTGCCCACCATCCCAGCATAATCCTGTCGAAGGTTTCATTTACCATACCTGCCATACCTGCAATAATTAGGGGCAAGCCATACAGCAACATGCTTATCCAAAGTGCCCGATTGGGCTTCCATTGAAAGCTAGTCAACTCTTTATTTAATAAAAAAAGAATAACCAAATTTTGAAAAAGATTGGCCACCAGCACATACCCCACGGCCCATGCCCCTGTAAAATAGCTTGCCGAAAAATTACCCGGATGCGTTTTCACCCAATGCGGACCATAGCTGAGTAAAAAATAAATGCAAGCCATATTGCATAAAATCCCTCCGATTTTTATGAGGGCAAATTTTACCGGTCTGCCCTCCTGCCGAAGTTTGGCAAAGGGAATGATGGTGATAGCATCCGTTGCAATAATGCCTATACATAAATACAGGTATTCGGGATGTTCGGAAATATTCAGCAGGTGCGAAACCGGACCAGCGATGCTTAATAATAAGGTGGATAAAACCAGGGTAGAAATAATTAATGAAGTGGAAGCAGTATTGTGAACAGTCTTACTATCATTTCCCTGAGAAAAACGGAAATAGGCGGTTTCCATTCCATAACTAAACAACACATTCATAAAGGGGATAAACGCATAGATAATAGACATTTCCCCGTACAGAGATGTGGTGAACTTATAGGTTAGGTAGGGGGTAAGCAGGTAATTGATTAAGCGGGCGGCCATCGAACTTAAGCCGTACCAGATCGTTTGTTGTGCCAGTTTTTTTATCCCACTCACTTAAATAAATTATTATGCCGTTTACTTATATATCTGCTCACCCGAAAGTAATCAATCTCGCTTGTTTTGATGTATATCCCGCTCCTGTTTTTGTAACCGATTCAATTCTTCCGGTAAAAAGGCCGGATTGGTAATCAGTGTAGAATCGGTTAGGGTATATAAAAAGGCGGTAAGTTGACCAATCTCGTAGTTACTCAGTGGGATACCATTTTTCAATAAAGAATCCGTTCCCAATGGGCGGGGTTGCTTGCTGCGATAATGTTCAAATACATTCCGCAGGGTTGCCCATCGCCCATCATGTCCGTAGGGAAAACTGATACCCACATTGCGCAAACTTGGCACTTTGAACTTTAGCGAATCCACACTTTTTCCGGTTATGCGCATTCTGCCTTTATCCTGCAGCACTTCATCTTCGGCTAAACCTGCATTTCGAAAACTAAAATCAGTAAAAAAAGGTGGGGGGTGGCAGGTAATACATTTTTGCTGAAACATTTCATAACCGAGTTGTTCGGGTAAAATAAATTTGTCATCCCCCCGCATTACCCGGTCGTATTTGCTGTTATTACTTACCAGGGTAAGAACGAATTGACTGATTGCTTTCCCTAATTCGAGGGTGGTAATTTTTTTTACACCAAATGCCTGCTGAAATTTTTTGCGATAGTCGGCATGGGTATTCAACTTATGTAATACACTATCCAGTGTTTCTCCCATTTCATTTTCGGCAGTAATGGGCGCCAGTGGCTGAAGGTCGAGGTGCAGGATGCCGCCATCCCACATAAAATTTTTCTGCCAGGCCATATTTACAATGCCGGGAGCATTGCGGGTAGAAAAGCGATTGTCGATGCCATGGCTCAAACTATGATCGTAAGTAGCAAAGCCGCCAAATGATTGGTGACAGGTACCACAAGAAACCATACCATCTTTGCTGAGTATACCATCATAAAACAATTGTTTGCCCAGTGCTACGCCTTCTTTGGTGAGTGGGTTGGCAACAAAATCATACACAGGAGACGGCCAGCCTTTTGGCGTGTTGAATTTTACGGGATGAACAGGCCCCCACCAATTATCTGCCTGCACCCAGGCGATGCCGGAAAGTACAATCATCAGTACCGTAATATATAGGCGATATTGCTTCATAACTACTGAATCACTCGAAATTGAAATTGATAATTATTGGCAATTTGATTGGCTAGTTTACCTGGAACATGACAAACGGGGTTCGCAGCAATGGATAGGGGAGAATTGCCATTGAACCAACGCAGTAAATCGGCCTGCAGTAATATGCGATGTTGTTCGGTTGATTTTTTATCAATGGCCAATTGAATAAGTTTGGTTACATTTTGTTCGCCTGCAAATCCCCCTACATGGTAAGTGAATTTTTTTCCCGGCATGGGAGAAACCGCTGAAGTTCCTTCCATTTTTGCCATTACATATCCGGTGTTCCAGGTCCAGAACATGCCTCTTGCCGGATCAAGTACGCCCGATTGGATGCCGCTTACATTTTTAGCACTATCTACGCCTAATAAAAATTGTATGCTTACGACATCTGTAATATTCCCCGGCAAACGAATTTGTAAACTACTACTATCCAAAATGTTTACGAGAAAGTAACTATCCCGAATCGGGTACCATTTTCCGGAGGAAGACTGTAAAGCAAAATTGGAGAGATAGAAAAGACATTTATCAATCGAAAAAGTTTCCCCCAGGGCATTGGTATAAGTATCTTCGGGCGACCAATTTTTTTCACCCACCACTGGAATAATTTGAATGGTAAGCATAGATTTACCAGCCACAGATTGCGCCGCAGTTGTTTGAAAAATACCTGCCATCCATAATCCCATTACAAGTAAGCCAACTTGCCTCATTCGTTGAAGTTGAATTTTTTTCTCAGCACTTTATTAAGTGCATTTCTTTTTTTGCTCTCTAGTCTTTTTTCTTTAGAAGCTGCGGTGGGTTGGCTGGCCCGGCGTGCAATGGGTGGAATGATGGCTTGTGCAATCATCCGATTCATTTTTTCAATCACCGATTTTTTATTTAACCATTGGGTTCTTTCAGATTGCGATTTAACCAATAGCCAATCTTCGTTGGTGATTTTGTTGGGTAGTTTTTCGCGGATCCGGGCTTTTTGTTCATCCGTGCAAATTTCCGAAGATCCAATATGCCATCTACCTTCTACCATGGTTTCTACCTTGTTCACATTTTGCCCTCCTTTTCCCCCGCTGCGGGCCGTTTGAAACTGAATTTCGGGGGTAATAACTATCTTCATGGCAGTAAAGTTCGTACAATTTAGCAGATTACATATGAGAATCGTAGTGCAACGGGTATTGGAAGCCGCCGTTCGGGTAAACCATCAAATAACAGGCCAGATTGGTTCTGGTTTGCTGGTTTTTGTAGGCTTCGAAGCGGCAGATACCCAGGAAGATATTGCCTGGATTACCGGAAAACTGATTAACCTCCGAATTTTTAACGACGAGCTGGGCGTTATGAATAAAAGTTGTTTAGAAGTGGGAGGAGATATTTTACTGGTGAGTCAGTTTACCCTGCATGCCAGTACCAAAAAAGGAAATCGTCCATCTTATATCCGTGCAGCCCGACCAGAACAAGCCATTCCTTTATATGAAACGTTGATAGCTGAATTATCAAGTGCCCTGGGTAAACCCATCTTCACCGGAATTTTTAGTGCCGACATGAAAGTGAGTTTATTGAATGATGGTCCGGTAACTATCCTGATAGATTCGAAAAACAAAGAATAAACTTAATCATAAAAACATACCCTATGAGTCTTACTATTGCACAGGCCCAAGAAAATGTAGATCAATGGATCCAAACCGTGGGGGTCCGATATTTTAATGAACTCACCAATTTGGGTATTCTGATGGAAGAAGTAGGAGAGTTGAGTCGTTTACTGGTGCGGCAATACGGCGAGCAATCATTCAAAGAGTCCGATAAAAATCGCAAACTCTCCGATGAGATGGCGGATGTATTGTGGGTACTGATCTGTTTAGCCAATCAAACCGGCGTGAACTTAACCGAGGCAATGGAAAAGAATTTCGAAAAAAAATCTTTACGGGATGCTGATCGGCATCGGCTGAACGATAAATTATAAATCCTCCGGAAGGATTCTTTTGTTTCCCCTTATTTATTTCTTCTTTCGGAAGATAGACGACTGGCGTGCCATTTTCTCGATGGCTTCCACTGTTCTGGGAGATCCTGCTGAGAGGTTTTTATATCCATCAGCTGTAATCAGCATATCATCTTCAATTCGCACACCAATTGACCACCATTTTTTATCGCAGGGGCTACCCGGTGGAATATAAATGCCAGGCTCAACGGTAAATATCATACCCGGTTCAAGGGTGGCTCTCCGGCCCATGTCGTGCACATCTAACCCCAAATGATGGGAAGTACCATGCGGAAAATAAGTGCGCACCTGATTTTCAGAACTGATGATGCCTAGTTCTTTTAGTCCTTTCGCAATTACATTCACTGCCGCAGCATGGGGATCTGAAAATTGTTTGCCTGGTTTACATTCGGCAAAAGCCGCATCCTGTGCTGCTAATACCAGTTCGTAAATAATTTTTTGTTCGGGAGAAAATTTTCCGTTGATGGGAATGGTGCGGGTAACATCGGCACTATAGCCATGGTATTCTGCTGCACAATCACTCAATAATAAATCACCATCCTGTAAAGTACGCTGATTGGTTTCGTAGTGGAGGATGCAGGTATTGGGTCCGGACCCATTGATGCTGGGGTATCCCACATATTCCGAGCCTCGGCTTTTGAATTCATATTCCATAATGGCCTGGGCATCGTATTCGTGCATGCCGGGTTTCATCGAGCGCATCACACTATTGTGCCCTTCCACACTCATGTTAATTACTTTTTCCATCAGAGCAATTTCTTCTGGTTGTTTGATGCCGCGTAATAATTGTAGGATATTCATTCCGATAGTAGGAGCAGCTGATTTTCCGGCTCCCATTAATGCAGAGTCGAGCGAAGCAGCCATATTGGCCAGGATATCTCCCCGGCCGGGATATTTAAACAGAATCTGATCGTTTCTATAAGAAGAAATCACCGTATCCAGCTGCGCCCAATCTACCAATTTGCCCGAAAACTGCTCAGTAGAAAATACTGCGCTCAGTTGATATTTTTCCAGTACACCGGAGGGCCCCAGAATTTTGCCAGTCCACATTTCTCGCTGGGGATTTCTGGATTGTACAAAAATAAATTCTGTACCAGTTTTTTGCAGGATGGTAACGGGCTGTTTGAACAACAGCAATACTGCATTGGGTTCTTCCAAACCGGTTAGGTAATAAAAGTTTTTATTTTGGGCATAGATATAATTCACATCATTGTTGCGCACTTTCTGGGGAGCAGCAAAAAATACGGCCACCGATTTTTCAGGCATTTTTTCGCGAAAAGCCGACCTTCTACCTGCATGGAAAGCAGGCGAAAGATAATCTGCCGGATACTCGTCCGGAGTTTGTGCAAAACTAAGCAGGGGTAGCGCCAATAACAGGCCTATTCGAAGCATTGATTTCATACTAGATTATTTCTATAAAACTAACCAATTTGTTGGTTTTAGCCGATAATAATATCACGGTCGGATTAATAGGGATTTTGGTCGGTAAACACTCCATTTGCCTGCGTTTCGCAAAGCAAGGGTAATCCTGTATTTTTGCAGGGCTATGAGTACACCCGTTGATCAATTATTGCCTGCGATTATCGCACATGCCAAAGAATATGGATTTGTTTTTCCCAGTAGTGAAATTTACGATGGACTGGGAGCCGTTTACGATTATGGCCCCTACGGAAGTGAACTGAAAAAGAATATCCGGGATTACTGGTGGAAAAGCATGACCCAACTGCATGAGAATATCGTGGGCATTGATGCGGCAATTTTTATGCACCCCACTACCTGGAAGGCAAGTGGCCACGTAGACAATTTTAGCGATCCGATGATTGATAATCGTGACAGTAAAAAGCGCTATCGGGTAGATCATTTGCTGGAAGCCAAGGCGGATGAATTTACGCAAGCTGGAGATAGTGCCGGGGCTACTGCATTGTTGGCGCAAATGGATACTTTGCTGGCTGCTGAAGATTTTGCAGGGCTGAAGCAATTAATGGCAGACAATAAAATTGTTTGCAGTGTAAGTGGAACAGGCAACTGGACGGATATTCGTCAGTTTAATCTTATGTTCTCCACCCAAGTGGGGTCGGTGGCGGAAGAGTCGGATACGATTTATTTGCGGCCCGAAACGGCGCAGGGAATTTTTGTTAATTTCTTGAACGTGCAAAAAACGGCCCGGATGAAAATTCCTTTTGGGATTGCACAAACCGGAAAGGCTTTTCGCAATGAAATAGTGGCCCGTCAATTTATATTCCGCATGCGTGAATTTGAGCAGATGGAAATGCAGTTTTTTGTTCGTCCCGGTACAGAAGGAGACTGGTACAAATACTGGAAAGAAGCCCGCTTACAATGGCACCTAGGTTTGGGGATTGCAGCCGAAAAATACCGCTTTCACGACCATGTAAAGTTGGCACATTATGCGAAGGAAGCCTGCGATATTGAATTCCAGTTTCCGTTTGGATTTAAAGAAGTAGAGGGAATTCACTCACGCGGTGATTTCGATTTAACCCAGCATCAGATTTACAGCAAAAAGAAACTCCAATATTTCGATAATGAGATCAATCAGAATTATGTTCCTTATGTGATAGAAACTTCCATTGGGTTAGACAGGATGTTTTTGTTGATATTGTCGAATGCCTATGAGGAGGAGCAACTTACTAAAGAGGATGGTTCCACGGATAGTAGGGTGGTATTGCATATCCCACCTGTATTGGCGCCTGTAAAGTTGGCGATTTTACCCTTAACCAAAAAAGACGGATTGCCGGAAGTAGCGCGCGACTTAATGAATGAATGCAAACCCTACTTCAAATGTTTTTATGAGGAAAAGGATGCCATCGGAAAGCGCTATCGTCGCCAGGATGCGATTGGTACGCCTTTCTGTGTAACCATCGATCATCAAACGCTAACCGATCAAACGGTTACTGTTCGTTATAGAGACTCTATGGTGCAGGAACGCGTATTAATGAGCCAGGTGCGTGAGTTGGTATCGGCGCAGATACAGTAAAATACGAGTAAGGGGATACCCGATTAACCGTATATTTCTAGATGGATAGCTTTTTTATCGTACCCCAGGGCCACGATTCTTTCTTTTGCTTCGTCTATCATGTTCTTCCAGCCACATAAAAAGAACTTAGCAGGAACGGTACCTTGTTCGGTTAGTTGCTCGTAAACCTGATGAACATATCCTTTATAAGCACCGGCAGGTACTTCGGTTTCGCGGGAGTAGCAGGCGTGAAAATGAAATCCGGGTTCGGCAGCAGCCAGTTCGTTTAATTCGTTGATATACAATCCGTCTTCCAATTTCCGGCATCCAAAAACCAGGTGAACCTGTTGGTGTGGTTTTTTATTATTGTGCAGCCAGTGAGCCATAGAGCGGAAAGGTGCAATACCCGTTCCGGTACAAATCAGGAATAAATCGTGTTCGATGGTTTCTGGTAAAGTGAATTTACCCTGTGGTCCGCGTAAAATGATTTCAGTACCTAGGGTAACTTCATTGAATAAATAGGTAGTGCCCAATCCCCCTTCCAGAAAAACAATCACCAGTTCAAACACATTGGTGCCATCGGGTGCAGAAGCAATGGAATAACTTCTCCAGCGCTTGTTCTTTTGCTCATGTATGGGCAAATCGAGGGTAACAAATTGACCGGGAATAAAGTCGAATGATTCCAATTCAGAAACCTGAATCCAAAATCTTCTGGAATTTGCGGTTTCATTTTCTAATTTAATCACGGTTCCCGTGCGCCAAGGTTCTGCCATATAATTTACATATTAATAGATGGTAAAGGTAATAAAATATGCAATCCTATTGGGTAATTACAGGGGTGTTCTACTCAAACGATATCGTAATTGAGCAAAGAATCGATTACCCACTGGGTACATTTTTTAAATATAATAAAAATATCGCAAGTGATTTTCGTTATTTCAATACAGTAAGCTATTGCTGGAAATTAATTATGGGGCCAAAAAAAGCCGATATCGGGTATCGGCTTTTTTGAAGAAACCAATGATAGCTTATCGTTGAATAATTATTTTCTTCAGATAAATTTTCTTGTTATGCTGAATTCTCACCAGATAGAGTGATGAGGATACTTGAGGCAGGTTGATTTCTTTCGAGTACGATCCGATGAAATCAGCCTGATTAGCGGTAAAAACTTTATTACCGGTTGGATCCATTATATCTATCCATAGGTCTGATTTGGTTGCTACCTGAAAAGAAAGGTTAAATCTTCCATTATTTGGATTGGGCGACACCCTCAGCTTGATTTCCTCCGCCATTTGTTCGGTAAGAGCGGTAATGGTTATAGTAATGGTAT
>JAPLEI010000112.1 GCA_026391195.1 Bacteroidota bacterium | reverse complement strand
CTACCATGATTGCCCATTTGCTTCGCCATTCGAATTATGGTTGTAATGCTTTTTTAGGTGGAATAGCCGCCAACTACAACACCAATTTTTGGAGCAGCACCCGGGAAGTATCGGTGATAGAAGCGGATGAGTACGATCGTAGTTTTTTAAAGTTATCTCCCAATATCGCCGTGATTACAGCAGTAGATCCCGATCACCTGGATATTTATGGTACCGCTGAAGAAGTAGAGAAAGCTTTTGAAGCATTTTCAAAAAAAGTGAAGCAAGGAGGGGTACTGGTAAAACAAAATGGAATTGAAAGCAGGGTTCACCTGTCGGCCGATACAACGTATACCTATAGTGGTAAAGAAATAACTGCCCAGGTATATGCAGAAAATATTCGTGTAGTAAATGGCAGTTACCATTTTGATGTTACCGGTTCTGGTTTTACCATTCAGCAGTTGGTACTTTCGATGGGTGGCTTACATAATATCGAAAATGCAGTGGCTGCTATTACGGTAGCTCATCAATTGGGGATTTCAGCAGATGCCATTCGGAATGCATTGGCTGATTTTAAAGGTGTAAAAAGACGATTTGAATATAAAATTCGGGAGAAAGGCCAGGTATTAATTGATGATTACGCCCATCACCCAGAAGAGTTACGTGCCTTAATTACCGGAGTGAAGAGCATTTTTCCTGGTGAGCGAATTACACTTGTTTTTCAACCGCATTTATTCAGCCGTACCCGTGATTTATGCGATGCTTTTGCCGAAAGTCTTGATTTGGCAGATGAAGTGATTCTATTACCTATCTATCCCGCCCGTGAATTGCCGATGGAAGGGGTAAGCAGCGAAATGATATTGGAAAAAATGCAGCAAGCAGCTGTTCGGGTTTTATCTAAAGCGGACTGCTTACAGTGGATCATTCGGGAACGTCCTTCCTTATTGGTAATGGCGGGGGCAGGTGATATCGATCAGTTAATTATTCAGGCAACTCAACTCCTTCAAACCAAACCGCATGCGTAACTGGCCCTGGAAAAAAATATTCATCACTACCGCCTGGATCCTTTTTGGAGCAGGGGTGATGGTAGTATTTGGGGCTGCCATGAGTAAAAAAGGGCAGCATACCTGCAAGGGGATAGAAGTGGTACTAAAAACGCCTACAACAGATGTATTTATTGATGAAAAAGATGTTCGGCAGTTGTTAGAGCAAACATTTCATATAACCGGCACCGCAATCAGTAAGCTTCCCCTCCGTTCAATGGAATTACTGTTAGAGAATAATCCCTGGATTGCCGATGCCGAAATATTCGTTGATAATAACGAGCTATTGCATGCTAAAATAGAAGAGCGACAGCCGATTGCCCGAATTTTCACAATACAGCAAAATTCATACTATATAGATAGTTCTGGGGTACAACTTCCCCTGAGTGAGAAGCTGGTGGCCCGCGTTCCGGTGTTTACCGATTTTCCTTCCGATCAGGCGGTTTTATCGGTGCCGGATAGTTTGTTGATGCTGGATATCCTTTCTATCAGCCGCTATATTGCTGCCGATTCGTTTTGGATGGCCCAAGTGAGTCAGATAGCCATTGTTGCAGGGAATCAATTTGAAATCTATCCACTTACCGGCCGCCCGATCATACGGATGGGTAATGGAAGCAATCTGGCAGAAAAGTTTCATAAGCTGGATGCCTATTTCAGGAGCGATTATTTTAAGTTGGGCTATACCTTATATCCAATGATTGACGTACAGTATCTCCGCCAATTAATAGGAATCCGGAACGCAGCCAATGGGGTTGATTCTTCCCGTTTTTATCAAGCTGTTCAAGGCATCAATCAGCGGGCTACTCAATTGAGTGAGCCGGAAACTGTATCTGCAAAAACCCTTATACCACCAACTTCTGTAAAAGAAAAAGCTATTGGGAAAAATTTGGATACAGTTGGCTCAGTTTCAAAGGAGAAAAACATTCAAAAAAATTACAATAAATCAACCAATCCTGCGTTATCAAATGAGGCTTTGTTGAAAAAGAAGCCAGTTTCTACTGATAAAAAACCAACAACAAAACCAACAGGAATGCCCACCACAAAACCCGTTAAAAAGCCAACTAACCCATAATTAATCGGATTCTACCACCAGCAAAGTATAGAAACTAAGAAAATCAAACAACAACAAAAATCAGCGAATATGAATCAGCACGAAGCACCCATCATTGTAGGCCTCGACATAGGTACTACTAAAATTGCAGCCATTGCGGGCCGTAAAAATGAGTTTGGTAAATTAGAAATTCTGGGCTTTGGCCGCGCGAACAGTAATGGGGTGCAGCATGGTTTGGTACTCAATATCGACCAAACCCGCAAAGCCATACAGCAGGCATTGGAGGATTGCTACAAAAATAATCCCGAATTAGAAATAAAGGAAGTGTATGTAGGGATTGCGGGCCAGCACATAAAAAGTTTGCAAACACGCGGAGACATTGTTCGGCAGGATGCAGATATCGAAATCTATAAGCAAGAAATTGACCTGCTCATCAACAATCAACGCAAAACCTTTATTCCTGCCGGCGATCAGATTATAGACGTGATTCCTATGGATTATCATGTTGATAATATCCCCAATATCAAAGACCCCATTGGTTACAATGGCGTGAAAGTGGGTGCCAATTTTCATATTATCACCGGCGACCGGAATGCCATTCGTAATATCAACCGTTCGGTTGAAAGAAGTGGCCTGATAACCAAAGACCTGGTGTTGCAGCCACTCGCTTCTGCCAGTGCAGTTATGAGTGATTTAGATATTGAAGCAGGTGTTGCCATTTTAGATATTGGGGGTGGAACCAGTGATTTGGCAGTATTTTATGAAGGAATATTAAAGCACACTGCTGTAATTCCATTTGGCGGCGAAAATATTACCAATGATATTAAAACAGGATTGGGTGTATTGAGAAGTCATGCCGAAGCCCTGAAAGTTCAATATGGCAGTGCGTTGGTAGATGCCGCTCAGTCGAATGCCTATATTACCATTCCCGGATTAAAGGGTATGCCGGCACGCGAAATCAGTGTAAAAAATCTGGCTGGTATTATTCAGGCACGTATGGGTGAAATACTCGACTTTGTTTCTTTCCACTTAAAGCAGGTGGGTTTAGAAAGTCGTGCTATGAATGGGGGTATTATTTTAACTGGTGGCGGTTCTCAATTAAAGCACCTGATTCAGTTAACCGAATATATTACCGGATTAAATGCCCGCATCGGTTTACCCAATGAACACCTGGCGCCCAACCATATCGAAGAATTGAAAAAGCCCATGTACTCAACCTGTATCGGGTTAATTTTAAAAGGATATAACGACCACGATCATCAATATCAAGCGTTTTTAGAAAACTTCCAAAAAGTAAAAGTTACCAAGGTTGAAAAAGAAGAAAACCCGGTGATTACTGAAGTTGCTGAACCCATCAAAACAGAAAAAAATTCGGATAATTCAAAAAGAAGAATTCGCTTTTGGGATAAGTTTAAATACAGTGTAATTGATCTGTTTAGTGAAGACGATCAAATGCTCAATAAATAAACATACCCGAACTACTAACCCATTACTATCTAATAAATAAGCTCAGTATGATACATTTTGATCTCCCCCGACAAAAATCTTCCATCATCAAAGTTCTTGGTGTGGGAGGCGGAGGAAGTAACGCAGTTAATTTCATGTTCGATCAGCAAATTGAAGGCGTTGATTTTATTATCTGCAACACAGATGCCAAAGCCATTGAACAAAGTCCGGTTCCCAATAAAATTCAGTTGGGCCCCCATCTTACCCAGGGATTGGGTGCAGGGGCGAATCCGGAAATCGGGAAAATGGCAACCGAAGAATCTCTGGAAGAAATCAGAAGAATTTTGGAAGTAAATACCAAGATGGCTTTTATTACGGTTGGCATGGGAGGTGGAACCGGAACAGGCGGTGCCCCCATCATTGCGCAAATATGCAAAGATTTGGGTATTCTTACCGTCGGCATTGTAACAACGCCATTTGCTTTTGAAGGACCCAGAAGATTGCAACAAGCCCAGGAAGGTATTCGTCAGCTGAAGCCGCTGGTAGATACCCTGCTGGTAATTAGCAACGATAAATTGCGTGTACAATATGGCGACCTGAAAATGAAGGAAGCATTTGGCAAAGCCGATAATGTATTGGCAACTGCAGCAAAATGTATCACGGATATTATCAATAGCCGTGGACATATCATTGTAGACTTTGCAGATGTTTGTACGGTAATGAAAAATGGTGGCGTAGCCATTCTGGGAAAAGCAGAAGTTGCCGGAGAAAACCGGGCACAGATGGCCATTGAACAAGCACTTGCTTCTCCTTTATTAAACGACAGTGACATTTTGGGAGCCAAATGGATTTTGATTAATATCAATAGTGCCGAAGGAGATTTTGAATGTACGATGGATGAAATGGAGATCATCAATAATCACCTGCGTCAGCAAGCCGGCCCCGAAACCGATGTGATTGTGGGTATGGGATACGATGCTGAATTGGGTGAAAAAATTGGTATTACATTGGTGGCAACCGGGTTTGAACACAAAGACCCTTTTCAACCTACTCCAGAAAGAGAAATTAAAAAGGAGCATTCAGAAAAAATTGTGATGACCTTGGGTTTGGATATGCCTGCACAAACGAAAACAGTAGCAGCTCCGGTAGTAGCTCTAGACACTCCGGTTGTTGAAGTATCGATACCTGCTAAAACTTCTATAGTTCGGGTAAATGATATCCCGGAGGAAATGGATTTAAATATCGTTCTGGATGTTTATCCGTTTATTTTTGCCAGCCTGCAAGAAGAGGAACAAAGTGGACCTGTACATTTTGAATTATCTCCCGAAATAACCAATGAGGTTAACCTTACTCCAGTAGCTTCTGTTGTTCCGGTAGCGCAAACACCGGTTCAGGATCCGGTAGCTGATCTTTTACAATTTAAGGTGTCTAGTACTCCCGCAGTGGCTTCCCCTTCTCCAGCACGAGTAGGATTGTTGAGCAAGCCTTCCCGTATTTATGATGAGCCTGCCATGGAAGAAACACTTCCGGTTGCCGCAACACCGGTTCAGGAACTAACCCCCATTTTAACTCCCGTAAATACTATACCCGAACAGGCGCCTCCAAGTACGCCTGCTACTGCATCCATCATTCCAGATTTAATTAGTGAAATCAATGAGCAGGATTCAATGGAAGAAATGCCCATGCAACTGATTATGAAGGAAGGTCCTGCCCAGCGGATTCCAGAGCCCAGCACGGTTGTAGAAGATCATAATTTTAATGAGGATGAAGAACAGAAAAGAAGAGCTGCTGAGCGTATTCAGAAACTTCGAAATCTTTCATTTAATATGAATAATCCGGCAGACCCTAACAACGAATTTGATGTGGTACCGGCATATGTTAGGAAAAACATGGAGTTGTTTGGGAATACACTTACTTCTGTGGAACAATTTTACAGTAAAGTAACGGTTGGAAAGGATGAGCATGATCAGCCCAAATTTTCTACCCGCAACACTTTTTTAGAAGGAAAAAAACCCGACTAATCGGGCACACAAATAGCTGGTGATTTTTGTTGTAACCCCGGGGCCGAACCGGGGTTTTTTTATAATTACAACTATCCAGCTACAAAATTGTTAATTAATTATCCCTCAACTTTTTTAGCTATGGCAACTATATTAATTACGGGTGGAACAGGCATGGTTGGCCGGCAGTTATCCAACATCTTATCGGAAGCCAATCACCGCGTTATTATCATTACCCGTAAGGTTCCGGAAGCGATTGCACAAAATGCATTTCCCTATTCATATGCATTATGGAATCCAGAAAAATGCTGGATAGAAGCTACTGCCATTCATCAGGCAGACTATATTATTCATCTTGCCGGAGCCGGTGTTGCTGATGAGCGATGGACCAGTAAACGAAAAGAAGAAATTTTACAAAGTCGGGTTCAGGGTTGTAAAACCTTGGTACAAGCACTTACCCAAATTCCCAATCAGGTGAAAGGTGTTTTTAGCGCGTCTGCTATTGGATGGTATGGACCGGATACCGATGAAAGCCGGATGAACGGGTTTACTGAAAATAATCCGGCTGATGGTGCTTTTTTGGGAGATACTTGCCGGCAATGGGAAGAAAGTATATTGCCTGTAGGAGATTTGCAAAAGCGATTAGCCATTTTCAGAATAGGGATTGTATTGGATAAATCAGGAGGAGCCCTGCCGGAATTTTTAAAGTCACTTTATTTTCGGGTTGCTGCTGTATTAGGGGGAGGTAACCAAGTAATCAGCTGGATTCATTTACATGATTTGTGCAGGATGTTTTTGTATGCAATAGAAAATGAATCTGTATCCGGAGTATATAATGCAGTAGCACCACAACCAATTTCTAATCGGGAACTGAATAATCAGTTAGGAAAATATCTCTATGGAAATAGATTTCTTTCGATGCAAGTACCTGCCTGGGTTTTACAAATTATGTTAGGAGAAATGAGTATAGAAGTGTTGAAAAGCGCAACGGTGAGTGCACAAAAAATTCAGGAAGCCGGGTTTCAGTTTTTGTATCCCTCTATTCAGCAGGCAATCGCACAAATATTGCCCAACAAAAAACTATAAATCTTTGCGGCTGAAAATTCGAAAGCAAATCAGCCAAATCGCAAGGGTAATACAAAGGGTAAAAAAAGTATGTTCTGGAATTTTCTCGAGGGTAAGTTCGTACGTCTTTTTCATGTCGTCACCAAATCTAGCATAGAATCCGGGAGCTGGAATCATTCGATCCGAAACTTCAAAGGGCAAAAACCTACCCCAATCGTTAAGTTTCCATTTAGCAACGCCTACCAATATGTTCTCTAATACCATATAGTAAAACACCAAAAATGCCATAGCCATAAATGCTCGCTTCAATAGAAAACCCAGCAAGAAGGCAATGGAGAGCTGCGAAAATGTTTGTATAAAAAATAACCCTACAAAATAAAATTCCGTCCAGGCATCATACCAGTTTCCATTCGAATTGGTAGCGCCAAAATACAGTGCAACAAAGAAATAGATTAAGGTTATCCAAAGCGTAATGATAACTACATCGATAAGTTTACCGGTAATAAATTGTGTTCTGCTCCAACCATCTATTACATTTTGACGGTGGGTTTTATATTGAAATTCGTTGGTGATGAGCATGATTACCAGTATACCCGGCAATAAAATGAAAAAGGAAGAAAAATAGGCAATGGTATGCCAGGTGTTGGGGAAGCTGAAGGGATTACCCAGTATCATTTTGGCAAGCATCTTTGCATCACTGGTACCTTCAGTGGCACTCGTATAAAAGGAGTGTGCTGCCACAATGGTTGCCGGATACGTGAGCGCAACTATACCGATTAGAATCCACCAGGCAGGATACTGCTTGATTTTCATCCACTCCACTTTACTAATATGTATGATATTCCGGAGCATGCTTAATGGGTTAATTCTAGGAAGGTGGTTTCCAGACTCTTTTTATGCAGCGTAAGTTGCCGAAGTGCAATTCCTTGCTGAAAGCAATATCGATTGATTTCTTCCAATTGTATCTCACCGCCTATGGCATGCACTTTCAGCATTTCCCCTTCTATTTTCATAGAAGCAATTCCGGGATATCCCTGCAAGATTTGCTGTAAGTGTATCAGATCAGCTGCATCCAGATGAATGATTTCTTCTCCGCTCATTAAATCGCGGATACTTCCGCTGGTTAGCAGTTCTCCTTTTTTAAGGATCGCTACATGGGTGCAAACTTTTTCTACTTCATCTAACAGATGGCTCGCCATAATAATGGTAGTTCCCTGTGCAGCCAATTGCTGAATCAGATTTCGAATTTCGGCAATGCCTTCTGGGTCTAGACCATTGGTGGGCTCATCGAGTAATAAAATGGCAGGATTGCCTAATAAAGCTCCAGCAATTGCCAACCGCTGTTTCATTCCTAAACTGTAAGTACTAAACTTGCTATTTTTTCGCTGTGCTAATTTTAATTGATCTAAGATGGCATCAATCTCAGTAATAGTACCCCTGCCACTAATTGCGCTGGTGATTTTGAGATTATTGTAGCCAGACATATAATGATAGAAATTGGGGGTTTCTAAAAAAGCACCCAATTGATTTCTGCTGAGCGGCTTACCCTCTTTGCTTACCCATTGAATAGTTCCGTTGTTTGGCTGTAAAATTTGCAGCATAATTCCCAACAGGGTAGATTTTCCGCTTCCATTGGGTCCCAGTATACCAAATACACTTCCCCTGGGAACCGTAAAGCTTACGTTTTTCAGGGCCTGAATAGGTCCGTACGATTTGGAAATAGCTGAAACCTGTAAGGTAATGTCCATAACAGATAATGCAAATAAGTTATAACCTCAAGTTAGTTGAATTAACGGATAGACTGCTAAAAAATGGATAGGCTAGCTTATTTATAGATAAGCGGTTACCGGATTAGTTGAGTGAAAAAATGATTTCTAGCAAACAGCAACACAAACAATTAATTCCTTACTGGCTTTCCTGTTTTTAATACACCCTGAATCCGCTCCAGTGTTTTCTTTTCACCGCATAAGCTGAGAAAAGCTTCTCTTTCTAGATCCAGTAAGTATTGTTCAGATACCAAGGTTTGTTCACTTAAATCTCCGCCGCACATTACATAAGCTAGTTTACGGGCAACCACTGCATCGTGGTCGGAGGCATATTTACCTCTCCACATTCCATTGATACCAGCCAATAGTGCGCCCAACGCCTGCCGGCCCAATACTTTTACATCTGTTCTTTGCACCGGCATCACATAACCAGCAGAGGATATTTCTAGTACTTCTTTTTTAGCTTCCGCAATGCGGCGACCAATATTCATGATCACTTTATCTTTTCCATTCCTCAATATGCCCATACCATAGGCTTCGTGGGCGGAGGTAGCTACTTTGGCAGTTGCGATAGAGAAGAATCTTCCTTTGAGTGTATTGGTCTCTGGCTCATCGGCATGTAATTCATCACTGGCCCGCAAAGCAAATTCTTTGGTGCCACCACCACCCGGTATCAGGCCTACGCCCATTTCTACCAGTCCTATATAAGTTTCCGCTGCCGCACAAATAGCATCGGCATGCATATTCATTTCGCATCCACCTCCGAGGGTTAGTCCATGAGGCGCCGTAACTATCGGAACCGAAGAATACCTGAGTCGCATCATAGAATTTTGGAACATACGAATAGCCATATCCAGTTCATCATATTCCTGCTCTATCGCCAGCATAAATATCATACCTACATTGGCACCTGCACTAAAGTTGGCCCCGGAGTTGGCTATTACCAGTCCATTAAATTTTTCTTCTGCCAGTGTAATCGCTTTATTTAATCCTTCCAACACTTCACCGCCAATGCTATTCATTTTCGTACTCCATTCAAACCCGGCAACCCCATCACCAATATCATACATTCTGCAGGCACTGTTTTTCCAAACCAGTTTATCTGCATGGTGTTGCAGCACAATAAAGGCTTCCCCGCCCGGCATGGACTGATAGCTGCCAGATGCAATATCATAAAAGCATTTTTTTCCGTTTTCAATTTTATAAAAACTGCTACAACCTTTACTCAACATTTCTTCTACCCATGCAGCCACCGGATAACCAGCTTTTTTCATAGCAGCAACTGTAGTAGTTACACCCAGCAAATCCCAGGTTTCGAAAGCCCCAATTTCCCATCCAAATCCGGCCATCATGGCATCATCTAATCTAAATAGGGTATCAGTTATTTCTGGAATTCGGTGAGATATATAAGAGAAGAGCCCGTAATGAAACTTTCTAAAAAAATCTCCTGCTTTATCGGGTGCTGCTGCCAACAGCTTAATTCTTTCCGGCAATGAGTCAATGGGTTTGGCTGCTTCCAGCGATGCATAGCGAGCTTTGGTTCGGGGAGCATATTCCATGGTTGCCAGCTGAAGGGTAAGAATTTCCTTCCCGGCATCCGATTTTATTTTTTTAAAAAATCCTTGTCCTGTTTTATCTCCCAACCAATTATTCTCTACCAACTTATCTAACCAAACAGGTACTTTAAAGGTATCCCGAGATTCATCCTTTGTGCAGTTATCATAAATTCCTTTGGCAACTTTTACCATGGTATCAATACCAACAACATCCGCAGTTCGGAAGGTAGCGGATTTGGGTCGGCCCATTATAGGACCCGTAAAAGCATCCACTTCATCAATGCTAAGGGAAAGTTCTTCCATTATCCTAAAGATGCTCATCATACTAAACATACCTACTCTGTTGGCAATAAATGCAGGGGTGTCTTTACACAATACGGTTGTTTTTCCTAAAAACACATCCCCGTATTCCATCAAAAAGCTAATAACTTCTGAATCTGTATCTGGGGTGGGAATTATTTCGAGTAACCGCAAATAGCGGGGTGGATTGAAGAAGTGGGTACCGCAGAAATTCTTTTTAAAGTCGGCTGACCTTCCTTCACTTAACATGTGAATGGGAATTCCGGATGTATTAGAAGTAATCAGCGTTCCTGGCTTGCGGTATTGCTCTACCTGCTCATAAATAAGTTGCTTGATGTCTAGTCTTTCTACAACCACTTCAATAATCCAGTCGCAACTGGCAATATCTTTCATATTATCGGTAAAGTTTCCGGTGCTAATCCGGTTTACCACTGCCGGAGTAAAAACGGGCGAGGGATTGCTTTTAATGGCAGCCTGTAATGCACCATTCACCAATTGGTTTCTCTCTTTCAATTGGGTACTTTCTGCAGCAGCCGGCGGCACCATATCTAATAATAATACGGGTAAACCAATACCTGCAAAATGACAAGCAATTCGGGAGCCCATTACGCCACTGCCTAATACGGCCACTTTTTTGATGGTTCTTTTCATACGGGAGGAAACTTTTGCGTAAAATTAGTTAGTTATGCAACTATTTGTGTCAAATCGAAAAAAAAAAGTCCTTCGATTTAATAAATCGTCCAGATAGGGACATAAAAAAACCCTGATGAGGTTCAACAGGGTTTTAAGGCATTACCAGCATCCGAATCAATTATTCTTCCGAAGTAGATGCCCCCTTGTATGCCATATAAAGGCAAACAAGGTAAACAGTCAGTAATACATATACAAGCATAAAAGGGGGTTTGTTAACTAAACTTACCTATTTTTTTATTTGGGATTTTTATTTTTTTCAGTTTTTTTTCAGTTTTTTTATGATTTAAGGTAAATAGGCGATTTCATCGGTTAAATGACTGAATTTTATAAATAAGCGTCTATTTAGCATAGCTGTTCGGCTATTTTTTGGTCGATAAAAAGCTATCTAATTCCGCTTTTTTCAATTTTTATCCGTCAATTAATCCTTTTCATTTACCGCTGTTTGCTTGCATTTGCCATTCAACCTTATCGGGTTTGCCATGCTGATGAATGTTGTAATTTTGTAGCAATGAAAATTACTCCGGAACTTATAGAGCATTTGTGCGCACTTTCTAAGTTAGCCGTTGATCCCGCTGAAATTGAATCGTTGCAATCTGATCTTGAAAAAATGGTTTCATTTGTAGAGCAATTACAGCAGGTTGATACAGCGGGCGTTTCTCCGCTATTGCACATGAGCAACCATACGCAAGCACTAAGGGATGATTGGGTTTCAGGGATGGTTAGCAGTGAAACGGCACTTTCCCATGCACCCGAAAAAATAAACTCATTTTTTACAGTTCCAAAAGTTATTAGCAACCCCGCCAATTAATGAATATGAATAATGTAATTATCAAGCTGGAAGATATACAAAAGAGTTATTTTATGGGTAGTCAGGCTATCCCTGTATTAAAGGGTATTACACTCGATATCCGCCAAAACGAATATGTAGCCCTGATGGGTCCATCCGGAAGCGGAAAGAGTACGTTAATGAATATTTTAGGTTGTTTAGATTCACCTACCGGCGGTCGCTATGTTTTAAATGGAAAAGATGTAAGTAAAATGCCCGACGATGATTTGGCAACAGTACGTAATACGGAAATAGGATTTGTATTTCAACAATTTAATCTCTTGCCCCGCTTAACGGCTGCCGAAAATGTAGCCCTTCCCCTAGTATATGCAGGTATCAATAAAAAAGATCGCATAGAAAGAGCCATGGAAGCCCTAAAAAAAGTAGGGTTAGCCGATCGAAGTCACCACAAATCAAATGAACTTTCTGGAGGACAAATACAGCGGGTAGCCATCGCAAGGGCGGTAGTGAATAATCCTTCCCTGCTGCTGGCGGATGAGCCTACTGGTAACCTAGATTCAAAAACTTCAGTGGAGGTAATGGAAATTTTCGCCCAAATTCAATCATCGGGCAATACCGTTGTATTGGTAACCCATGAAGAAGATATTGCCGCTTATGCCCATCGCGTAGTTAGATTACGGGATGGATTGATAGAAACGGATACTACCAAAGTGAAACAATCCTCGCTGGTATAATCGCTTCACCCTTCTTTACTGAACATTTGTTTTTAATCTTTGTTGCAGTATTGTTTAATTTCGGATATGTCGATGAAAATATATACCAAAACAGGGGATGCAGGACTCACTTCTTTAATCGGGGGTACCAAAGTGGTTAAGAGCCATTTGCGTATTGAATCATACGGAACGGTGGATGAATTGAATTCTTATATTGGCTGGGTTCGGGATTTATTAACCGATTCGCATGTTCGCGATATTTTATCTGAAATTCAAGACAGGCTTTTTACCATTGGTTCATCCCTGGCCTGTGATCCCGAAAAGGAGCCGGCAATGAAGATACCGGATCTGCTGGAGTCGGATGTTGTGTTTTTAGAAAAAGAAATAGATGCAATGAACGGACACTTAGAACCAATGCGTTCTTTTATACTTCCGGGTGGCCATACTAGCCTCTCAGCGCTTCATATTGCCCGTTGTGTATGTAGAAGAGCCGAGCGTTGCAGTGTTCATTTACTCGACAATCAGCAGTTTGTAGATCCCCTGGTGATTAAATACCTGAATCGATTGAGTGATTATCTTTTTGTGCTGGCAAGATACACGGGCTGGCAGCTGCAAGTTGCTGAGATACCCTGGAAACCAAGGGTACGCTAACTCCGGCTTTCAATTTCTTCCAGTAAAGAGAATTATAGCATTTGACCGTCTTTCATTTCCAGCATCCGGTCGCTCAGTGCAGCTAGTTCGCGGTTATGGGTTACAATCAAAAAGCTTTGTTGAAATTCTGCGCGTAACGATAAAAATAAATCGTACAGTTCTCGGGCATGTTTACTGTCTAAATTTCCAGTCGGTTCATCTGCCAATACCAATTCTGGTTGATTGATTAGGGCCCTGGCCACGGCAACCCGTTGTTGCTCACCTCCGGAAAGCTCTCCCGGACGGTTTCTTTCCTTTCCGGCAAGCCCCAATTTACCCAATAAAAATACCGCCCGTTCTTCGCACTGTTGTTTGTCTGTGCCGGCTATCCAGGCAGGAATACAAACGTTTTCCAGCGCAGTAAACTCGGGAAGTAAGTGATGGAATTGAAAAATAAAACCCAGATTCCGGTTCCTAAATGTGGCCAATGCCGCTCCGGTTAATGTGTGCAGCGCAGTGCCATTTAGCAGTATAGTACCACTATCTGCTTGGTCGAGCG
>JAPLEI010000140.1 GCA_026391195.1 Bacteroidota bacterium | reverse complement strand
GTTCATGCCTACTGGCTTCTGGTAAATTCAATAAATGAACCAACCGCTTCGCACGGGCAATTAGTTGGAAAAAATAGATGGCATAGCCCTCGGTATCATACCGATAAGGGTCTGTATGCTTTACCCATACCTGTAATGCTCTAATATGTATGCGCAGTTGCTCCCATTGAACTATAGGTTCTTCGGATGGCAGTTCAACGGAAATCTCCTGATGATAGGCTGCCCGTTTGGCGGGGTCTGACAAAATCTGGTAAGCTTCCAGTATTTGCTGAAAAACTTCGGAGTTTTGTGCATGGGTGCCTGTTTTATCTGGGTGATGCTGATGAGCTAGTTTCCGGAAACTCCACTTAATTTCATCCATGGTGGCATCCACGGTAAGGCCGAGCACGGCATAATAATCCTTTTGGGCAGCGGAATTCGTCATGCCAACTAAATATGGGTTTCAGGATGGTCATCATCTAATAACTCCCTTTCAATAGCTTCCATTTGCACGATATCCCAGGCTTCCGATTCGGTGGGGGTTATATTCAACATTTCTAACACTTCTGCCTCGTCTAAAAATGCCTCCACATTGGGCTGTAAACAGCAAATCACAAATGAGGCGCCTGACTCATAAAACTGTTGCTGGGTATTGAATAAAAAGTTGGCCCCTTCGGCTGAAATTGACTTTACTTCACTCATATTCAATATGATATCCTTTTTAGGGGAGGTAAGACAGGTTTGGCAAGTTTGCACCCAATCTGCTGCTAAATTGTCAGTTAATTGCTCGATTAAAGGGGTAACTACGGTAAATTTCTCTTTGGTATCAATTTTGACTTGCATAAAGGGGTAGATTAGATTAACATTTTGTGCATAAGTGGCGAACAACACCACTCAAAAATATTCGTTATCATTGTATAAATCCAAATTTATAACATGGATCATAATTTTTCATCACAGGTTAAGGAAATCATTTCATACAGTAGAGAAGAAGCATTGCGACTGGGGAATGATTTTATAGGTACTGAGCATTTGCTCTTGGGCATGATTCGCGAGGGTGAGAATACAGCCATTAAAGTATTGCGGCATTTGAATGTTGACTTGCAAGAGTTACGCAAAGAAGTAGAACTGGCAGTTAAGGATAAAACCGGAAAAAACATCGCCAATATCAACAATTTACCCCTCACCAAACAGGCCGAGAAGGTAATACGTGTTACGGTGTTGGAAGCAAAAGCACAGAAAAGTCAAACCGTTGAAACCGAGCACCTCATGCTTAGTATCTTAAAGAATAAAGAGAATGTGGCTACGCAAATATTAAATCAGTTTGATGTGGACTACGATTTATTTCGCACCGAACTTGGTATGGTGGGTACAACCAATCCAGCTCCCCGCAATGAATTTGGGGAAGAGAACGATGATGAATTTGATGAGGAAAGAAGAGGGAGTGGTGCACAACAGGCAAAAGGTAAAACAGGTGCGAATATCAAGAGCAAAACACCTGTGCTCGATAATTTTGGCAGAGACATTACCAAATTAGCCGAAACTGGATCATTAGATCCCATCATCGGTCGGGAACAGGAAATTGAGCGGGTAAGTCAGATTTTAAGCCGTCGGAAGAAAAACAATCCCATTTTAATCGGAGAACCCGGTGTGGGTAAAACGGCTATTGTTGAAGGTCTAGCCCTCCGCATTGTGCAACGCAAAGTGAGTCGGGTTTTATTTGATAAGCGGGTAATATCATTAGATCTGGCAGCCCTAGTAGCCGGAACCAAATATCGCGGACAGTTTGAAGAGCGGATGAAAGCCATCATGAATGAACTCGAAAAAAATCGCGATGTAATTTTATTTATTGATGAAATTCATACTATAGTGGGTGCAGGTGGTGCCAGTGGTTCGCTGGATGCCTCCAATATATTTAAACCATCCTTAGCACGCGGAGAACTCCAATGTATTGGCGCTTCTACCCTGGATGAATATCGCATGTACATTGAGAAAGATGGTGCCCTGGATCGTCGTTTCCAAAAGGTATTGATTGAACCCCCATCCGTTGAGGAAACGATTCAAATTCTTACCAATATTAAAAGTCGGTACGAAGATTTTCACAGTGTAACTTATTCAGATGAAGCAATTGTTTCCTGTGTTAAATTGAGTGATCGTTACATGACGGATCGTTTACTACCCGATAAAGCGATTGATGTATTAGATGAAGTGGGTGCAAGAGTACACTTGAAAAATATCAATGTGCCCAATGAAATCGTAGATCTGGAAAAGAAGATTGAAGATATTAAGATTGAAAAAAATAAAGTAGTTAAAAGTCAACGCTTCGAAGAAGCAGCAGCTTTGCGGGATACTGAAAAGAAACTTGGCGAAGAATTAGAAAAAGCCAAACTAACCTGGGAAGAAGAAAGCAAACACCGCAGATTCCCTATCTCCGAAGAGAATATTGCGGAAGTGGTAAGTATGATGACGGGGATTCCTGTTAAGCGCATGGTACAAGCTGAAACCGAAAAACTGCGCCGCATGAGTGAAGACATGCAGCAGATGGTGATTGGTCAAGACGATGCCATTCAAAAAGTGGTGAAAGCCATTCAGCGTAATCGCGTAGGATTGAAAGATCCCAGAAAACCAATTGGAACTTTTATCTTCCTCGGACCCACCGGTGTTGGTAAAACCGAATTGGCACGAGCCCTGGCCCGGCACATGTTCGATTCCGATGACGCACTGATTCGCATTGATATGAGTGAGTACATGGAGAAATTTACCGTGAGCCGCTTGATTGGTGCTCCTCCAGGATATGTAGGCTATGAAGAGGGCGGACAACTAACCGAAAAAGTAAGAAGAAAACCTTATTGTGTAATTCTGTTGGATGAAATTGAAAAAGCACATCCGGATATTTACAATATATTATTGCAGGTGCTGGATGATGGTCAATTAACGGATGGTTTGGGAAGAAAGATTGACTTCAAGAATACCATGATTATTATGACTTCCAATATCGGAGCCCGTCAGTTGAAGGATTTTGGCGATGGTGTTGGATTTGCAACGGCTACCCGTATGGAAAATGCCGAGGAAAATAATAAAGCAGTAATTGAAAAAGCGCTGAAGAAAACATTCTCACCCGAATTCTTAAATAGAATTGATGATGTAGTAGTATTTAATTCCCTGAGCAAAGAAAATATCTTCAACATCATAGATATTTTGATGAAGGGCGTTGATAAGCGATTACATGCAATCGGATTCGGTCTGGAAATCACCTTAGCTGCCAAAGAATTTATTGCCACTAAAGGTTACGATTCGCAATTTGGTGCCCGACCTTTACACAGGGCTATTCAAAAATACCTAGAAGATCCATTGGCAGAGGAAATTCTCAACATGAACATCAAGGAAGGTGATGTATTGGTTGCCGACCTGGTGGGAGATGAGAATAAACTCACTTTTACATTTAAAGACCGGGTAATAGAAGATACGCCGGAAGTAAAAGAATCGTAAACGTTACTGACCCCAACGATACGTATTAATCGATAGGTTCGCCAAGTCGAGCACCCGATCTACTACGGTATTCACCAATGCTTCAACAGTGGTGGGCTGACTGTAAAAAGAAGGGGTAGCCGGACAAATAATACCACCAGCCAGTGTAATCGTTTCCATATTGCGTATGTGGATCAAGTGGTAAGGCATTTCGCGGGGAACCAGAATCAGTTGTCTTCTTTCTTTCAGCATCACATCGGCGGCCCGGGTAATTAAATCGTCGCTGATACCGCCTGCTATTCTGCCGAGGGTACCCATGCTGCAGGGCATAACAATTAAACTGTTATAACGGGCAGAGCCGGAAGCAAAGGGAGCTGAAAAATCATTTTTCTCAAAAAAACGAAAGGGATACCGGCTATAGTCGTCGTTGTTTAACTCTGAGCGCCAGATATAGCGGGCATTATCACTCATTACCACCGAAATCTCTTCGGTTTGAGTTTGCAGTGTAACCAGTTTATCCAATAATTGTTTGGCATAAATGGCACCACTGGCTCCCGTAATGGCAATAGCTATTTTTTTACCCATATTAATCTATAACAAGGTTAGTCTCTAATAGTTCGGCAAAGGAATCTTAGAATGAAGTTGATTGGGTTTGTATTTCAAAGAAATCAATAAAAATTGTTATTCCAAGCTTTTTAATCACTACTCGATGTTAAGCACAGGGTTTGATAGTCATCTGTGACTTTCTTTTTTTGAAATATTCCAGGATTTCCTCTTTTGTCATTTTCGATAACTTTTCGCTTAATTTGTCCCTGTGTTGTCGCATGAATTTCACAGCATCAAATGCTTTTTCATTGGGTTTCATAGGATTCAGTTAGGCAATTTCCTTTCTTACTATTGATTTTCTTCGCCAATTATAATAAGAGCAACTAAGCGCTACAACACAAAGGTAAGCTGCAATCAATTACTTATACATGATTTCGTAGTACTCATGTGCCATCCGATTGCTATCGAATTGGAATCGTACATCCCGCATACCATTTTGCTGAATCTGGCGCCAGGTATCGAAATTCTCGTAGTACATAGGTAAAATCTGCTCATTCAGGATTTCATAAACCTTTTTTAGATCGTATTCATCCTGCTCGTGCACCGACATGTTGTCGTAATCGGCTTTGGGCACTACAAATCCATTGTTGCCATGGTTGATAAATTCGGGAATCCATCCATCATCGGTAGAAAAGTTAACGGCACCATTCATCGCGGCAGTCATACCACTGGTTCCGGATGCTTCGCGGGGTACTCGTGGATTATTGAGCCAAACATCGGCTGCCTGCTTCATGCGTTTGCTGAGGCCGAGTTCATATCCGATCAACACAGAAACATTCTTATAATTTTTGCTCAGGTGAACCAGTTTATTGAATTCCGAAATGGCTGGATAATCAGCAGGGTAGGGTTTACCAGCCCAGATAATTTGAACAGGATACTTTATGTTAGAGAGTAATTCGTCAAACCATTCCATATTATAGGTGAGCATGTCGGCACGCTTATAACCGGCAAATCTTCTGGCCCAAACAATGGTTAGTATGTTAGGATCCATTACTTTACCGGTTTGATCGGCTACTATTTCAAAAGCTCTTTTCTTCAAATATTTTTTCCGATCGTCGAATACCGCATCATTCCCTTCCTCCATTGCTCGGTATAATTGCTTATCGCTCCAATATCGCCAGTTTTGTGCATTGGTGATGGAGGTGATGGGACAAATTCCTTCCTGGTTCTTCCACATTTCATTGCTCACCACACCATGTAAGGCCGATACGCCATTGGCCTTTCGGGCGAAACGCAGCGCAGCTAAGGAGTGATTAAACTGATCGTCTTTCATATCAGTTATTTTGCGCACTTCATCAATGGATAAGCCACAGAAATAACTCATCTTATTACAAAGATAAATATCGTGTTTTTCGTTACCGGCTTCTTCGGGTGTGTGGGTAGTAAAAACCAAGTGTTCCCGAACTTTTTCAATACTCTTGAACTTATTCAACAAATAGAAGGCAGAAGAAATGCCATGCGCTTCATTCAAGTGATATACTTCGGGATTAAATCCCAGCTCGTCTACCAATTTGGCTCCGCCTACACCTAATAATATAAACTGCGCAACTTTAGTAGCCACATTGGCATCATATAAGCGATGGGTAATGGTTTGTGAAACATAATCGTTCTCCGGTAAATCGGTGCTCAATAAAAACAGGGGAGCACTGTTAAACGTAGAGGGATTCAGGTAATAGGCTTTCACCCATACCGGATGTTCGTGAATCAGTATCTGAAATTTGATATCCGTTTCTTCTAAAAAGCTGTAGATCTTTTCCATGAAGGTAACTTCAAGGGTCTGGTCTTGATTGCGGGCCTGATCGTAGTAGCCATATTTCCATAATATACCCACACCAATTAAATTTTGGCGCAATTCGTATGCACTGCGTAAATGCGAACCAGCCAAAAATCCCAATCCTCCGCTGTATATTTTTAAGGGCTGATGTATGGCGAACTCCATAGAAAAATACGTAACCCGCTTTTTGTACTGTTCGTTAATATCATACGGAACTTTGTACGACCTAAAACTCATAACCAATTGATTTTGAATAAATAAACTGCAATATACATCAAAAAAAATAAAATGTACTTTTTACACATTAGCGAGCGCTAGTGGAAGGCGTTTTTAACTTAGGATTTTTACGGCTGGGTTTCTTCCTTTTCGGGAACTGTTCATCCAGCAAACACTTGATACCACGGTAGTTTCCGCAGGAGCCGGTTTCTTTGCATTCGATACCATTATCGGTAAAAGTAAAATTAACCACACAAGGATCACCCGATTGTCTGAAAACACCCTTGCGAGTGCCAGTGAGTTGCATAGTGCCTTTTAATTCCCCGATACAAGTGCCATCATTTTTCTCAACATGTAAAAAGAAAAGCAATTTACCCGCACTACTACCATCGCGCACAGCAATAAAATTTTTCTTATCACTGCCATAATCCCAGCTCAGTGGATTTAACGCAGGAAAACTATCTATCGGATTAATTACCACATTCATCTTGGTGTCTTCATTCGAATCGTTTACAATTATCATAAATTTTCCTTCCGTAGGATAAATCCATCCTGTTTTGGTATAAATCGATTCCAAATCCTTTCCCGTTTTTTCACGCACTACCAGAAATGTTGGTTCTCGGTTAATATGAACATAGTGACGATAACCATCTTCCAGTTTATTATATAAAAAGGCTTTGCTATCTAGGTATTCATTTTTTGGGGTAGTAACGATTATATACAAATGTGCTTCTCGGGAAGGAGTGAGGGAAATGAATAATAGGTATACCTCATTGGTTTTGGTAATTTTTCCGAGTGCCCTAAAATGGGTTCCTTTTTTTTGTTTTCCCAGGAGGATTTGTAGGGAACTGTCTGGAAAAAATTGGGTAAACGCTTTGTAACCGATTTGTGTAGTATCGGATAATTTTATCAGATTGGTATCGGCAATTACAATAGGCAGCTTTGTTTCAGTAAACAATGCCAAAAAATCGGATGGCTTTAGAGTGGTATTGCCGGAATAGTCTATCGGTTGCTGGCTGCAGCCCATCCATGTAAATAGACAAATGCATAAGCCTAAACGACCATATTTGAATATTGAGCCCATTTGCAGTAGGATTGAGTATCGATACAGGTTAAAAATAAGGTTTTCATAGTAAATGGGAAATATTATTACATCACCTGATTGTTAAATCCTACTATCCTGAAATGCTAAGATTAAAATTATAGGGTTTGAAAAATAAATTTTAGATTTGTCTAAATTTTATTTTACCTACAATGCAATATACCATTGCCGAAGAAAATTATATCAAATCTGTTTATCATTTGCAGCAGCAATCTGCATTGGTAGCCACCAACCACCTGGCAGAAGCCTTGCAAACTCAGCCTGCCTCTGTAACGGACATGGTAAAGAAACTAACGGGTAAAAAATTGGTGCATTACGAACGTTATAAGGGGGTACGATTAAATGCGGCGGGTAAGCGGTTGGCTTTACAAATCATCCGCAAACACCGGCTTTGGGAGTATTTTCTGGTAAATACCCTCGAATTCGGCTGGGATGAAGTGCATGAAGTGGCCGAGCAACTCGAACATGTGAGCAGCGCTAAATTAATTGAACAACTCGATCGCTTTCTCGGTCATCCCCGCTTCGATCCACATGGAGATCCGATACCTGATAAAGAGGGGAAACTAGCTTTCCGGCAGCGTTTACCCTTATTAGACCAACCCCATCAAAAATGGCTAGAAATTACAGCTGTAGGGGATGAGTCGCCCGCTTTATTGGAAATGTTAGGCCATCATAATATTCAACTTGGCACCCGAGTACGAGTGCTGCGCGCTTTCAGTTTCGATGGTTCAATAGAAATTTCGGTAGCCGATCAAAAACCGGTTACCATTAGTAACCAACTGGCAAAAACTTTATTGGTAAAACTGATAGAACATGATTAACTCAACTTCGTCTCGCAATTCGCTCAGCGAAGTACATGAAACCGTGGATACTACCCTTCCCCGCAAAGGGTGGAGACGGGTACTGGCCTATATCGGTCCTGCCTATTTGGTAAGTGTTGGTTATATGGATCCCGGAAACTGGGCAACGGATTTACAGGGCGGTGCTCGTTTTGGCTACCAACTGATTTGGGTATTGCTGATGAGTAACCTGATGGCATTACTACTGCAAAGTTTAAGTGCTCGCTTAGGCATTGTAACCCGTCGCGACCTTGCACAGGCCAATCGCGAAACCTATCCGCCCCTAATAAATTTTAGTCTATATATCCTCTCCGAAATTGCCATCGCCGCCTGCGATTTGGCCGAAGTGTTGGGAATGGCCATCGGCATTCACCTGTTAACCGGATTACCGCTGTTAGTGGGAACCGTAATTACTGTGTTAGATACCTTCTTGTTTTTACTGCTACAGCGATTTGGCATTCGAAAAATGGAAGCGTTTATTATTGCACTGGTTGCAATAATCGGTCTTTGCTTTTTATTACAGATTGTAATGGCCAAACCGCAATTAGGTTTGGTAGTAACCGGATTAATTCCGCAACCGCTGAACAACGAATCTTTGTATATCGCCATTGGCATTATTGGTGCAACCGTTATGCCGCATAATTTGTACCTGCATTCTGCATTGGTGCAAACCCGCAAAATCAGTTCTAGTAGAGAAGGGATTCGAAAAGCCATTCGTTATAATTTTATCGATAGTACCATTGCCCTCAATGCAGCATTTTTGGTGAATGCCGCTATCCTAATTCTGGCGGCAACGGTATTTTTCTCTACCGGAAATACGCAGGTAGCAGAAATACAAGAAGCACACCGATTATTACAACCTCTGTTGGGTAATAAATGGGCTCCCATTCTGTTTGCTGTTGCTTTAATTGCGGCGGGACAAAGCTCTACCATTACCGGTACTATGGCAGGACAAATAGTTATGGAAGGGTATCTCCACCTCCGCATCAATCCATGGTTACGCAGATTAATCACCCGGCTGATTGCCATTGTTCCGGCCATGTTGGTGATATTTATTTATGGAGAAAGTAAGGTAGATGCCTTGTTGGTAGGTAGTCAGATTGTATTAAGTCTTCAGCTAGGCTTTGCGGTGATTCCCCTAATCCATTTTGTGAGTGATAAAACAACCATGGGGGAATTTGCTATTTCAACCCCTATTAAAATACTTTCCTGGATTGTGGCTGGTATTTTGGTTATTTTAAATGGTAGATTGGTAATCCAGGTGTTAACGGTTTTTGATGAGTCGGATGTATCCAT
>JAPLEI010000009.1 GCA_026391195.1 Bacteroidota bacterium | reverse complement strand
TTTACCTAAGCAAACAAATCGAATTGAATCATTCCAGATAATGTATTAATTTACTTTTCTTTCATCCCCCTTAACCTGATAGCATGCGTTTATTTATTTTGTTTGTATGGTCACTTTATATGGCACCTAGTGGTTTATTTGCTCAAACCTATGCCGAAAAACTAGGGTACCCTGCCGGAAGTAAACTATTGATATTGCATGTAGATGATGCCGGTATGTCGAAAGAATCCAATGAAGGCGTATGGCAGGCCACGCACCAAGGAATCGCCAATTCGTTTAGCATCATGATGCCCTGCCCCTGGGTACCGGAAATATTGCATCTGTTGAAAAAAAATCCCACAACCGATGCCGGACTACATCTTACCCTAACTTCGGAATGGAACGACTATCGATGGGGGCCACTGGCAGGTGTTACACAGGTACCCGGACTCACCGATTCGGAGGGTGCACTCTACAAATCGGTAATGGAAGTAGTGCAACATGCTTCTGCCACTGAAGTAGGTACTGAAATTACTGCCCAATTGCAGCGGGCGCGTAAAGCAGGCTGGGAGCCTACCCACTTCGACTCACATATGGGCACCCTCTTCGCAAGTGCAGCATTTTTAAAAGAATATCTATCACTTGGCATGCGGGAGAAAATTCCTGTGATGTTTCCAGGGGGGCATAATACCTTAATCAGCAAAACATCTGCCGGCTTAATAACACCACAACAGGCAAAAGCCATCGGAGAGCAGTTATGGAATGCAGGGCTACCCGTACTGGATGATTTGCATAATATGAGTTACGATTTTAAATATCCGTCGGGAAAGATTTCAGATGATGCTTTACAGGAGATCGCCGTAAATCAATATATACGTTCTTTTGCAACTTTACAACCAGGAGTAACTATGGTTATTATGCATTGTTCGGTTGCGGCGGAACATTTTGAACATATTTCTAATTCAGGTACTATACGGAGAGCCGACTGGCTGGCAATGCAATCACCCAAACTAAAAAAATATTTTTCAGAAAACCATATCGAACTTACCACCTGGCGGGAACTGATGCTACGCAGAAAAAAATTACTTACCGAATCTTGGAATAAGAGCGAGAAAACTGAACCGAGGTAAAAACAATTTCCTTGTACTGATTCCGTTCGTATAAAACACCTATCTGGCGCTTGCTGATTTGAACCAAATCGGAATAAGCCGTATAATCTTTTGGGGTAGCCACTTCGGTTGCATCAATCATGGTTACCGGCTCCCAATTATATCCATCGTTGTGGCTTATATGCAGCATTAAGTGATTCCTTCGTAAAGAATCTTGTGTATGTGAACTAACCACAATCGCCTTTCCCTTTTTAAAGCCCAGGGTTAATACAGCCCCCTGATTCACCGGATCTATCAGGCTTCGCTCATAATAGGTAGTATCCCAGTTAACGCCCCCATTATTGCTTCGAGAGATAATCCTGGCGCGAACTTCCCCACTTTGGTTGCGTGTATTCAGCAAAATCCCCCCATTTGCTAATTCAGCAGCCATAGACTCATTACTGCCCTCGAAAGAAACATTGCTACCCAACGAGAAACTATTTGCATGATCATTGGTAAAAAATACATGGGCCCGGTATTCTTTAAACCGGGGTAGGGGATCACCCGCTGAATGATTGGCCGCTACCACAATCCTTCCCCTGTAAGGTCCCTGCATAATCTGCAGAGCATGGCCGGGAGTATTGGCATAACTGCGCCAGTCAGCACCCGATGGTTCTAAAGCAGCAGGATGATGTACCTGAGCAGTAATATTAACCGGTGTTTCCCAATTCATTCCCCCATCGGTTGAAGAAATATACCATACCTCCCGCATGCCAATGCCTTTTCGAATGGTATTTTCGGGCTGATTGCCCGTATTGTAAAATAACAGTATCCTGCCTTTCGGATAGCGAGTATCCAACTGATCTAATACCGGAGCCGGATTACCCGCCTGCGATTCAGCCCTATCTACCACCACCTGCAACGGCCCCCAGGTTATACCCCCATCTTCACTTTGCTTCGTTACAATATCAATATCCCCAAAATCGGAAGAGTTTGCTTTTCTACCCTCACAAAATGCCAAGAGTGCCCCAGAAGCATGTCTGATAATAGCAGGAATCCGAAATGTATGGTATCCAGCCTCCCCAGCCTGAAAAACAACCACGGGCTTTTGTTGAGCAAATAAAGGGGAATTGACTAATATAAGGCATACCGAAAAATACCCATAAAGGGTTCGTAGACTGAATTGTTGCATATTCGAATATAAATCAAATGGTAAAAACGACAAAAATGACCTTTACTCATTGAGATTGGTATCTTCTTTAAAATTTCCAAAAAAAAGCCCCACATATTGTGGGGCTAGGTGATTCGGATTGGATTCGAACCAATGACCTACTGCTTAGAAGGCAGTTGCTCTATCCAACTGAGCTACCGAACCGAATGGGCGGCAAATGTACAATTTTTTTATTTATTCCCTAGCTGCTAACCCTTTCAAGAAAATCCCTAATTTGTGCAAAAATCAACTATATGAAAAAGTTTTTACTCCTAATTGTTTGTGCTATGTTTTCTGGTATGCTGTTTGCTCAGCCAACCGAAACCTATATTGGCGAAAAAGTGAAGGTTACTTTTCCGGGCAAACCCGATAGCTCATCTAACGAAATGGGCGGTAAAATTTTAGGGTACAAAAATGATACAACAAAAATTTACGGAACAGTAACATTAGATTTGGCACCATTAGGTCTATCGGCAGACATGGTTAGCTCCATGGGCGATGGACTTTGGGAACAACTCAAATCTCCTATGATGGCCCAAATGGGAAATGTAGACATGCTGAAAGACGAAGTAATTCAATTTAAGGGAAAAAGTTGCCTTAAAATGGAGCTGGATATTAGCAAGTCATCTGCCGAAAAATTGAAGGGTAAAAAAATGTATATTCTTTGCTTTTTTATTGGTTCTGTATTGCATCAGTTGAATATGATTACACTCACCTCAACTGATATGAAAGCGGATGCGGAAGCCTTTTTCAATACCATTATCATCGAATAAAGCGCTTGTAAATAGCTGAATACCGCTACGAAACAAGGCGAGTGCCTGAAAGATTTCGTACCTTCGCCACGGATTAACCTGACCATCCATGAGCGAAGAAAAAAGTTTGCACTTTATTGAAGAAATTGTAGAAAACGACCTGGCTTCCGGAAAGTACAAGTCTATATCAACCCGTTTCCCGCCAGAACCCAACGGATACCTGCATATTGGGCATGCCAAAAGCATCTGCTTAAATTTTGGCCTGGCCCTAAAATATGGCGGAGAAACCAACCTACGATTTGATGATACCAATCCAGTTACCGAAGAAACCGAATACGTAAACAGTATCCGCGAAGATGTAAACTGGCTGGGCTTTCAATGGGCCAGAGAGAGATATGCCTCTGATTATTTCGACAATTTATATCAATATGCCGAACAACTCATTCAACAAGGGCAGGCTTATATAGATGATAGTACCCCCGACGAAATAGCACAACAAAAAGGAACGCCCACCCAACCCGGCATTCGAAATGCATTTGCTAACCGTAACATAGATGAAAACCTGCAACTGTTTCGAGAAATGCGGGATGGAAAATACCCCGATGGTAGCCGGGTATTGCGGGCAAAAATCGATATGGCATCGCCCAACATGATTATGCGCGATCCCATTCTCTATCGAATTAAACATGCCAATCATCATCGCACGGCAGATAAATGGTGCATTTACCCGATGTACGATTTTGCCCACGGTCAAAGCGATTCCATTGAAAATATTACCCACTCCATTTGTACGCTGGAATTTATTCCGCACCGCGATTTGTATAATTGGTGTATAGAAAAACTGCATATTTTTCCCTCCAAGCAATATGAATTTGCCCGGTTGAACATGACTTATACGGTGATGAGCAAGAGGAAACTGTTGCAGTTGGTGCAAGAGGGACATGTAAATGGATGGAACGACCCCCGGATGCCAACCATCAGTGGTATGCGCCGCAGAGGCTATACCCCCGAAAGTATCCGCGATTTTTGCGAACGCATTGGTATTGCCAAAAGAGAAAACCTGATAGATGTGGGATTATTGGAATTCTGTGTTCGAGAACATTTGAATAAAGTTGCCCTACGCAGAATGGTGGTATGTAATCCTCTGAAAATAGTGATCACTACATTAGGGGATGAAACGGAATGGTTACAAGGAGAAAACAATCCAGAAGATGCGCAGGCAGCGCATCGACAAATCCCTTTCAGCAAAGAATTGTATATCGAGCGGGATGATTTTATGGAAAATCCTCCGAAAAAATATTTCAGACTGGCACCCATGCAAATGGTGCGTTTAAAAAATGCATTTATTATCCGTTGCGAAGAAGTGATTAAGGATGCGGACGGAAATGTTACAGAAGTGCATTGTTCGCATATACCCGAGAGTAAAAGCGGATCAGATACTTCGGGAATTCATGTGAAAGGAACCCTTCATTGGGTGAGCAGTGCACATGCTATTCCGGTTCAGGTAAACTTGTACGATCGTTTATTTAAGGTAGAAGATGTGGCGAATGCAGCCGGAGATTTTAAAGATCATATCAATGAATCTTCCGTGCAAACTATTCCGGTAGCATATGCGGAACCGGCATTGGCAAATGATCCACCCGATGCCCGTTTCCAATTTATCCGGATGGGGTATTTTTATGCCGACAGTGAGCGAACGCCGGGTCAATTGATTTTCAACCGAACGGTAACCCTCAAAGATACCTGGGCGAAAGAAGTTGCCAAAGGGTAATCCAATTGTTGGCTACCTATCGAACCAAAGCTATTTATGGATTTGTATTCCGCATTTACCCAACACTGGCAAGAAAAATTTACTGTTCATGTTCCTGCACAGGATACCCTATTGGTGGCCGTAAGTGGGGGAGTAGATAGTATGGTGCTGGCGCATTTGTTATTGCAGATGGGATTCCCAATTCAATTGGCCCACATGAATTTTCAATTAAGAGGTGAGGAAAGTGAAAGAGATGAACAATTTGTAAAGGATTGGGCCAATAAAAATAAAATCCCGCTTCACGTAAAAAAATCAAATGCTGCCGAATATGCCGAAATACACTCGGTATCCATACAAGAAGCTGCCAGAAATTTACGCTACGAATGGTTTAGGCTTTTACAAACAGATCTTTCTAATTTGCAAAGCAAGGTTTGGTTAGCAACTGCCCACCATGCAGACGATAATATTGAAACTTTGTTATTGCATTTGTTTCGGGGCACGGGATTAGAAGGGTTGGCAGGCATTCAACCCCTGAGAAAAAAAGAAGCCCTGATTCGACCGCTGCTTACTATTCCAAAATCAGATCTGCTATCCTATGCAACCGCCAATGGGATTGCTTTTGTAGAAGATTCTTCTAATGCCCACAATCACTATACCCGCAACCAGGTGCGCAATCAGTTGATGCCCGTGATACAGGAAATTTTTCCGGATGCCCCCTCACAGATGTTGGCCAATATTAATCGATTTAGGGAAGGCATACAGGTATATCGAAAAGCAATAACCACCCACATAGAAAAAATAACTACCCTTCACGGTGTCGAACAACATATTCCGGTGGAAGCATGGAAAAAACTAGACCCAATTCAAACCTACACCTGGGAAATTATTCAAGCTGCCGGATTTCATCCAGCACAAATACCAGCGGTTTTGCAGTTGCTGGAAGCTGCTACGGGTAAACATTGTTTGTCATCCACCCACCGTATCATTCGCAACCGCAAACACCTGATTATTGCCCCTTTAGCGAATCTAATACACACTTTGATTCAGGTAGATCGTGCCGATAAAACCATTTCATTTTCAAATGGAGTCATTAATCTGGAAGCCATAACCTACAACAGTATACCTCAGCAAACACCCGACACAGAAGCTTTCTTGCAGGAAGCAGCATTGGAATTTCCATTATTAATTAGAAAATGGCAAACTGGCGACTATTTTTATCCCCTAGGCCTCAACAAAAAAAAGAAAATCAGTCGTTTTTTAATTGATTGTAAAGTGTCTGCAACAGAAAAAGAAAAAGTGTACGTGCTGGAGAGCAATCACAAAATTGCTTGGGTGATTGGCTATCGGATAGATCATCGCTTCCGACTACAGAAAGCATCGGGAACGGCATTGCACCTGCAATATCAAAAATAGTTCATCACTTCGGAAATGAAATGTTGGATGGGTTTAAAATCTGTGAATACTACAGTAGTGATAATCAGAAAAACAATCCCATACAAAGCACCCCATATATGGGCCGAATGGTTGATGGTACCCCGCCCTTTATTACTTAAATAAGCAGAAACCAGTAAGAATAGCGGACCAAAAATGAATGCGGGAATACCGATGGGGATGGGGAAAATACTCAAAGGCATGGTTGGGTATAAAAATATACCACAAAAAATTACAGCGGATACGGCTCCAGAAGCTCCTAGACTATAATAATAATCGTCGTGTTTGTGTTTTTCAAAACTGGGCATCATAGCAGCAGGAAGCGCAGTGAGGTAAAGCACTGCAAAAAAAACAGTTCCGGAAGCCCCATAAATATCCCGGAAGGCATTTTCCACCAAACCTCCAAACATATAAAAGGTATACATATTAAATGCCAGGTGCAGAAAATCGGCATGAATAAATCCCGAACTAAAAAACCGATACCATTGGCCACGCTGATCAACTGAAGGGGGATGAAAAATCATTTCACCCATCATTTGTTCGTTAGAAAAAGCAAGAAAAGATAATAAACAGGTAACCAGCAGGATGATGATAGTAAAGGATAGCATTTTCGAATATATTAGCCAAAAGATACCTCAAATGTAATTAGATGCAGCAACAATTCGGATACCATTTAGGTATGATGGTATTTTTCATTGCGCATAATGGTACAAGCCCTGTATAATTGCTCTGCAAGTAGTAACCGAACCAGCATGTGTGGAAAAACCAGATGGGATAAACTCCAGCAAAAATCAGCTCTTTTTTTAACTGCATCACTTACACCGTAGGCTCCTCCGATTAAAAATATCAGGTTTTTGGTGCTTTGATCAGCATGTTGCTGCAACAAGTTAGCCAGTTCGGGGGAGTGTAAATTTTTTCCACGCTCATCCAATAATATCAGTTTATCGGAAGGCTGCAATATTTCCAGCACTTTTTTACCCTCTTCCTCCTTTAAAACAGGTATATCCATATTGGCTGCCTGTTTGGGTGGAGAAAGAATATTCCAACTGAAAGGAAAGTAGTGTTCAATCCGGGCGGAAAAGATTTCAATGCCCTCTTTTACATAGGATTCATGCGATTTTCCTAATGACCAACATTGAATTTTCATAAAACTGTTTATAATAAAAAATATATGTATATTATAATTAAAAAAATGAATTTATAAAAAATTAAAGAAAAAATAGCAATAAATAATTAATTTTCAATTTAGTACATATATATTTTATAAATTATAATTTAATCTAATGATTTTAATAAAAAAGTTTAATAAAATAACGCATAAACAAATTGTTAACAAATTAACAAATTGAGTATTTTTATAATTCTTTTTATAAATAAATTTGAAAAGAATTCCTTTTATTTACCAAAATAATCTTAAACCAAAACACAGTATCATGAGAAAATTGCTGTTTCTATTGGCCGCTGTTTTAATGCTGGCAATCCAAACGATTGCACAAAGTACTAAAACAATAGCAGGCCGCATTACGGATGATAAGGGAATTCCCTTATCCGGTGCAACGGTTTATGTGAATGACCGTCTTGCAAAACAAACGGATAGCGATGGAGGCTATTCAATTGCAGTTCCAACTTCTACAACCAGAGTTACAGTAAGCTATGTTGGCTATACTACAAAAATTGTAGAGCTAGGCAATAAAAGTCAGGTTAACGTGACGCTGCAATTAGAAGACAAGTTATTATCGGAAGTAGTAGTAACCGGTTTGGGAGCTGCTACTAGTAAAAGAAGATTAGGTATTTCGGTGGAATCCGTAAATCTTAATAATCAGGTAAAAGTACCAACAGGTGATGTTGCACAGCAATTAGTTGGGCAAGTTGCCGGGGGCTTAATTGCCAGCACGAATGGTAATCCTGGTCGTCCTTTAAACATTTTGCTAAGAGGTATCAATACAATTCAGAGTGGAACGCAGCCCATGATTTTGATTGATGGTATTGAGGCAAAAGGTACCAGTTTGCAATCATTAGATGTAAACATCTTCGAAAGAGTAGAGATTGTACAAGGTGCTGCTGCCGCATCTCTTTATGGTGCGCAAGGTGCGAATGGAGTAATTCAATTATTTACCAAAAAAGCAAAAGCCGGAAAATTCAATATTGATTTCTCAACCAGTTACGGTAACAACGAATTACTGAATGTGGGTGGGTTATCAAAAGCTAATGCGCACGCTTTTGCTACAGATGCCAATGGAAACGTAGTAACTGGTTCCGGAGCTGTAATGACGTTGGATCCGGCTACCCTGGTGTACAATGGAGACGTTGTATATAACTCATTGGGATTAACCAGCTATCAGGAAAAGCCATACAATAAAAATCTGCAGTACTACGACCACTTCGCTATGTTTTATCAGCGCACAACTACTACCAACAACTCTTTAACTATTTCCGGTTCAGGTAATAAAGTAGATTTCTTACTCTCAGCCTCTAACAATAAGCAAGAGTCTCCCTTTGTAGGTAATGGCGGTCAAAACAGAACCAACGTTACAACCAAAGTGGGCGTAGAACTGATGAAAGGAATGAAGTTGACTAGTTTAACTCAGTTAATTTATACCAAGAACGACTTGAAAGATGCTACCGGTAGAACCTATGTATTCAACGTGAATAATGCCCGTCCTTTTGCCAATTTCGCACAAAAAGACTTAGATGGCAATTATGGTAACTTCTTTGGTGCAGCGGTTGGAGTAAATCACAATAACCAATTTAACTGGAATCAATATTACAGTAATGTTACCGATCGGATTGATCTGATTCAAACCATCAACTGGAACTACAAACCCATCAAATATGTAGAGTTCGATGCAAAATATGCACTTAACTATGCCAATTCCAATAACACCTATAGATACGAAGACCAGGCAGATAATAAAAACATGGTATTACAGTCTCGTTTTCTGGGATCTAACTTAGGTACCGGAAATACTACCGGTGAAATTGGCAACACGGTTACGCGAACCACTTTTCAAAATTTTATTGGAACCATCAACCTGAAAACAGATTTTGAAAAAGATTTCAATAGCAAATTACCCATACGTACTACCACTACAGTAGCATTCGATTACAGAAACAGTTTGCTGAAGCAATTTTATGCATGGGCCTATGATGCTCCGGGATTTTATCCTTGGAATGCTACCCAAGCTGCTGTTCAACGTGTTTCTACCGACTACATAGAGCCTTTTATTACCTATGGATTTCTGGCTAATCAGAAAATCGAATGGTCTGATATATTCGGTTTTGCTGTGGGTGTGAGAAGTGACTTTTCATCTGCATTCGGAGCTGGAGCCAAAGCCCAAACCTTCCCCCGCGGTGATTTTTATCTGAACGTTCAGAATTTTAAATTCTGGAAAAAAAGTAAAATTGCCGACCGCA
>JAPLEI010000065.1 GCA_026391195.1 Bacteroidota bacterium | reverse complement strand
CTCAAACTCCATACTCCAGCGGCGCACACACAGACACACTGGTTTTATCGCCCCCCTTAATTCCTAGACAAAGCGTATAAAAATTATCACTGGTAGTAAAGAGGCATAGCCTCGACACATACTGCAACAACGGATTTTAATCCGTTGTTAGAGAGCAAGTAAGATGCAACGAGAGCCGTAGGTTCGGCCGATATGATTAACGACAGCGTGTATAAAATATGCAACGTGCCTTCAGCACTCTGAATATAGGGTGCTAGAAGATGCTACGGATTAAAATCCGTAGGTATAAAAAATCGAGCCGATGGCTCTATAACCCTTCTCCACTCTCATACCCCTTTCTACTCCATCGGAAGTGTTAGCTCTTTACCCCATAAAGAGGTTATTTTCCAATAAAAGAATAGGGATCTAAAACCTGCAGGCCCTCAATTTTCTTAAAATCAGTTGTATTATGGGAAAGCAAAATGCAGTTTCTCACTAGGGCTGTGGCTGCAATAATGGCATCAGGTAATTTTATTCGTTTTATTCTCCTAATTTCAATTGTTTTATTTGCCACATCTTCATCAATGTAAATTATTGAGCTGAATTTAATAAAGGATTCTAGCTGCTCTAATTCATAGTCTAACGTGTTAAATCCTAATACTTCCATTTTAGATATAATCGATACTGAGAAATTTCTATTAAAATAAATATCTAGATCTTTGGCTATTTTTTCGGGAATCCGATTACTCACATAATCTATAATCACATTAGAATCCACAAGCATGTTCATTCCCATTCTATTCTACCTCGCTTAATTTGGTCCTGTAATTCTTTCCCTGATTCTTTGCTAATAGCACCCCTATAGTCGGAAGGCTTTTTTGTTCCAGAACGACTAGCTTTAACCTCGATTCTTTTTTCTGAGGGCATTTTAATCAATTGATTGGATGCTAATTCATGAAGAACCTTCATTGCTTTTTTGCTTACAATATCAATAGTTATGCTTTGCATGCTCATTAATTTAAAAATATTTTACCTTTCTACATAAGTGTCCAGCTTACAGAACCAAGCCCGATTATAAAAGAGTATGCAATTGCGCATATTCAAAGTAATAGGTAATCAGCCCCAAGCCTTATTCTGCATCCGTATTCAATGCAAAAGTATTTATTTTTTTAAATGCATGTATAGTACTTGTATCAGGTATTTATACGCTTTGTAATCTACCACCGGCTTCACCTATGTATACGTGCACCTCAACCGCCTGCTCAATACCCGACAGCATACATTTGGCCCTGCCTCGGGCAGTTTTATGGGTAATTGGACGCAATCCAATACCAACACTACCGACAACTATGCCGAAACCTTCCGGTATGATGCCAATGGCAATATTCTGCAACTCAACCGCAATGGGAATAGTCAACATCCGGGTGGACTGGCCATGGACCGCCTCAACTATACTTATCGGGATGAATTATCGACCCCTTAAATAATCTACATAACGGGGTTTTAAAATTATCACTGGTAGTAAAGAGGCGTAGCCTCGACACATCCTACAACAACGGATTTTAATCCGTTGTTAGAGAGCAAGTAAGATGCAAAGAGAGCCGTAGGTTCGGCCGATATGATTAAAGACAGCGTGTATAAAATATGCAACGTGCCTTCGGCACTCCATGAGTCAGGTGCTAGAAACTGCTACGGATTGAAATCCGTAGGTATAAACATAATCGAGCCGATGGCTCTATAACCCTTCTACGCTCTCATACCCGTCGGCACACACACCACACTCAAACGCCATACTCCAGATGCGCACACACAGGCACACTGGTATTATCACCCCCCTTAATTCCTGCACAAAGCGGGTTTAAAAAATTATCATTGGTAGCAAAGAGGCATAGCCTCGACACATTCTACAACAACGGATTTTAAACCGTTGTTAGAGAGCAAGTAAGATCCAAAGAGAGCCGTAGGCTCGGCCGATATGATTAATGACAGCGTGTATAAAATATGCATCGTGCCTACGGCACTCTATACGTCAGGTGCTAGAAGATGCTACGGATTAAAATCCGTAGGTATAAATAAAATCGTGCCGATGGCTCTACAACCCTTCACCACTCTTAAACTCCTCGGTGCACACTCCACACTCAAACTCCACAAGCTAACTCCATACTCCAGAGGTGCACACCCTCACGCTGGTTTGTCCAAGTCTATTTCACTTTTTTCTGTCCCATCCGTATTTTCCTTGTATAATTTCTCAACTTTTCTGTAACTTTTCACTATGAAAAAGTCCCTATTATTCATTTTACTAGCTGCTGCTGCCGTTGCCTGCAACCAAAAACCGCAGGGCAAGATATCCCGGGTATTGGTAGTAAAAAATTTTATGCAGGATCATCCCCAATGGAAATTGCTGAACGATACTATTGTTAAGGATATTACCATCGGATATAAGGGGTTAGAACTGCCTGTGCAAGTGAAGTGGCTCAGGGCGGAGGATGAAAGCGGCTGCCTGAAAATTGCCATAGTAGAGTTCACCCAAGTAGGCGGGGATACCAGCATCCTGCTGCATAACTTTGTGTTTAACCACCATCCCTGCATCTATAAAAAAGGCTATAACCTGATAAAAAAATATGAGCGCATGGATATTGATTTCGAGTACCTGGCAAAAACAACCTTCCGCGAATATCGGCTCAAAACCAATCTGGGTAGTATTTACGGAGACGGTACTGAACTTTTTAATATGGTATTTTTCTTGGATCAGGGGCAAAACTAACCCATTACTCCACGCACTAAATAACGAAAATCTAGCCCACTAAATAGCTGCGGTCTTTCGATTCCAACACCGAATGACCCACCAGGTATTCATCTACTTTTCTCGCACATTCTCTTCCCTCACTAATAGCCCATACCACCAACGATTGCCCACGGCGCATATCACCTGCTGTAAAAATCTTAGGTATATTGGTCTGGTACTGCCCTTCCGTAGCTTTTACATTTCCCCGCTCATCTAAATCCACATCCAGCTGTTGTATCAATCCCTCCCGCATCGGATGCATAAAGCCCATAGCCAATAAAGCCAGTTGACAAGGGATCTCCCGCTCGCTGCCGGCAACTTCATCAAAGCCTGCATAACCACCATCTGCGCGGGTTTTCCATTGTAGGTCTACTATCCGCAGCGCAGTGAGTTCCCCTTTTTCATTACCAATAAACGCTTTAGTAGCTACCGCCCATTGCCTATTGGCGCCCTCTTCGTGTGAGGAAGTGGTTTTTAATAACATCGGATACGAAGGCCAGGGCATATGTTGTGTTCGCTCTGCAGGGGGTTGGGGTAACAATTCAAACTGGGTTACACTGGCGGCTTCATGGCGGTTAGAAGTACCCACACAATCACTGCCGGTATCACCGCCGCCAATTACCACAACATGTTTCCCGCGGGCATGAATTTCTGCAACGGTTACTGGTTCATCACCTACTCGCTGATTTTGTTGCTTCAAAAATTCCATCGCAAAATGTACGCCCAACAATTCTCTGCCCGGCACCGGCAAATTACGCGGAACGGTAGAACCGCCTGCCAATACCACCGCCTGGTATTCGCGCAGCAAATCGTTGATACTGGTATTTACACCCACATGCGCATTACATTTGAATTGTACACCCTCTTCTTCCATCAGCCGGATACGCCGCTCTACCACCCATTTCTCTAATTTAAAATCGGGAATACCATAGCGCAATAAGCCTCCGGGATAGGCATCCCGCTCAAACACCGTTACCTGATGGCCCGCATAATTCAGTTGTGCTGCAGCGGCTAAACCCGCAGGACCCGAACCCACAATCGCCACTTTCTTGCCCGTTCTCAAAGCCGGTTTGCGCGGTTTTACCAATCCTTTTTCAAAAGCGATTTCTATGATGTGCTTCTCAATTTCTTCAATGGCTACCGGCGGCTGATTGATACCCAGTACACAAGCACTTTCGCAGGGGGCCGGACAAATTCTTCCCGTAAACTCAGGAAAATTATTGGTAACACTTAATATCTCATAGGCTTCTGCCCAGTTTTTCCTGTATACGGCATCATTGAATTCGGGGATGATGTTGCCGAGCGGACAACCAGAATGACAAAACGGTACACCACAATTCATGCAGCGGGCTGCTTGTTGGTTTAGTGCAGGCTCACTATAAGGTTGCACAAATTCGCGGTAATGTTGCCGGCGCTCTTCGGGTGAAATTTTTGCCGGCGCTTCGCGGGTAAATTCTATAAATCCGGTTGGTTTGCCCATACACTACTAATTTTTTTACTGCTTGCTGCAGTATTTATTACTCAATTGGTTAGGGATGATTGGCTGGTTGCTTGCTGCCAACACCCTGTAATACTTTTTTATATTCGAGTGGAAATATTTTCACAAAATTCTTCAGCTGATTGGCGAGGTCTTCTAAAACAAAGCCTGCAAGGGTGCTGCCAGTATAGCGATGATGTTTCTCTAGCATTTCTTGCAATACGGCAATATCTTCTTCCCCTACTGGATCTAAGTCAACCATTTCGGTATTGCAATATTGCGCAAACTGATCTTTCACATCATATACATACGCAATACCCCCACTCATGCCCGCTGCAAAATTGCGGCCCGTTGCACCCAGTATCAGGGCTATCCCTCCGGTCATATACTCACAGCCATGGTCACCAACGCCCTCCACCACCACACGGGCTCCAGAATTACGCACAGCAAAGCGTTCGCCAGCTTTTCCACGTATAAATGCCTCACCCGATGTAGCGCCATAAAAAGCCACATTGCCAATTAATATATTTTCTTCCGGCACAAAACTGGCCTGACGCGATGGATAAACTATTAGTCTTGCCCCACTCAAACCCTTGCCAAAATAATCATTGGCATCCCCTTCTAACTCCAGGGTGAGTCCGCGCGCAGTAAACGCTCCAAAGCTCTGCCCAGCGGTTCCAGTAAAACTAAAATGGATGGTTTCATCAGGTAATCCGGCTGCCGCATATTTTTTACTGATCTCATTGCTCACAATCGTACCAACCGTGCGATTGGTATTTTTAATAGGGAAGGAGGCAGTTACTCGTTTTCCTTGCTCAATAGCCGGAGCTGCGGCTTTCAGTAATTGCCAGTCGAGCACTTCCGATAATCCATGATCTTGTGCTTCTTGGTGATATAATCCGGTACTTGCGTCTGCCGGCTCTTTGTATAAGATGGCAGATAAATCGAGTCGACTGTATTTCCAATGGGTAATAGATTCTCGCATTTCTAGTCCATCTACCTGCCCCACCATTTCTTCAATGGATCGGTATCCGAGTTCTGCCATGATCTCTCGTAACTCGCGGGTAAGCATTTGAAAGAAGTTCACTACATGGTCGGCATTTCCTGTAAAGCGTTTGCGCAGTTCAGGGTCTTGGGTGGCTACTCCAACTGGACAAGTATTCAAATGACATTTACGCATCAGTATGCAACCTTCTACCACCAAAGCTGCAGTGGCTACGCCCCATTCTTCGGCTCCCAATAAAGTGGCGATAATAATGTCGCGGGCAGTTTTCATTTGTCCGTCGGCCTGCACCACTACTCGGCTGCGGAGTTTATTTTTTACAAGGGTTTGATGGGTTTCTGCTAATCCCAGTTCCCAGGGTAATCCTGCATGTTTGATAGAACTGATGGGCGAGGCACCCGTACCCCCATCATTGCCCGAAATTAATATCACATCGGCCTTGGCTTTGGCAACCCCGGCAGCAATAGTGCCCACACCAGCTTTGGATACCAGCTTCACATTGATGCGTGCCGCACGATTGGCATTCTTTAAATCGAATATTAATTGAGCCAGGTCTTCAATCGAATAAATATCATGGTGGGGGGGAGGTGATATCAATCCCACTCCGGGTGTGGCATGGCGGGTTTTGCCAATCCAATCATCAACTTTATGTCCGGGCAATTGTCCGCCCTCACCCGGCTTGGCGCCCTGCGCCATTTTAATTTGTAGCTCATCGGCTTGCGTGAGGTAATAACTGGTAACACCAAATCTTGCTGATGCTACCTGCTTGATGGCCGAGCGCATCGAATCACCATTGGCCAGGGGTGTATATCGAATCTCATCTTCCCCGCCTTCACCGGTATTACTTTTTCCTCCCAACCGGTTCATGGCAATGGCCAGCGTGGTATGGGCTTCCCAGGAAATAGAGCCGAACGACATTGCTCCAGTGGCAAAGCGTTTGTAAATATTTTCTGCCGGCTCCACTTCATCAAGCGAAACAGAGGGACGAATTTTTTTCAGTTGAAATAAGCTGCGCAGGGTGCAAGCTTTTTCACCTTGGTCGTTCACCAAGCGCGAATATTTTTTAAATACTTCGTAATCGTTCTGTCGTGTGCTCAACTGCAGCAGATGAATGGTTTGCGGATTAAATAGGTGAAATTCTCCCTTGCGTTTCCATTGATAAACCCCGCCCACTGGTAAGCGATTGTTGGGAATATCTTTTTTATTAAAAGCAAAGAAATGTTTGGCAAGGGTTTCTTTTGCCAGTTCGTCTAGTCCCATTCCCTGTATACGTGAAGTGGCGCCCGTAAAATAATTGTCAACCACTTGTTGGTTTAATCCGATGATCTCGAATATCTGTGCGCCCTGATAGGATTGTAGGGTAGATATGCCCATCTTAGAAAATACTTTCAGCAATCCTTCATTAACCGCTTTCACATAATTTTTCTTCAACTTATCCGCATCCAGTTCAGAATTGATTTTATCTGCCAACTTCATGTCGCGAATGGTAGATAGTGCCAGATAGGGATTGATAGCCGTTGCCCCAAAAGCCAGTAGGCACGCGAAATGATGCACTTCCCACACATCTCCTGCCTCTACAATGATACCCACTTTACCGCGGTACCCTTTTCTAATTAGGTGATGATGTACGGCACTGGTGGCGAGTAGCGAAGGAATAGGCGCATGCTCAGAATCGATTGCGCGATCGGTGAGGATGATTACTTCAAAACCATCTTCTACTGCATCCACTGCATAACGACAGAGCCTGTCTAATCCTGCTTTCAGCGAACCGGGTTTGCCATCCGCACGGAAATACGTCTGCAATGTTTTTGCCTGAAAAATACCGGTATCTATACTACGTATTTTTTCTAGCTCATGGTTATTCAGTACCGGATGCTTTAACGCAACACAGTGGCAAGAGAGGGGATCTTCTAACAACAGGTTGCCATTGCTTCCAGCAAATACGGCCAGCGACATCACCATTTTTTCCCGAATAGGATCAATAGGAGGGTTAGTAACCTGCGCAAACAATTGTTTAAAATAACTGCTCAGGTGTTGTGGCTGATCACTCAATATCGCGAGTGGGGTATCGGTTCCCATCGAGCCAATTGGTTCTTTGCCGTCGAGCGCCATCGGTGCAATGATGGTATCTAGGTCTTCGGTAGAATAGCCAAAGGCTTTTTGGTATTTGAAAATTTGATCCGCTTCTAGGTGGGTGAACATCACACGTGGCTCGGGTAATTCTTCTAGCCGGATTTTATATTTATTCAGCCATTCTGCATAGGGCTTCTTGCCGCAGATGCGGTGTTTTAATTCTTCATCGCTGATGATGCGGCCCTGCTCCATATCTACTACAAACATTTTACCGGGTTGCAGGCGGCCTTTTTCTTTTACCATCGCCGGATCTATCGGCAGTACGCCGGTTTCAGAAGCCATAATTACGCGATCATCATGTGTAACGGTGTAACGCGATGGGCGTAATCCATTTCTGTCGAGGGTGGCACCTATAATTTTGCCATCGGTAAAAGAGATGGAAGCAGGACCATCCCAGGGTTCCATTAAAACCGCATGGTATTCGTAGAAAGCTTTTTTTACCGCATCCATTTGCTCATTGCCATCCCATGCTTCGGGTATCAACATCATCATCACTTGCTCCAGTGGCCTGCCTGTTAGGGTAAGCAATTCAATCATATTATCCAAACAAGCCGAGTCAGATTGATTGGGTGTAACGATGGGCAACAGCATGTCCATCTCTTCTTTTGTAAAATAGGGCGTAGTAAATCCTTTCTCACTGGTGCGAAGCCAGTTCAGGTTTCCTTGCAGGGTATTGATTTCACCATTATGGGCAATATAGCGAAAGGGTTGTGCCAGTTTCCAGGATGGAAAAGTGTTGGTAGCAAAGCGGGAATGTACCAGTCCAAATGCCGACACCATCCGCTTATCACTTAAGTCGGGAAAATAGCTTCTCACTTGCATGCTGGTAAGCTGCCCTTTGTACACAATGGTTTTGTAAGAGAGGGAAGCAATATAAAATCCGATGGCATCCTGCTTAACGGTATTTTGAATGAGGTGAGTAGCATGGTTGCGCAGCACAAAAAGTTTGCGTTCAAATTCGTCGGAATGTTGTATATGGTCGGGACAGGCTACAAACACTTGTTCCATGCAGGGAACAACGGAAAGGGCAGTGGGTCCGATATCTGTTTTGTTTACGGGTACTTTGCGATAGTTGAGAATCGGTAAGCCCAGCTTTTCCGCGGTTCGGTTAAAAATATCGCGGCACTCTTCGCGCAGCCGAATTTCTTGAGGAAAAAATAAAAATCCTACGCCGTATCTTCCATATTCTGGTAAGTGGATGCCGGCCTGCGCACATTCGTCAAAAAAGAATTCGTGGGGAATCTGAATCATAATACCTGCTCCGTCGCCCGAATTGTTTTCGCAACCACAGGCACCGCGGTGTTCCATATTTTCTAATACAGTAAGGGCATCACTGATGTGCTGATGCGACTTGGCACCTTTGATGCTGGCAACAAAACCAATACCACAGGAATCGTGTTCAAATGAAGGATGATAAAGGCCTTCGCCCGATGTAGAAAATAGCATGCCAACTCAGTTTAATAGGCTGAAAAAAATATGGACGGGCAATCGAAATGGGAAGTTACGAAAAATTCAACCTGTTTGAATGAATAATTATTAACAATTTATTCATTTCATTGGAAAATATTTAATGAAATGATATTTTTTAATCATTTCATCTAGCATAGTACCCTTATAGTAATATTTTT
>JAPLEI010000069.1 GCA_026391195.1 Bacteroidota bacterium | reverse complement strand
TTATCATTTATTCCCCATGCCTGCTCACCCGCCAGAGGCGGGCATCCGGCTATCATATTTTTTCTCACCTGCGATGCATATGGCGTTCTTCCACCTATCAGTCAGTTAAGTATTGAGGAAGCGATGTATCAATTTATCAGCGGCTACACAGCAAAAGTAGCAGGAACTGAAACGGGCATATCCGAGCCAGTAGCTACTTTCAGTGCCTGTTTTGGAGCGCCCTTTATGCCACTGCATCCAGGAGTATATGCACAACTGCTCGGCAAAAAATTGCACCAACAAGGGGTGGAAGTTTGGCTGATCAACACCGGATGGATTGGCGGTGCTTACGGAACAGGTTCCCGCATAAAGCTTAGCTATACCCGAACTATGATTGAGGCAGTTTTTCAGCGAAAATTTCATGGGGTAACCAAAGTAGCCCATCCCAATTTTGGCATGCAAATACCTACCCATTGTGAAGGTATTCCGGATGATATATTATTACCCTGGAAAAGTTGGCAGAATCAAAATGCTTATCAAAATCAAAGCAATCGGTTGGCAAAAATGTTTGCCGAAAATTTTGAACAATATGCTTCCGGCATAACTGAAAAAATTCGAAATGTCGGCCCGAAAGTTATCCCTTAAAATAAACCATAGAGGGTACTGTCTATCTTGCGAATAATCTCTCCCAGGTGTTCCTCATTTTCTGCGAATTTGTTTTTATCGCAATCAATAATTAATACGGGACCTTCGCGGTAACCATCTATCCATTTATTATAAAACTCATTCAGTTTTTTCAGATAGTCGAGCCGTATATTTTCTTCATACTCCCTTCCTCTTTTTTGAATTTGCGAAACCAAGGTAGGCACCGATGCTTTCAGGTAAATCAGCAAATCAGGGGGTTGCACCATGGTTTTGAGGGTTTGAAAAAATTGATAATAATTATCAAAATCGCGTTTGCTCATCAGTCCCATTTCATGCAGATTAGGAGCAAATATGTTGGCATCTTCAAAAATGGTTCTGTCTTGAATGATGGTTTCCGTTCCATGGTGAATTTCCAGTAACTGATTCAATCGACTATTGAGAAAATAAATTTGCAAATTGAAGCTCCAACGAGGCATATCGTCATAAAAATCCATGAGATAGGGATTCTGATCTACATCCTCAAATTGCGGAATCCAGCGGTAGTGTTTACTAAGTAATTCGGTAAGGGTAGTTTTACCAGCTCCGATGTTTCCGGCCACTGCCACATGCTTTATTTTTTTCGCTTTTGCCATAAGTTACAAGGTACAATTATTTTATCATTTACGGGGTTCAAAAGGCTTTCCCCGAATTTCATTTAGGCATTGTTGGTTCCCACTGCATTTTTAACCTGCTGAAGGGTATCGCTTGCACTGGCTCGGGCTTTTTCGGCACCCAGCCGGATGATTTTTTTCAGCAGTTCCGGATTGGCTTGTAAATCAGTGGCTTTCTCCCGAATCGGGCGGATAAAGCCTATCATATCTTCTGCTAATTGCTTTTTTAAATCGCCATATCGTATCACACATTTTCCTTCGCTGCTATTATTATAATCTGCATTGAATTTTGCAACGGTATCCGGCGTACTCACCAGTTTCATCAGCGTGAACAGATTTTCTATATAATCGGGCTTGCTTGCATTTTCCGTTGCTGGTCCTTGATCGGTTTTTGCTTTTGCAATTTTTTTACGGATGGTATCATCGTCATCTGCCAGATAAAGGGTAGAAAGTTGATTTTCACTTTTGCTCATTTTTCCTTCCCCATCGAGCCCCAGAATTTTTACCAGTTCACCCCCATAATTAAATCCGTAGGGTAGTGGAAATACTTCCCCATATCGGTGGTTGAACCGTTCGGCGAAGTTTCGGGCCATTTCTAAATTTTGTTCCTGGTCTTTTCCTACGGGCACTTTAACTGCCCGGTGAATTAATATGTCTGCCGCCTGTAATACAGGGTAAGTAAGTAAACCAGCATTTACGTTTTCGGGTTGCAGCCGAACCTTTTCTTTAAAGGTTACTGTTTTCTCCAACTCGCCCTTGTAGGCCAGCATATTCAGGTACAGGTATAATTCGGCTATTTCGGGCACATCACTTTGCACATATAGGGCAACCTTTTCAGGGTCTAATCCGCAGGCAATGTTTTCTGCAATCACCCGATTTACACTCTGTTTCAGCTCTTTTGTGTCCGGATGGGTGGTTAAGCTATGCCAGTTGGCAACGAAAAAATAGCAGGTAAACTCCGACTGCATACGAACGAAATTTCGCATGGCACCAAAATAATTACCCAGGTGTAAGAACCCGGTAGGCCGGATTCCGCTTAATACTACCTCCTTACTCATAGGGCGCGAAGATAATATGCCTGCATCGTTTTATGGTATAACTGGCCCTGTTTTTTTGCCTTTTCCGAATATTTTCGGGGTATAATTAACGGTTATTTTTAGCGGGTAAGTAGCTAATTTTGTAGGGTTGCTCAATTGTTTGTCTATTCCAGGATCTTCCAACATATTATCTACGCCCATCGAGTACCTGAAAGGGGTGGGACCCGTACGGGCAGAATTGCTGAAAAAAGAACTACAGCTATTCACTTTCTCCGATTTATTGGAGCATTTCCCCATTCGCCACATCGATAAAACCAGTATTAGCTTAATCAGCGATATCCACCCAGATACCGACTCCATTCAGGTAGCAGGCACTTTGCTGTTTACTGAAGTGGTAGGAGCCGGCAGGGGGAAAAGACTGATTGCCCAAATCAGAGATAGTTCCGGCACGATGGAATTAGCTTGGTTTCAGGGGATTAACTGGGTAACCAAACAATTACAGGAAGGAACTACCTATCTAGTGTTTGGTAAAACCGGTTTTTTTAATGGCAAGCCCCAGATTGTTCATCCCGAGTTGGAAGTGTATACGCCGGCCAGGGTAGACGGAAAACCTTTTCTCGAACCGGTTTACCCGAGCACCGAAAAGTTGAAAGCCAGGGGATTGAATGGCCGCCAGCTGGCAAAATTAACTGCCAACTTATTTGCACAGATTCAGCCGGCTGATATTCCTGAAAATATACCCGAATATATTCTAGCACCCCAACAACTGATTGGTCGGTCGCAGGCTTTTAGGCAAATACATTTTCCTGCTTCTCCCGAAGATTACCGTAAGGCAATCGATCGAATGAAATTTGAAGAATTTTTTATCGCACAAATTCGCTTGAATCTGGTTCGATTGCGAAGACATAAGCAAAGTAAGGGTGTATTGTTCGAAAAAGTGGGCGATTTATTTAATCAGTTTTTTCACCAGCATTTGCCATTTACATTAACTGGAGCTCAAAAAAGGGTGCTGCGTGAAATTAGAAATGATACAGGTCAGGGTAAACAAATGAATCGCCTGCTGCAGGGTGATGTAGGAAGCGGAAAAACAATTGTGGCATTGATGAGTATGCTTTTGGCAGCCGATAATGGCTATCAGAGCTGCTTTATGGCTCCTACCGAAATTTTAGTGCAGCAACACTATGCAAGTCTTCAGAAACTACTCAAAGATTTACCCATACAGGTAGCCATGTTAACCGGTAGCACCAAAACGGCTGCCCGTAAGGAAATATTAAAAGGACTGGCAGATCAAACCATTCAGATTGTAGTGGGCACGCATGCGGTGATTGAAGATGTGGTGCAGTTTAAACAACTCGGATTGGTAATTGTGGATGAACAACATCGTTTTGGCGTAGCTCAGCGGGCTCGACTTTGGGAAAAAGCGACTATTCCGCCGCATGTGCTGGTAATGACGGCCACGCCCATACCCCGAACCCTGGCAATGACGGCCTACGGAGATTTGGATTACAGTGTTATGGATGAATTACCTCCGGGTAGGCAACCTATAACTACGGTGCATCGCAACGAATCGGCGCGTGGTCAGGTATATGATTTTGTTCGAACTGAAATTGAAAAAGGCCGGCAGGCCTACTTTATCTATCCTCTGATAGAAGAGAGTGAGAAAATGAGTTATGAAGATCTTACCCAAGGGTATGAACAGGTCATGGCCGGATGCCCTCCGACCTGAAAGAAACCAACATGCAACGTTTTGTTAGCGGCGATACCCAGGTAATGGTGAGTACTACGGTGATAGAAGTGGGGGTAGACGTGCCCAATGCCACCGTAATGGTGATAGAAAGTGCCGAAAAATTTGGATTATCTCAGTTGCATCAGCTACGGGGTAGGGTAGGCAGGGGTAATGAAAAAAGTTTTTGCATTTTATTAACGAGTTACAAAACCAGCAAAGAAGCTGCGGAACGTATCCAAGTAATGACGAGTACCAATGATGGTTTTGTGGTGGCAGAGAAGGACT
>JAPLEI010000008.1:38256-40408 GCA_026391195.1 Bacteroidota bacterium | reverse complement strand
GATATTCAGGTACAGCAGCCAGTTGCGTTACTTCTTTTAGCTGTGCGGGAGAAAGGGATGTGTTCCAGCTTTTGGCAGAAAGTAAACGAATGTCTTTTTGGTAATGAATGATTTTTTCCGGAAAACATTCCCATTGAACCAAATCTACCAGATGGGTGGTTACATCCACAATGCCCTCTCCTTCCTGCGCAACATCAAAAAACCAAGCGGGGCGAGTAAGCGGTGCACCGGATACGTATTTAAAAAAGTGATGTACGCTTTCCTTGGTAACAGCGGGATTTTCGGGAGTACCTTTTTCTAACTGTCCGAATAAAGCGGGCTGCATAGACAAAGCCCGTTGCAGAATGGTGGTTATTTCGTAGCGCTCCGTCATGATATCATACAACAATACTTTTTTACTGGCAGCAGTTTGAAAAGCTTTTTTCAACTTTTCAAAACCCTCTGTATTGATGGCCATGGGTTTATCGGAAAAAACGTTAAACCCAGCTTGAATAGATTGAAGAATATAATCGGTTTTTAATTGATTATTTCCTGCCAGCACCACCACATTGCCTTTTCTTTCCTGCATCATTTTTTTAAAAAAATCGTTGCCTGTATATACCACTTCATTCCAGTGGGTGGGAGCAAGTTTTGCCGAATTGTAGGTGGTAATTTTATTCAAGTGCATTTGTAAATCCGGGCCCTGGGGTGCATATACCTGTACATTGGAATCTACACCCGGGTACATCGATTTTTGAACGAGGGCCGCATGAAAATGGCCGGGATCAACCGTAATTAATTTTACAGGTTGTTGCGCTATAACTGCCTGGGTAATCATCAATAAAGAAATACAAATGAACTTATGCATACAAAAAGTGTGAATTTGAAGGATTAGATAGCACCTACTTATTTTAATGGATCGTCTTTTGAAAGGGAAGTCGCTTTCGAGAAATCCAGTCCTTTATATTGGGAAGCCATATATCGGAGCCCCTGTAACAGGTGATTGCGATAGGTTGCATCCTGATAGCTTTCTTTACTATGCCCTAGGGTAGTAACCCAAACATTTCCTCCCTCAAATTGCTGGTACCAAACGGCCGGATAATATTGAGAAAAACTGCCCATATTTTTTTTGATGTTAACGGAATCCGCCGGATTGAGAGAATTTACTTCATGCACTATTAATACCTTCATGCCCGGAAAAAGTTCTTTGCCAAAATAACATTCATCCTCCCGCGTCCACTGATCGGGCACACCCGACATAGAAGGATGCGCTTTATCAATTTTTTTCAGAGAAAAAGCCTGAAAGCGGGCATGCCAGGAAAAGCTTTCTCCCAGCATCATTTTAAACCATGTCCAGTTACGCTCGGTACCGGTAACAGAATGTACCCCTACAAATCCTCCCCCAGCTTCAATATAATGGCGAAATGCCAATCGTTGGGCATCCGTATCAAAAACGTCATTATTGGTGCTGGTAAACACGATCAACTGATATTTTTTCAGGTTCTCTTCGGTAAAAACGGTGGCATCGTCGGTTACTTCCACTGTAAATTTTTCTTCAGCAGCCATTTCTTTTAGGCAGGCAACTGCAGCGGGTATATTGTCGTGCACGTAGCCTTTTCCATTTTTTGTATAGACTAATACGGTACTGCCTTTCAATTTATTGGGTGATACAGGCCCTGCGGTAAGGGAGGATTTGGGAAGCAGTACGCCAACTAATAATAGTATGGCACAAAATCGATTGAAAAGAAAGGACTGATGCATAATAAAAATTTGAGATAAATAATTTCTCCATTCCGTAAGAAAAAAAGGAAGAAGGGATGGTAAACAAATTTATTATCTGCTGCATCGGGATGGAGCGAAATTTACGAAATCCTTTTCGTGGAATTTTGGATAAAAATTGTTTTAAAATAGTTCTACAAACCGAATCTCACCTAATTTAACTTTTATTTCCGAATATTAATCGGTTAGTATAACGAACTAATCGGTTAAGTTCATAAATCAAAACAATTCTTGCCATTATGAAGAAAAATGCAAAAGTTTTTGCGCAAGCATGTGTATCCGCAGGTTTAAAAAGCGGAACAATTGTGCTGGCATTGTTGGTTTTAGTACTCAGTACTACCCGGGTTTGCGCAGCGGATTATCCGGCTACTCGACTCTATGCCGCTCCTCCATC
>JAPLEI010000008.1:37832-38195 GCA_026391195.1 Bacteroidota bacterium | reverse complement strand
GTAACCGGTAGAGTAACGGATGCAAAAAATGCACCCATGGAGGGGGTAACCGTTGTTATTAAGGGAACCAATAAAGGGGTTACCACGAACGCATCGGGTTTATTTACCTTTCCCAATGTTCCAGACAATGCTACCTTAGTTTTTAGCTATACCGGCTATGGAACTAAGGAAGTTAGCGTAAAAGGAAAATCAGATGCCATCAACGTATCACTTACCGAGCAGGTTTCCGGCTTGGGGGATGTGGTAGTTGTAGGGTATGGTACCGCCCGTAAAAAAGACCTTACCGGCGCTGTAGCGCAAGTAAAAGCTACCCAATTTGAAAATGAAAATCCCCGCTCAGTGCAAGACATGTTGCGCGGTAAT
>JAPLEI010000008.1:0-37775 GCA_026391195.1 Bacteroidota bacterium | reverse complement strand
GTAATGCTCCCGGATTGGATGTGGGTTTTGATGCCAGTACCAAAGGATCTAACTCCAGCTTACAAATCAGAGGAAAGGGTACGTTAACTGCCAGTTCTAGTCCATTGATTGTATTAGACGGGGTAATTTATCCAGGTGGTTTGGAGGATGTTAATCCGAACGACATTGCCACTATAGACATTCTGAAAGACGCCAGTTCCGCTGCTGTATTCGGAGCCCGGTCTGCGAATGGAGTAATATTAATTACTACTAAAAAGGGTAAAGTGGGTAAACCCATTATTACTTTCAACCATAATATCGGTTTGAACCAACCGGCTAATCGCCCGCATTTATTAAATGCCTATGAATTTATAGATTGGAGGCAGGATGTTAGATGGTCGCAGCTTGGGTTTGATTCTACCTCTAAACCCGGTATCAAATATAGATTCACCAACCCCAACAAGTTACCCTCAAGTATTACATTAGCGCAATGGATTGCTTTAGATGGAACTGCATCTTCTACAGACCCAGAAGCATTATGGCTTTCCCGATTGGGTTTAAAAGCAGTTGAGGTTGCTAACTACAAGGCAGGTACGAGTTTGGATTGGGAAAAATTAATGCTGAATTACAGTGCTATGCAACAAGATCATACCATTAGCATTGCACAAAGAAGAGATGACTATAATTATTATTTCTCTTTGGGTTATTTAGAGAATAATGGATTAACGGTGGGTGATAAATATAAAACTTTCAGAACTCGTTTTAATTTGGAAAGCAATATTGCCAAATTTCTTACGGTGGGATTGAATTTTCAGTTTGCAGAAAGAGATGAAAGTTCTGTAAGAGTAAATTTAGAAGATTTAAATCGTACAACTCCTTGGGGTTCTTATTATGCCGCCGACGGATTTACTTTACGGTCTAGCCCTAACGACGATGTGGGTAATAATTCCCACCCATTTTTGGCTCAGAAGTATGAAAATAGATTGTACAAATACGATAACTTTTTCGGCTCGGTTTATGCAAAAGGGAAATTGCCTTGGGGTTTCTCGTATTCGGTAAACTTTACGCCTAGATTGGATTTACTTCGCGAATATCGCCACCAATCATCACTTAACCCTACATTGGCTACTCAAAAGGGTATTTCGAACAGAAGAAACCAAACTGTATATTCTTGGCAGTTGGATAATGTAATCAACTGGAATAAAAAGTATGGCAAACACAGTTTCGACGCTACTTTCCTGGTGAATGCTGAGAAATTCCAATCCTGGAACACAACGATTCAGGCATCTAATTTTGCTCCAAATGATAACCTGGGATTCAGTTCTCTTCAGTCTGCAACTTTGGCACCTGTTGTTGCAACAGATGATCAATATGCTACCGGCGATGCCATAATGGGCAGATTGAACTATAACTACGATCAGAAATACTTCTTTACCATTACAGAAAGAAGAGATGGCTATTCTGCCTTCGGACAACAAAACCCAAGAGCTAATTTTCCATCCGTTGCATTGGCTTGGGCTTTCAGTGATGAAAAATTCATGAAGAATGCTTCAGGATGGTTAGATTATGCCAAGGCCCGCATTTCTTATGGTGAAAATGGTAACCGTGAAATCGGTCGCTATGCGGCGCTTTCTAACTTAGCATCCGGAACCTATGTATATGTTACTGCCGGAGGTACTGCTATCAATGTAGGCCGTGTGGCTGGTAGTAATTTGGCAAACCCGGCATTGAAATGGGAAAGAAACAGTGCCATCAACTTTGGTATTGATTATTCCATCCTAAAAGGCATTGTTTCGGGATCGATTGATGTATACGATAGAACCACCAAAGACCTGTTGGTTAACAGAACGCTTCCGAGTGTAACTGGTTTTAACAGTATCCTGGTGAATCTGGGAGAAGTGAAGAATACAGGTTTTGAAATTTCTATTAATACCAATAACCTGAAAAGAAAGAATATCGAGTGGAGAAGTACCATTGCGCTTTGGAGCAACAGAAATAAAATTGTTCATCTTTATGGTGCTACTCCTGACTACGATGCAACGGGAAAACAAATTGGCTCTTCTGAAAAAGATGATATTGCCAACGGCTGGTTTATAGGAAGAAACATCAGCACCATATTCGATTACCGGATAACGGGTGTATGGCAAATACCAGATGTGGCTGATGCGAAAAAATATGGTTACAAACCCGGAGATTTCCGTTTAGAAGATACCAATGGAGATGGACAGTATACCATCGCCGATAAGCAATTTTTGGGAACTGCTACCCCTCAGTTTTCTTGGAATTTGAGAAATGAATTCAAACTTTACAAAAGCTTTGATTTTGCTTTCACTTTATATGCAAAAATGGGTCAACAAACGCAGTTAAATGAAGCGAAAAATGTGGATTTATTCTACGATCGTTCTCAATTCTATCAGCGCCCTTACTGGACTCCCGAAAATCCTATCAACGACTATGCTGCTATGATGTCGAATGCGGGCGGACCAGTAACCTGGAACGTATATAGAAAAAGTAGTTTTGTGAGAATAGCGAATGTTAGCTTAGCGTATACGCTTCCTGCTGCCACGGTTAAGAAATGGAAAATAGATGCGATGAAAGTATATTTCAATGTGGTGAATGCTGCGGTGTTCTCACCTTGGAGTTATTTTGATCCTGAAAATAAAGGACTTACTCCCATTAATTTCAACTTTGGTTTGAATGTTACTTTATAAGATAACCCCCTCAAAAACAGAAAACATGAACAAGCATTATAAATACACTTTTCTGCTGTCGGTTATCCTTTTGATATCGATAGCATTTCAGGGTTGTAAAAAAGATTGGCTAGAACCCAAACCCCTGTCTATTTACTCACCGGAAAACACCTACGTAGATGTAACTGGATTTAAAGCTGGTTTGGCTGGATGTGCCAACAACTATCGGGGTGAATGGTATGGAGACGGTTCTCCCATTATTTCTGAATTGATATTTTCAGAAATATCGGTGGAAGGTACGGATGACAAAACTGGCCCAGCACAAAATATGGACGTGCAGATTCGTCCGGATGCCCAGTTAAACAGCCCGGATTTTAATAGAATTGGCTGGTTCTGGAACCAGATGTTTACCGGCATTCGGATGGCAAATACTATTATAAGTCGATTGCCGGCAGCTGCCGCAGTTGCGCAAGCTGACAAGGATATCATTTTAGGTCAGGCGTATTTTTATCGTGCCTTTGGATATTATCGCTTAACCAACCAGTTTGGTGATGTACCCTGCCCTATTAAGGAGGTAACATCTGCCAAAACAGATTTTCAAACGGTAAAGCGGGAGGTTATTTTAACCCGTATGAAGCAAGACTTAGAATTTGCAGTTAAGTATGTTCCCTGGGTTACTGAAAAAGGCGATGTAAACAGAGGTGCCTGCTACCACTTACTTACAAAAGTAAATTTGGCATTGGGGTTGTTTGATGATGCCATTGCTTCTGCCTCTGCAGTTATAAACAGTGGTACCTTTAAATTAATGACGAGCCGTTTTGGAGTAGATGCCGCCAAAGCAGATAAAAATATTACTTGGGATTTACACAGACCCGAAAATAAATCTGCTTCAGTAAATACCGAAGGGTTGTTTATGGTAACCGATCGTTTAGGAACGCCTAGTGCCTGGACGGATGGAACACCCGGCATGCGTATTATGCGGCAAACCCTTCCGGGTGTATCTATTGGTACCACTATCTCTACTCCAATGGGTAGTCAAGGTATGGTGTCTACTTCGGGTGTGGAAATTGATATCATGAATATTTATGGACGTGGTATCGGTCGCTGCAGAAATACTTCTTACCATTACAATATGATTTGGGACGATGCCAAAGATTTACGCCACGATTCAGTATCTGGAAACTGGTTATATCCAGAAAACTTGCGCTACAACAACCCGGCCATCAAAGGGAAGGATACCGCCTATGGTTTGCGCCTGCGGTTAAGAGGCCCCACAGGCAACCTGCTATGTGAAGACACTCTGAGAAGATGGTTTCCATGGCCACACTATAAAGTATATATTCCTGACTTCGAAAACGCTCCTATGCAGGGCGGGCACTCCGACTGGTATGTTTTCCGCTTAGCAGAAACCTATTTGCTGCGTGCAGAAGCCTATATGTGGAAGGGAGATGCTGCCAATGCTGCATTGGATGTGAACGCGGTAAGAACAAGAGCCAAATGCTCCCCGTATACAGCAGCCGACATGAGCATCGGAACTATATTAGATGAGCGTGCAAGAGAATTGTATTGGGAAGAGCCTCGTAAAACTGAGTTAACCCGTATCGCTTACCTTTTCGCTAAAACGGGCCAGCCTTATAATGGCAAAACCTATACTTTGGCCAACTTCTCTACTTCTAATTTTATGATTGATCGGATTTTAGAGAAGAATGAATTCTACCGTAAGAATTTCGTAACTATCCGTGGAGATGTATTCCGCATCAGCCAATACCATGTATTATGGCCGATACCACAGGAAGCTATTTTGGCCAATACGGATGCCCGTATCAATCAGAATATCGGATATTCAGGAGCAGCAGGTAATGTTCCGCCATTGGATAAGATTCCAGAATAATTTTATTACTTTTGAAAATATACAGAATGCCACATAGTAAGTGTGGCATTCTGTTTTAAGTAACTACCTATCCCCTTTTATTATGAAAATCAAATGGCTTATTTGTTTACTCACATTGGGTACGATTATTCATTTTACTGCAGCAGCACAAACCAAGAAGTCTTCACCTACCGATTTAAAAACATTGATTGATAGTGCATTGAACAGAGCCGTTCGTCAATACAGTTTTTTAGGCACTCAATTACCGGATGGCCTGCTTCCTAAAACTTATTACTGGGGTACCAAGAAATTCGAAACCAGTAAGACTAACTGGTGGACGAGTGGCTTTTATCCCGGCACGTTGCACTATTTGTATGACTATAGCAAAAACGAGTCCATACAAAAAGAGGCATTGCGGGTAGAGCAGTTTTTACAAAAAGAGCAGTTCAATAAAGGCACCCATGATTTGGGATTTATGATGTACAATAGTTTTGGGCATGCCAATCAGCAAAATCCTTCCAAACAAACGGAGGAGATTTTGGTAAATAGTGCAAAGTCATTGTCCTCCCGATTTAGAACAACAACCGGTACCATTAAATCTTGGGACCATGGCAAATGGCAATTTCCCGTAATAATAGACAACATGATGAATTTAGAGTTGCTATTTTGGGCAACGAAATACACAAAAGATTCTACTTACTATAAGATTGCGGTAACCCATGCAAATACCACCATGGCTAATCATTACCGAAAAGATTACAGCTCGTATCATGTGATCGATTACGATTCTACTACCGGAGTTGTTCGGGCAAAAAATACGCACCAGGGTTATTCCGACGCATCGGCTTGGGCACGTGGGCAGGCATGGGGATTGTATGGATATGTAAGTACGTATAGGTATACCAAGGATAAAAAATATTTGGCACAAGCCAATCAGATTGCCCATTTTATCATGCATCATCCTCGGTTACCGGAAGATGGTATCCCCTTTTGGGATTTTGATTCGCCTGATATACCCGCAACTTATCGGGATGCATCCGCCGGAGCGATTACGGCTGCTGCTCTGTTAGAACTGTCGCAATACAATGCAGCCCCCTTACAAAAAGAGTATCTACAAATGGCCGAAAAAATCATCCGTTCATTGTCTACCCCAACGTATACGGCAAACATTGGAGAAAATGGGGGATTTATTTTAAAACATTCTACCGGACATTTACCGGGAAATTCGGAAGTGGATGTACCCTTAACTTATGCGGACTATTATTATGTAGAAGCGCTCATTCGATTGCGTAGTATGCTGAAGTAAGGCTAATCTGTTTTCGTAAAAAATTAATCGAAGTCGCGACCTTAACGGGTAGCGATTTTCGTATATTTAGGAAAAACGTTTTCGTTGATTTTCGTAAAATGTTGTAGTTTAGTTGTTCCAATCAATTATCCAACCTACGAAAATCAGGTGTATGAGTAATACCAACCTCAAGCAATTAGCCGCTGCATTAGGCTTATCCATCTCTTCTGTTTCCAAAGCATTACGCGATAGTTACGAAATTAGTGCCGAAACTAAAAAGCGAGTAGTAGAGATGGCCAACCGCATGAACTACCAGCCCAATCCCTTTGCCAGTAGTTTGCGACGCAAAAAAAGTGCTACCATCGGGGTAGTGATTCCCGAAATTGCCAATAACTTTTTCGCACTAGCCATAGACGGTATCCAAATGGTGGCCGAGCAAAAGGGGTTCCACGTGCTTACCTATCTTACCCACGAGAATAACACCAATGAAGTATCCACCGTTCGGCACTTACTGGGCGGGCGGGTAGATGGGGTGCTCATGTCGCTTTGTAGGGATACCCAATCAGTAGACCATTTAACCTCTTTGCAAGAAAGCGGTATTCCTTTGGTTTTTTTCGATCGGGTGCCTGAGCAAATGTCGTGCCCCACGGTTACTACCGATGATTATGAAAGTGGGTTTCGGGCAACCGAACATCTGATTCAATCGGGATGCAAGCGTATTGCCTGCTTATCCCTCTCCCACTACCTGTCTATTAGCAACAAAAGAATGAATGGCTACATGGATGCCCTGAAAAAACACGGTTTACCCGTTGAAAATGGACTCATCGTTCAGTGCACCAACGACAATGAATACAATCTTTCCTTGATAAAAGCGTTGTTAAAGGGTAGAAAAAGACCGGATGGCATTTTTTCAACCGTAGAAAAATTGGCCATATCGGTGTATTATGTTACCCAGGAAATGGGGTTACAGATACCTAAACAATTGAAAATCATAAGTTTTTCAAACTTACGAACAGCTTCGTTGTTGAACCCGTCTTTATCTACAATAACCCAACCAGCTTTTGAAATTGGGGTGGAAGCGGCTGGACTTTTGTTTCGAATGATTGAAAAAAAGACGTTTGGGAACAGAATCGACAAATTAGAATTAAAAAGTGCGCTGATTGAAAGAAAAAGCTCAGAACGTATTAATAAAATTTAAATATTTAATATAAAATAATGTTAACAGGTTGATAAGACTGCGTATTCAGGGGTTTGGGTATCTTCACCCTGTAGTGTAAGAACTACACGGGTTTTGCCAATATCCCTAATTCCTATCCCTGTTGCATACAATAATTTGCATGCAATTGAAAAACCATTTAGAAATATGAAGAGGTTTGTCCTGCTCATGTTCTTATTACCATTGTTGCAAACAGTGGTGGGACAAACGCATACACTCACCACATGTTCTGGGGTTCCCTTCAATTTTTCGGTGGTAACAGAGCCGACAGGAACTACCTATACCTGGACGACACCCACGCAAACTGGCGCAACCGGGGGGGGATCATCCCCCACTCCCAAATTAAAATTAACCGATACATTAGACAATAACAATATCGTTGATGGGCAGGCTAATTATACAATCACTTCCAGTTCTGGGAATACCTATACCCTTCAGGTAACTGTGAGGCCATTTCCTGTTGCAGCTGCGATTGCTGATCAATCTCCTATTTGCGCAAATGCTAGTACCCCCATCATTCCTTTTACAGGCCCTACCCCCAATACCAGATATTATTGGAATTATGGGGGGCCCAATATTGGAATTACTACTCCAGAGTCTGATCCTACCCAGCTAAACCCATATACGGCAGTTAATTTAAGCAATGTACTTATTACAGCAACCATTTCTGTTATACCTGCAATAGGAGTTTGTACCGGAAATCCAATAACCTTCAAGATTCCCGTAAAACCACAGCCTGTTATTTCTAATGTTAGCAATCAAACACTTTGTAATGGAATAAATTATGGTGGAATTGCATTTTCTTCCAATATACCGGGCTCCATAATCACTTGGACTAACACCATGCCATCCATTGGATTAATTGACAATGGCATTTCTGCCATTCCTTCTTTTACTCCCCAAAATTTTTTTACTTCCCCAATTACTGCACAGATACAGGTAAGCGGATTTTCTAATGGATGTTCCAGTCAGTTCCCTGAAATCTATACGTACACCGTATATCCCATCCCTACAATGCTTCCGGTTGGTAGCTTTGAGATATGTGGGGCATTATCTCCCACTGTAACTTTTTCATCACCGGCTTACGTGGGTGTAAATTATATTTGGACGAATAGCAACACGAGTAATGGATTACCAGCCAGCAGCAATGGGCAGATAAATACGCTTATCGCTAACAATTTTTCTTCTGTTCCAGTAACCAGTGAATTTGAAGTTCGTCCCAATTTGTTTGGGTGTATTGGCCTACCGGTAACTTTTACTATGACGGTTAAGTCAACCCCGCAGGTAAGTAACCCAGGAAACAAAATAATATGTGCAAACAATTTATTGGCACCGATACTTTTTACAGGTTCATCAGTTTCCGGTACTGAATATCAATGGCAGCGAACGGGTGCTGATATAGGTATACCACAAACAAGCGATATTGGAGATATACCTGCATTCACCGCTACCAACTTTGGCATTATTCCCATTTCCTCTTCCTTCACCGTAAGGCCCTTTTCGAACGCCTGTTATGGTCCTTCCAGCAGTTTCACTATTCGCGTAAACCCAACTCCCACTGTGCTTAAGGTAGCGGATCAAACGAATTGTGAATATCTAACTACACTACCGGTAACTTTTTCTGGAAGCGTTCTTGGCACCATTTACAACTGGACGAACACTGAACCAGCTATTGGTCTACCAAATTCTAGCACTGGAAACATTGGTGTTTTTACTTATGCCAATCCAGGATCAGTGGATCTACCAGGTGTAATTACTGTTATCCCGATGTCTAATTCCTGTTCAGGTATCCCAATGAGTTATTCATATATTGCGAAAGCTGCACCAGATATGGTTATCCCATTATCACAAACTATATGTAATGGGGTGCAAACAAATCCTATAAATTTTGTTCCTACAACAATGGCGGGTGCGCTATTCACTTGGACAAGAACTACCATAAACATTGGTTCTATTCCTTTAGCTGCAAGCGGAGATATAGATCCTTTTACTGCAACCAATATTCAATATGTTCCGATACAATCTGTATTTACTGTAACCCCTTTTTCAAATGGTTGTAATGGCCCAATCAGAACTTTTAGAATAACTATTAACCCAACGCCCAATGTTACTGTAAACCCATCTTCGGGGGTGGTAATTTGCAGTGGACTAACTACTACCATACAATTTTCAGGTTCGAACGTAGCGAATACCAATTATACATGGACAAACACAAATCCACTGATTGGCTTGGGGCCATCGGGTTCCGGATTATTAGTAACGTTCACCACTACCAACTTTTCCACTATACCTATTTCATCATTGCTTGAAGTGACTCCTGTATCCAATAGTTGTCAGGGAGCCCCTGTTCAAGTAAGCATTATAGTAAAACCCACACCTGCTGTAAGTTCCATTTTACCTCAAATACTTTGTGCAGGTGCAAGTACAAGTCCAATTTTGTTTAGTGGATCCAACGTAGATGGCACACAATTTAACTGGGTGCAAACATTTCCTGATATTGGCTTAGCAACTCTCTCGAGCTCAGGACCAATTGCTGCATTTACAACTACCAATATTTATAATGTACCTATCACTTCATTATTCAGGGTAATTCCCTTCAGCAATGGTTGTTCCGGAAGCCTCCGAACATTTAGTATTACTGTTAACCCTACCCCTTCCATCAATGCCATCACAGACAGAATAGTATGTTCAGGCACGCTCATTACTCTACCATTAAACGGATCTTTAGTTAATAATACCAATTTTTCCTGGACCAATGATAATAGTAGTATTGGTATTGCCCCTTCAGGTTCAACGGCAGGAAGTTCAATTACCTTCACAGCTACCAATAACTCAAATATCCCCATCACTGGAAGAATTGTGGTAACCCCTTTCTCTAATAACTGTTTTGGTATACCAACAAGTTTCAGCATCACGGTTCAACCAGCAGTTTCCGTTAATGCCATCCCAGATCAGGTGAGATGTAATGGAATAATAACTAACAATATCCTTTTTACCGGATCTAATGTGGCAAACACGGTATTTAACTGGACGCAGAGTAACAATCTGATTGGGTTGCCGGCTCTTACAGGTACTGGTGATATCCTTGCATTTACAACCAATACAGCTAGTTCAAATGTGCCCATTGTAAGTGTATTTACTGTTACACCCATGTCGAATTCCTGTTCAGGAGCTACCCGTACATTTTCAATTTTGGTAAATCCTGTTCCCAGCGTAAACTCCATCAGCAGTGGAACTTATTGTAGTGGAACATCTACTGCATTATTGTTTGCAGGCTCCGTGGTAACCGGTACCCAATATCAGTGGACCAACTCCAACACGTCCATTGGCTTGGCTGCCAGCGGAGTGGGAAGTATTAATAGTTTTACCCTTACCAATAGTAGCAATATAGCCATCTCCGCCAATATACTAGTTACACCTGTTTCTAACAGCTGTAATGGAATTCCTACCAGTTTTAGCATCACGGTTCAACCAGCAGTTTCCGTTAATGCCATCCCAGATCAGGTGAGATGTAATGGAATAATAACTAACAATATCCTTTTTACCGGATCTAATGTGGCAAATACGGTATTTAACTGGACACAGAGTAACAATCTGATTGGGTTGCCGGCTCTTACAGGTACTGGTGATATCCTTGCATTTACAACTAATACAGGTGGTACAAATGTGCCTATTGTAAGTGTATTTAGTGTTACTCCGATGTCGAATTCCTGTTCAGGAACTACTCGTACCTTTTCAATTTTAGTAAATCCTATTCCAACTATCAATCCTATCAGCAGTGGAACTTATTGCAATGGAATTGCTGCATCATTTATATTTTCGGGAGTGGTATCCGGAACGCAATACAACTGGATAAATACCAACCCATCCATTGGGTTGGCTGCCAGCGGAGTTGGCAATATTACTAGTTTCACCCTATCTAATGGAAGCAATATACCTATCACTGCGAATATAGTTGTTACGCCTGCCTCTAACAGTTGTTCTGGAACCCCTAGTAATTTTACGATTACCATAAATCCTTCACCCTCCGTAAATGCAGTTACAAGCCAATCAGTATGTAATAATGTTCAGGTACAATCAGTAAATTTTACTGGATCAGCATTAGTGGGCACTGCCTATCAATGGCTTAGAACCAATATGCCAATTGGAGCTATCGCGCTTAGTGGTACTGGAAATATACCTGCATTTACTGGTCAGAATTTTGGAAACGTTCCGGTTACCTCTGTATTTACAGTTACCCCTATTTCCAATGCTTGTTCCGGAACTCCAATAGTATTTTCAATCACTGTAAACCCATTACCCATCATTGATCCCACAATGAGTTTACCTATCTGTGCGGGAATACAGACTGGTGCATTTACTTTCTCAGGATTTTCAATGGCAAACACCCAGTTTAGCTGGACGAACAACAATACCACCATTGGATTGGCGGCATCTGGAAACGGGAGTATCGCTAGTTTCACTGCAATCAATACTAGTAATGTAGATCAAACTGCCGATATTACGGTAACTCCTATGTCGAATAGTTGTTCAGGCACTCCCTATACTTTTCAGATCGTTGTAAGACCTGCACCTACATTATCCCCTATCACCTCCCAAACAATTTGTGCAGGCACCGTAATTTCTACTATCAATTTTACTGGTACGAATTTAACGGGAAGTACCATAAACTGGACGAATAACAATATTAATACTGGATTATCTTCCTCTGGAACTAGCAATATAAATTCATTTACCTCCACCAACATCTCCAATTCATCCATTGAAAGTAATGTGCAGGTTTTTGCAAATCTTAATGGCTGCTCCAGTAGTCCACAAACTTTTACTGTACGGGTAAATCCAACCCCAAGCATCAACGTGATAGCTAATCAAACCTATTGCGGAACTAATTTAGTTACCCTTCCGGCATTTACTGGTTCTTCTGTAGCGGGCACTTTGTATCAATGGACAAATTCAAATCCAAGTGTTGGATTATCCGGCAGCGGAACTGGTGTGATTAGCCCTTTCACAGCTGCCAATAGTTTCTTGGTTCCTATTACTGCGAATATTATAGTTACTCCTGTATCGAATACTTGTTCAGGAACACCGATACAATTTAGTGTACTGATAAAACCTACACCGTTCCTTAATCCCATTACAGATATTACTCTATGTAACGGGGCCCCAACCGGCAATATTTTATTCGGCGGATCCAGTGTTCCGGGAACGATATATAGTTGGAATAACTCCAATCCAGCTATTGGATTAGCATCCGTTACCGGTACTGGAAATATTGCATCGTTCACATCTACCAATAGTTCTAGTATACCTATAAGTGCATTTATAACAGTTACTCCTGTATCTAACAGCTGTTCTGGAACACCGCAATTGTTTTCAATACTGGTTAATCCTGTTCCTCAGCTTACGGCCATCTCTAATCAATTAGTTTGTGGGAATAGCACCCTTACTTTGCCGCTGTTTACTGGTTCATCAGTTCCGGGCACAGACTATCAGTGGACCAATACCAATCCTGCTATTGGTATTGCCGCAACAGGAAGTGGTAGCATTGCTCCCTTTACGGTGTTGAATAATTTCTTTGTCCCAATAACTGCTAATATTTTAGTAACCCCGATTTCCAATTCCTGCTCTGGAACTGCTTCACAATTTACTATTTTGGTAAATCCAACTCCGAGCATTGTTCAGGTTGCAGATCAAAAAGTTTGTAAGGGTACACAAATTACAGGTATCAATTTCAGCGGATCTGCAGTTGCGAATACAGTATATAGCTGGACAAATACAAATCCGGCAGTAGGCCTGGCTTCTTTAACGGGTAGTGGATCCATTGCAGCATTCACCAGTAGTAATAATTCAACCGTTCCGGTAACTGCTATACTAACTGTTACGCCTATTTCTAATTCGTGTAATGGAATACCCATTCAGTTTAGTATTCAAGTAAACCCAATTCCATCCGTAGCGCCTGTTGCAAGTATAGCGATTTGTGCTACCCAACCCATTGGTCCAATTAATTTGGTTGGTAATCCAAACATAGGTTTCGTAACGGTTCCCGGAACCAACTACTCCTGGACGAATAGTAATTCCGACATCGGACTTCCATTAACCGGATCGGGTTCCATTGCCTCTTTCAGTGCAACCAATCTTTTCAATATTCCTATTAGTTCACAGATTATCGTTACACCCATTTCCAATTCTTGTAGCGGTACACCCATCAGTTTTTCGATACAGATACGACCTAGTCCTGCGGTAGATATCATCCCTAATCAATCTCTTTGCACAGGTTTACCAACCCAGGCAATCAATTTTGTTGGTTCAACTATTCCAAATACGATTTACAATTGGACGAATAGTAATCCGGCAATTGGACTTGCATCTGCAACCGGATCGGGTAATATTGCATCCTTTACAAGTACCAATTTATCGAATGGGCCTATTTCTAGTATCCTTACGGTAACACCCTATTCCAATGCATGTTCCGGTATTCCAATTCAGATTAAGTTAACAGTGAATCCGATTCCGGCGGTTAATCCGATAGGAAATATTTCGGTATGTGGAAATACACAAACCGGTCCCATTGTATTTACCGGCTCTCCGCTTGCCGGGACTTTGTATCAGTGGACGAATAACAATACCAATATTGGCTTACCAGTTTCAGGTGTAGGAACTATTGTGGCTTTCACATCAACTAATAATAATAACGTGCCGGTATCGGCCCTGTTTACGGTTACGCCACTTTCAAATACCTGCTTTGGATTACCCCAGAGTTTTTCAATTACAGTGATTCCATCTCCACAAGTGAATGCTATCGGTGATCAGGCATTGTGTACCAATTTAATTACAGCACCTATTTTATTTAGCGGCTCAACCATAGCAGGAACCGAATACCGATGGAATCAAAGCAATACGTCAATAGGATTAGCCGGTATAAGCGGTACAGGCAATATTAATGCCTTCACCCTTTCCAATAACTCAAATATCCCAATAACCAGTTCTTTTATAGTAAGGGCTTATTCAAACACTTGTTATGGAAATCCACAAACTTTCTCTATTACTGCGTATCCGATTCCAGCAGTAAATGCGGTTTCAGATCAGGTTTTTTGTGGAAATAGTAACTCCGGACCCATCATTTTTACAGGCTCGCCCTTAGTTGGAACCCTATATCAATGGACAAATACCAACACTGCAATCGGATTGGCTGCAACTGGTGTAGGAAATATAGCTACTTTCTCTGCTTCCAACACTTACAATACTACCATTTCTGCATTAATTACAGTAACTCCCCTATCTAATACCTGTTCGGGTACTCCCAAACAGTTTAATATTTTAATAAAACCAACGCCCGGAATTTCACCAATATCCAATCAAATACTTTGCACCCAGCTAATCACTGCCCCAGTAATTTTTGCAGGCTCAACAATTCCCGCTACTGAATATCAATGGGTACAGGATAATCCTGCCGTAGGTTTGGGATCTCTAACTGGAGTAGCTATGGTTCCTGCTTTTACCACCAACAATTTATCGAATGCTTCCATATCCAGTAAATTTATAGTTACCCCGTTCACGAACGGATGTTCAGGCAGTCCTGCCATTTTTTATATAGTGGTAGATCCTATACCCCGGTTAGATCCGATTTCGGATAAGGTAGTTTGTGGATTAAGAACTAACAATCCTGTAATATTTACCGGCTCCCCCATTGCAGGAACCGTATTTAACTGGACCAATAATAATCCGTTGATTGGATTACCTGCCAGTGGCAGCGGAAATATCAGCAGTTTTACAACCAACAATAATTCAACTGTTCCAATAATAGCACAAATTATTGTTACTCCATTTTCTAATACTTGTTATGGAACACCCCAAACATTTACTATACTAGTAAAACCCACGCCAATAATAGATGGTGTAAGTTCACAAAACTTATGTGCCAATACCAGCACGCAGCCAATCAATTTTGTTGGATCTGTTATTGGAGGAACCCGGTACGATTGGACAAACGACAATATATTCATAGGCCTTGCCTCAGCAGGAATAGGAAGTATTAATAGCTTTGTTACTACCAATAGTTATAATATTCCGATTATAGCAAATATTCGTGCTACCGCTTTCACCAACGGATGTACCAGTGATCCCTTAAATATTACTATTACAGTAAATCCCATTCCGGCTATATATGGACTTACTAATCAGGTAGTTTGTGCTACACAGTCGGTAAATGAAATTGCATTTTCCGGATCAACTATGGCTGGCACCATTTATCAATGGACGAATAACAATACTTTAACCGGCTTAACTACCGTTGGAACTGGTAATATCCCTGCATTTACTGCAAGTAACTCATCTAATTTGCCAATTAGTAGTTTAATTAGGGTAACCCCTATTTCAAACACTTGTTCCGGCATACCTGCCGATATGGTAATTACAGTAAAACCATCGCCAACAATAGACCCTATCAGTAATCTATTTTATTGCAAAAATGTTGTAACTCAACCCATCTTATTTACTGGCTCTTCTATAAATAATACCGTTTATAATTGGAGTCAAACTAACAATGCAATTGGTTTAATTGCAACTAGTGGATCGGGTAATATTGCTTCATTTACAGCACAAAACATTACTAATATTCCCATAAAAAGTACCATCACAGTTACGCCATTTACCAACGGATGTTCTGGTGTTCCAGTATCATTTGATGTGAATGTAGCACCGATTCCAACAGTGAATCAGGTACCAGATATTATTATTTGTGGGAATGAACAAATTAACCCTATCCTCTTTAGTGGATCTGCTGTGCCGGGTACGGAATACCGATGGATAAATGACAATACTGCAACTGGAATCAGTGCGAGTGGTATTGGCAATTTAGATGTTTTTTCAGCAACCAATAATTATTCAGTTCCCATCGTATCCCGAATAACGGTTACTGCCTTTTCAAATAACTGCAGTGGAAACTCAGTAAGCTTTACAATAACGATAAAGCCAACACCTAGGATGGAACAGGTAACCAGTCAGGTTCTTTGTGCCAACACATTAATCCAACCCATCTTATTTACTGGGTCTTCTGTTGCTGGAACGCAGTATAAATGGACTGCAAGTAATATAGGTATTGGAATAGGAAGTGCAACCGGAACTGGAAACATTAATCCGTTTACTGCAGTAACCAGTGCCTTTATTCCGGTTACCTGCCAATTTACGGTGGTTCCATTCACTAATAATTGTTCAGGAGCTCCTACTACTTTTTCCATTACTGTAAATCCGATTCCTACTGTAAATAGCATTTCGGATATTACTCAATGTGGATCTGTTTCAAGCAACCCAATACAATTTCAGGGTTCGATTGTGCCAGGCACTATCTATCAATGGACCAACAACAATATCTCTATTGGTATTGCTGGAGCAGGTTCGGGCAATATTGCTTCTTTTAGTGCCACTAATTCATCTAATATCCCAGCCACAGCACTTATTACCGTTACTCCATTTTCCAATGGTTGTAACGGAGCTTCCAAACAATTTAATATAACAATCAAATCAACTCCTTCTGTTGAAATAGTAAATGATCAAATTATATGTGCAGGAAGGGCTACACAGGCAGTTATTTTTACTGGGTCGCCCATCACGAATACTCAGTACAATTGGATTGCAGCTAACGGACTTACCGGATTGCCAACTGCCACAGGAAGTGCTGGTATTCCTTCATTTACCGCTGTTAATTCCACCAATGTTACCGTTAGCAATATCATTACCGTTACGCCATTTTCAAATGGCTGCGTTGGAACTCCCATAAGTTTTTCTTATAGAGTTCATCCAATTCCAACTGTATTACCCATTAGTAACCAAATCATTTGCGGCAGTGCATTATCTGGCCCCATTCTATTCACCGGTTCTCCTGTTTTAAATACCATATATGAGTGGAGTAATAGTAACCCATCAATAGGGTTACCAGCATCCGGGGTTGGCAATATTCCAAAATTTACGGCAGCAAATTCACTAAACATTCCTGTTTCAACCGTAATTACTGTTACCCCGCTTTCAAATAGCTGCTATGGTACAAGTACTAGCTTTAGTATTGTAATTAAACCCATCCCAGTTATAGACTCAATACCTAATCAATCTATCTGTAATTCCTTAAATACGAATTCTATCCTATTTGCGTCATCAATAATTAATACCAGCTTTAGCTGGACAAATAATAATACTGGATTAGGACTCCCCTCGCTATCAGGAAATGGCAATATTGGAGCATTCAAAACAATCAATACTGGAGTTCTTCCCGATAATATGAATTTCACCGTACTTCCACAAGCCAATGGTTGTTTGGGTACACTCAGATCATTCACTATTACGGTTAATCCAACACCTCAATTATTGTCTAGTTTACAGCCTACCGGTATTTGTAATAATACCGTTTTCAGTTATACTTTACAAAGTGCAACCCCGGGATCTAATTTCCTTTGGCAGAGATTGGCAAATCCAAGCATCAACGGGAATACTACATCTGGAGGCATTACGCAATTTATCTATGAAACACTGAATTCTACTAATACATTGAGTAGTTCAGCGGTATATGCCATTAGTATTACCGCAAATGGTTGTACAAATGCACAAACTGTTTCTGTATCGGTTACCCCTTCCCCTATTTTATCGAGCCCCAATTCTATTCCTGCAGTTTGTTCAGGTACTATTCTCAACTATTATCCACAAACAACTACCCCGAATACACTCATTAGCTGGAGTAGGTTATTTACACCAGGCATTACAAATCCCTCAAATACAGGCATTAATACTATTTCAGAAATCCTAAGCAACAATACCAACTCAGCTATCAATGTAAACTACAACGTTACCCTTACCACTGCAGGCTGTAGTAATAGTCAAACAGTAACGGTATCGGTTCTGCCAACTCCATCGATAAGCCCCCAAAATTTCAGTATCTGTAGCGGTGGAACCATCAATTTTATACCCATTAATACGGCAGATAGTACCCAACTCACTTGGGAATTACCGGTAATACTTCCAAATGGTTCATTAACAGATGCTACCAATGCAACAAGCTGGAGAAAAACTTTTTCACAGCGCTTAATCAACACAACTTCACAGATTGCCTATGCTCTGTACACCGTAAAAACAAGTGCCAATAATTGTGCAGGCAATAGTTTCTCAATTACAGTTCAAGTATTGCCTAGTCCTGTAATTAATAGTGTTACTTTATCGGCAGTATGTAGTGGTAGTGCGATTGTATACATACCGACGGGTGTTTCAGCTGATACACGATATACTTGGGCACTTCCAGACCAGGTACCTAAAAATAGTTTATCGGGAGCAACTATAGGAAATAATGAAATAGCGTTTACGCAAATATTGTATGCATTGAATATTGCAAAAGACACGGCCATTTACACAGTGCAAGCCAGCAGCCCCAATTGTGTAGGCACTAATTTTACTGTTACAGTATACATAAAACCAACTCCATTTGTAAATAATATATCGGATAGCGTTTGTTCTGGTGAAAAATATACACTCCTTCCCCAAGGTACTCCAGTGGGTACACAATATATCTGGTCGATACCGGGAATACAACCCCTGGGCTCAGTAAGCGGAACCACCAGACAAACTATTCCAGTGGGTGCATTTACACAGGTACCGGTAAATATTGGCAATCAAATATCATCACTCAATTATCAAGTAAATGCTGTTTTTGAAAATTGTTTATCTCAACCATTTACGGTAAATCTAAATGTAACCAGACCTATTCCAAGATTAGCTACTATTAATCGTACCACTTGCAGTGGTGTTCCGATTACAGTTACGCCTGCGAATATGCCAACCGGAATAAGCTATAGTTGGGATGTGCCCATTAATAATAATGGCAGAATACTTGATGGCTTCGCCAGTAACGGAATGCAAAATTCGATACAATTTCAATTAACCAATAGAAGTAACTTATCAGACACCATTCAATATATAGTAATTCCCCATTTAGATAACTGTATTGGTCAATCGTTTACTACTAATATAACAGTTACACCCCTACCAAAAGCTTCCGCTACCGGTGCAGGGTATATTTGCAAAAATGTTACCGATAGTATTACCATTAACTTTACAGGAAAGGCTCCCTATAGTTTTTCTTATAATGACAATGGAAAGCTTGGACAAAGAAATAACATAACGGCTAATCCATACACGTTGGTTTTACCACCAGCCGGATCAGGTGTTACTGGAAGACAAATACAAATATATCAGCTCAGTGATGCTAGCTGCTCCAACTACAATGATACCTTATTGGTTTATCAAGAAGTGAAAGGTTTACCCTCAGGCAAGATACTATCGCTTCACGGAACATATATCTGTAATGGAATACTAGATACTTTACATGTAATTACAGCTGATTCAGTTGGGTATCAATGGAAAAGGAATGGCATCAACATTCCAAATCAAACAAGTGATTCCTTATTCACCAATACTGCAGGATTGTACCAAGTTAGCTTAACAGATGGTTTTGGCTGTTCGGATACAACTACGAATTCGATTCGTTTGATTGTTAGTAGAGCACCAGTCATTAAGTTTAAGCAGGATATTCAATGCATCAATAGCCTAATCAAATTTACCAATCAAACCGATTCATTATTATCCGGACCACTAAGCTGGAAATGGGATTTTGGCAATGGATTAATAGATACCCAATATCATGCTAAAACAACCTATCAGGTAAGCGGCAGTTACCATGTGATTGTTACTGCAACCCAACAAAATTGTGGTGCCTTACCTCCCACAGTGTTGGATTCCATTATCCAAATTGCAGCACCCATAGAAGCAGTGGATAGCGCAAATGTAAAAGCTTATAAAAATCAAAACACTACCATTAGTGCCAGATTTATTCCCAATTATAAATATGAGTGGAGAACGCTAGCAGGAACTACTGCTGGATTAAGAAATGCCAATACCTATGAAACCGTATTTAATTATGCCGAATCTGTTCGCTATGGAATTAAATTAATCTCACCGCAGGGATGTGTTACCAGTGATTCTATGTGGGTAAGGGTATTTAATATAGATGTGATTGACATATTTGTTCCCAAAACATTTACGCCCAATAATGATGGTAAAAATGATAAGATATTCCCTTATTTAACCCCTGGAATAAAAATCTTCAACTATTTTAAAATATATAACCGATTCGGTAATGTACTATTCTTAACAAAGGATTACTCACAGGGCTGGGATGGTAGATTGAATGGTGTTAACCAACCAATGGGTATTTACTTCTGGGAAGCAAATTATATAGACGCAAATAATGTGCAACAATCGAAATTTGGCCAATTCCTGTTATCCAGATAAATGAAACCGATGAAAAAAAATATTGCCCTTTTATTGCTTATTGGTATCGGATCCGGAATTAATTATTCGGCCTCTGCCCAAGATCCTTCGTTTTCTCAATTTTATTCATCACCGCTAAATATCAGTCCCGCCTTAGCCGGTTCGGGAAGCGCCGATTGGAGAATTATCACCAATTTTAGAAACCAATCTATCGGAAATCAGTTTATCAGTCTTAACACTACATCCCTCTCCTTTGATGGAAAAATTTTAAAACAAAAATACCGCTCTTCTAATTATGTAGGTATGGGATTGATGGTATTACAAGACGCGGGACTTGCAGGCACCTATCGAAATAATATTGCGCAATTATCGGTAAGTTCTCATGTAAGTTTAGACGAAGATGACAATCACGGACTCAGTGCTGGATTAGGGGTAGTATATAATAATACCATTGTAAAACCTGATATGATCGACTATTCGTCTCAAATTTCATTCAATGGATTTGATCCAAATATTTCAACATTAGAAGATTTGGCTATGTTTAATTACAGACCAAATTATTTTTCAGTAACCGCTGGAATTTGCTACACCTATACTTCAGACAAAGCAAATTTTGATTTAGGCGTTTCGGGATATCGATTTACCACAAAAAACCGGAGTATTTTAGGAAACCAAAAAAATATGGATCAGCCACGCTATAATGTGCACGCAGATTTTCAAACGTATCTGAATGACCGCCTGGTAGTGAATATCAATACAGTGTATATTTCTGAGAGTTTTGCCAATACAATGGTAGTAGGTGCAAACTTTGGACGAATTATGGCATTGGAAGATTTACCAACTGTAATAAATGCAGGTTTATGGTATAGAAAAGGGACTACTACTTCCCTAATCCCCTATTTGGGAATCATGTATAAAAATATGCAAGCAGGAATTACCTACGATATCAATATCAACAATGCAAAAAATAACTCTACCAGTTTGCTGAGAACTTTTGAATTATCATTGATTTTCAGAAAGCCAGGCAAAAATGGCCGCCTGATGGATTCCTTCGGAAAATAAAACCTTACATCTTCCCCACGTAGATTTAGACACTACAAGTCAGGCGTAACCCAAAATACGGTAATTATTATTACACTGGATTATCAATCCTGACTAGAACTATCAATCGCCCTTACTACCCTTACCAGTTTACCTTCACTATTCACGCCCTCAAGCACTAGGAGAAATTTTTTACTGAAATCATTATTAAAAAAATTCAGCTTTATACGGGGACTTTTTTTGTTGGTTAATATATAGGGGCTCCAAAGTAAGGTGGTACGATTATCGGGATCAAAACTGGGCTCAGACTTATCGTAGTTGGGGGATGCATATTCTTTAAACCGAGAATAGCCACCCAGGATAGTGTACTCCAGTCCTTTTGCATTGGGGTCGGCCTTTCTGCCATCAGAACCTTTTTTGGTATAAATGGCAATCGCCCCTCCGGCTCCTCCACCCATGGATCCAAAGAAGGGTGGACGAAATACTTTTACAAATGCAATATCCTGAATACTTACACCCTGAATCATATCAACCTGTGCCCGCATTTCATTCAAATACAAATCAGGCACCGCCCCTCTCCAGTTGAGGGTTGCACTTGATCCGGAACCCGAAATCATTAGTCCGGCTACACGGCCTTGCAGAAATGTAAGAATATCAATTCCACCTACTAATTTACCGTCTTCCCCTAAGTCAAAAGAATAGCCATCACCGCCACTGAATAAACCATTAGCATATTTTTCTTCCAACAACTGAACATTCGATTTAGCTTTGGTTTTAACTACTACCTCTTGTAAAGTAGCTGCTGCCATCAATTTCCGCAATTGCTCCTGCTCCCTGTAAATAGCAGTCATCCTTGCCCGCAGAATACTGTCACCATAAGCAGAATAGGGATTTCTTAAAAAAGCAGTGCGCATACCGGGCTGATAACGCAATAGCCCATTGTCCATTTTTACCTGGGTTACTTCGGTTAACTTACTATTACCATTAAAACTGTAATACAATTTTGCCGTATCGTAAAAAAACATATTCGGCACTTCAAAACTGCCATCTTTTGCAACTGGGGCAAAATAAAATTGCTTACTACTATCTCTCCCAGCCATAATTAGATTTAGTTGCATAGGTGTTGCAGACATGTTAGGTTTTAAACCAAATACCTTTCCATTAATTTTTAAAAAACTATTCTCAACTGGATACGTATTAACAGGGGGAATGCCCGATTTTAATCTTTTCCAATCAAATTTTCTCCACCCATGTGTAAGCATAACCAAATCTAAATTTGCCGTAACACTGTCGGCATCCGACATCAGGTAATAAGCAGGGTTACAAATTTTTCCTTTGATATCTCCGCTTAACAACAAATCTGAAAATATAGTCTGAGTTTCTGGGGTATTCAATGAAAAATCGGTTATGGAAACAGATAAATTAGCAGCCGCAGTATCCGGCACAAAAATTTCTACCACATTTTTCCCTCGCTTATCTACATTAACCAATGGGGCACTTACCCGAACATTAAATTCATGATCCCGATTATTAACAAAAAGGATTCGTTCTGCTATCGGCAAAAAGTCTTCGGAAAAGAGTGTAAACTGCAAAATACCTGTAGGCAACTGATCAATGGGTATTTGAGCAACTACTGATTTTTTTTCAGATACATTAATACTTACTTTATAAAACAAACTCTGATTTAAATGAACCCAAAGGTTTAATTTTTTCCAGTTGTCGGGAACTGATTCTGAACGCGTGATTCGCACGGTTGCCTGCTCATTGCCACCCTGTACTGAAAGCACAATGCCCTCAGTACTAGATTTTTCAATGGGTACTACGCCCCTCTTACCATATTCATCCAGCCAATTCAACTGAAAATTTTCACCGGAAATCGGGGTAAATGAAAACACCCCCATCCCATCATGCTTTACCAAAACAGTGTCTACTTTTTTCCCTTTACTGTCGGTAACTGTTCCTTTTATTTTCACAGGCTCACCAAAGGAATTGGTAGCCTGAAAAGCAAACTTATTCAATATTCCTGCCACAGAAGTGCCCCCTTCGGGAAAAACATTTACCAATACTTTCCTATCAACATTTGAGGGTATTTTGTTGGTAGCAGGAAGGTTTACCGAATTTAACAAAATGTCTTTCCGGAATAGGTAATCCGTATCATGATTTAACATCCAACTGGTATAGGCTTTTACATGTAAAAAATTACCAGAATAACCTGCGGGAATCTCAAAAGAACCTTTTGCTGATGACTGAAATATAGGAGCAACGGTTTGTTTAATAATAAGTCCGGCTGTATCATACCATTCTACATATAGATTTTTACTTAGGATACTCAACTCATTGGCCATGCGTAAATAGGCCTTGTAAAAAATAGTCTCATCCCGGTTATAAATATTTTTATCAAAATGAAGATGTGCTTTTTCAGCAGGTGAACCTAACTCATACACTACCATCATAGAGTCTAGTTCCTGTGCCCACCCTTTCGAGATCAGAGAAAAAAACAAAAAAAATACTAGTACAACCCGCTTCATGTATTGCAATTTAGATAAGTAAAGTTAACAAGCAATCATGATTTCTTTTGATAGTATGGGATACTATCATCACAATTCTTTTCGGATTGCTGCCAATAAGCCAGGGTAACTACCTTACCCTCACGTGTTTTAAGTAATCTACCAAAAATGGCATTGGTTGCATTAAAAAAAACATTGGTAACGCCCACTGTAAAAGTAGCTGGTGGAGTATTATCAGTTGTATCTTCGGGGGCTGCAACTGCCGTTTTAGGGGGAGGGGATGGTACCACCATAACGGTAAAGCCATTGCCGGATAATAAATCTTTTAAAAAAGTAACCCGATCTTCCGATACATTCTTTTCTACTATCGCACATTTAATGCCATCCAGCTCGTCGAATTCATGGTTTTTATTAATGGCCATATTTGTTAATTAATTCCATTCAGTAATTGAAAAATATGTTCGTAGAAACCTCCCAAAAAGCCAACCACTAAAATCCCCAACAAACAAATTACCAAGGCCAACCTAACCGGAAAAGCAAGGGGCTTATTTTCCATGGGACTAACAGGATGATTCATAAATATCGTTTTAACTACCCGCAAATAGTAATACAACGAAATAACCATATTAATAGCAGCAATGGCAATTACCCAATAGTTGCCCTTATTTGCTCCTGATAAAAGCAAAAAGAATTTTCCGAAAAATCCGGCCGTAGGAGGAATGCCTGCTAACGAAAATAGGGATAAAGCCAGCACCCAGGATAAGAAAGGATGGGTGGAATATAGTCCAGACAATTGCTGAATTTCTTCTTTGCCATATTCAGAAGAAAATACTGAAACTACTCCAAATGCTGCGAGGTTAGAAAACAAATAAATGATCAGGAAAAATAAGACACTGGTGGCCCCGGTTTGTGTATGTGCACTCAATCCAATCAACAAAAATCCTACCTGTGCAATGGAAGAAAATGCCAATAACCTTTTTATATTTATTTGTTGAACAGCAAACAAATTGGCAACTAAAACCGATGCGAGTGCCAGCATAATTAATGCAGGGTACCAAACATCAATTTTTTCTTCAAAGGTTTGATATAAAAAGGGAATCATTACCATTATAACGGCAGATTTAGATACCACCGATAAAAATGCAGTAACTGCAACGGGTGCTCCCTGGTAAACATCGGCCGTCCATAAATGAAAGGGTACCGCCGAAATTTTAAAAGCAAATCCAGATAAAATAAACAGAAACGCCAATACAGCAAGCGGAGAATGCCCGATTTGCGTGCTGATAACCGCATAATCTAAAGAACCCATCATGCCATATAACCAAGATATGCCCATCAAAAGAATAGCTGATGAAAATGCGGAAGACAATACCAGCTTCATGGCAGATTCGGAAGACTTTTTACTGTTGAATTCAAAATTCGCAGCTCCCGCCAACGGGAGGGTAGACATTTCAAGACCCAGATAAAACAGCAACAAATTGCTAGCTGATAACATGATGTACATACCTAACAAAGAAGTAAGTAACAACAGATAAAACTCAGGTAAATTTTTCATTTTCCTCAGCCAATCGTACGAGAATAGTGAAATCAGCCAGAGTGCAAAGCTGAGCAATACTTTTTCAAATAAAATAAGCGGAGATGATTGAAAGGTATCCCCGAAAAGCTTTCCATAGTGAAACCCCGTGAACCCAATTAAAATATTGATGAATAAAAATATATTCATAATACGAATCCAGGTCTCATTGCTGATATCCCGGAAAAGCCATAGCAGCAGTATACCTACTATCAAGAATGATAGAAAGATTTCCTGTTTTAAAATAAGCCACTCATACACTAACATAATACACTCATTTATTAATCAAAACCTGAGTCCCCTGTTTTACAATTGCGGCAGCCTCATTTCCGATGATATATTGTAAAAGAAAGGGTGCAATACCCATTACAAAAATCCCTGCCAGTAAAAATATGGCTGCCATTTTCTCGTACCATACTGCATCACTCAGGTTTACAAAAGTTTCCCGAATGGGGCCCATGATTACTTTTCCGGAAGCACGTAAAATATAAACCGCCGTTACCACTATGGAGGCACAGGATAATATGGTAGCCAAACGCACCCATAGCGACTTATTTTCCCAGGAGCCAACAAAAACCGTCATCTCTGCAACAAATCCACTGAGGCCGGGCAATCCCAAAGAACACAAACCGGCTATCACAAATACAGTACTAATAAAGGGTAATTTAGCTAATAAACCACCCAATTCAGGTATTTTACGGGTATGCGTTCGGTAATAAATCATTCCAATGGCGGCAAAGAAAAGGGCCGTCATTAATCCGTGAGAAATCATTTGTAAAATTGCCCCGTACACTGAAGTGGTATTAAAAACGCCAATACCCAGCATTACAAAACCGCAGTGACTTACGGAAGAATAGGCATTCATATATTTCAGATCCGACTGCATTAAAGTAACAAATGCACCATACAAGATGGCACAGGTAGAAAGTATAATAATAACAGGCGCATAATGAATGGCGGCATCAGGCATAAGAAAAGAAGCTACCCGCAAGCAACCATACCCACCCAATTTCATAGAAATTCCTGCCAAAAACATGGAAGCAGCGGTTGGTGCTGATGCATGTCCATCTGGCACCCAGGTATGAAATGGAAATAAGGCAGCAAAAATTCCGAACCCTACAAACAATAACGGATAAAACAGGTATTGAAAGGCAACCGGAAAATGGGTAGCCGATAAAACGGTCAGATCAAAACTATGCGCCTCGAGATATATTCCCGTTAACCCAACAAAAACCAGGGCAGAACCTGCCATCAGCATCAATGCCAATTTCATGGCACTGTACTGTTTTTGTCCACTTCCCCAGATTCCTATCAATAAAAATTTAGGGATTACCGCCAACTCAAGAAAGAAAAACAAGGTAAAAATATCCCTGGCCATAAAAAATCCATAGGCACCCAAACTCAAAAACATCAGTAAAAAGAAAAATTCTTTAGGCAAAATCGATTCCTGCCACGATACCAATACGCCTGCTAACACTACCAACGCCGTTAAGATCATCATAGAAATGGCAATGCCATCCACGCCAATATGAAACTGAATATTCCAGGAGGGGAACCATTGATAAACTTGTTCGAAATAGAGGGGTTGTGCACTTACCGACCGGCTATTGAGCATTTGAAATAACAACCAGCCCACCAGCATCAATTGAACCAGCGAAGCAGCTAATGAAATCTGCCGAACAGCAGATACCCTTGGAGACAGCATAATACCAATGGCAGCTATCAAAGGAACAATAAGTAATAAAAGTAGGTTCATGTTACTTGTTTATTTCCAGATATAAATAAAGTAGACCATCCATGCTGCGATGCCTGCTAAAAAGTAGAGTAAGTAATCCTGTAATTTTCCAGACTGCATTCCTCTAATAAAATAATAAATACTGCCCACAAAATTGCCTACCCCATTTACGGTTCCATCAATTATATTTTTATCAACCCAAGCAGCCGGCTTACCTACTAGCGGAAACAATACCCGCTGCGTAATCCACAGATAAATTTCATCAATATAAAATTTGTTCTTACTGATTCTATAGATTCCACCCATCCACATTAGAGTGTCGGCAACTCTGCTGCTCGGTTTTCGGAAAAAATAGGCTGCAATTAAAATACCTAGCGTAGACAAAGAAAGAGGCACCAAGGAAAACTTCCAGTTGATATGGGATGTTTCGTGCGTATCTCCTTGAAAAATCCAACTAGAAAAGGGTAGAAAACCAGCAACCAAGGTGCAAAGCATTAAAAGCATCAACGGAAATTTCATGGTAAAGGTACCCTCTGAGTGGTGGGGATCATGCGCTTGGTGTTTACCCCAAAAAATAGAGAAATAAAGCCGGAACATATAAAAGGCAGTCAATCCGGAAGTACACAAGGCGATTACAAATACCGGAAAGTTGGCATGATAGGTAGCCAATAAAATTTCTTCCTTACTAAAAAATCCTGCAAATGGAAAAATACCTGCTATGGCCAAACAGGCAATTAAAAAAGTTATATGCGTAACGGGCATAAATTTTCGTAACCCCCCCATTTTGTTCATTTCATTGCTATGAATCATGTGTATAACAGCACCAGCGCCTAAAAACAAGAGCGACTTAAAAAATGCATGGGTAAACAAATGAAATAGCGAAGCCATATAGCCTAGATAATGATCTTCGGGGCGGGCAATACCCAACGAAAACATCATGTATCCAATTTGCGACATGGTGGAGTAGGCCAATACCCTTTTGATATCGGTTTGTGTGCAAGCAATGATGGCAGCAAAAAAGGCAGAGAAAATACCCGTATAAGTAATCAAATCTAATATGCAAGCAGATAACTGAAAAATAGGAAACAATCGGGCTACCAAATAAACACCGGCAACCACCATGGTAGCCGCATGAATTAAGGCAGAAACGGGTGTGGGGCCTTCCATTGCATCGGGTAACCAGATATGCAGCGGAAACATGGCCGACTTTCCAGCTCCTCCAATAAAAATCATGGCCAGCCCCCAGGTGAGCGCACTGATTCCTAACCATCCTGCCGTTTGTATGGCCAAGGATTGGCTTCCCGCAGGCGCTGTTAACCGCTGAATCAGCGTAGCAATGTCCAGCGTTTCTCCATAAAAAGATAGAATAAGTATCCCGATTAAAAAGCCCAGATCGGCAAAACGGGTAACAATAAAAGCTTTTTTAGCTGCAGCTACTGCTGAGGGCTTAGAAAAATAATATCCAATTAATAAAAAAGAAGAAACGCCCACCAACTCCCAGAATATATATATCTGAAATAGATTTCCTGCAAGCAATAAGCCCAACATAGAAAAAGTAAACAACCCTAAGAAAGCATAATAAGTGGTATACCGCTCCTCCCCTTTCATATACCCCAAACTAAACAGGTGTACCATAGCAGAAACACTGGTTACCACCACCAACATCATTACGGTTAAGGGGTCTAGTACCAAACTCATATCAATGGTAAGTTTACTGCCAAATACCATCCAGGGATACCTAAATAATTCAATGGGTGGAAAAGCACCATTCACCATTCCTTTTACAATGAAATACTGATAGCCAATCATCAGAGATAAGCCGGCAGCCAACAACAATGAAACTGTAGCAATAGTGCCGGAAACAGGCTGCTTGATGCTACGACTTCCCAATCCCAGTATTAAAAAATTAATAAAGGGAAGAAAAAGAATGATCAGTATATTGGTAACGTTCAACATAATTAATATTTCATTTCTGTTGCATCATCAACATCTATGGAATGATGAGAACGATATAAATTGATGATGATTGCAATGGCAATAGCCGCTTCAGCAGCAGCAATAATGATGATAAACAATGCCAGGAATAACCCACCAGTTTGCTGCGGATACAGGTATTTATTAAACGCAGCCAGATTGATGTTTACACTATTAAGCATCAACTCAACCGACATCAACAGCGTAATCAGATTGCGCCTGGTAAACATGCCAAACATGCCTATAAAAAACAGGGCAGTGCTGAAGATTAAAACGTGCTGTAATGGTATATGACTCATGTTATTTTCCCAATTAGATTAGTCATTTTTTTTATCTGCCGGAATTTTCATTGCAATTGCGATACAGGCAACCATAGCTGCAAGTAGCAGTATACTCACCAACTCAAAAGGCAAAGCATAACCACCCGACTGAACCGACAGCATTGTTTTTCCAATTTCCCTCATTTCCACTGCGGGCACTTCGGGTGCGGTGGCCAAAAATCCGTAGCCTTGTAAAATCCATATAGTAAATGCCAATCCCAATGATACCGCTACTGCCGAAAAAAACAATCGAAACTTAGCTGGTAGCGGAAGCGACTGACCCGAACCTTGCGTAAGAAAAACCGAAAAAATTATCAGCACTACAATTCCCCCCACATACACAACAATTTGAACAGCAGCCAAAAAATTCATGTCTAGCCAAAAATATATTCCGGCAATACCCATCAAAGACAACAATAACCAGATGGCTGCTCGGAATATCCTGCGGGTAGTAACCGATAAAATGGCGGTAACTAAAATTGCTGCTGCAATCACATAAAAAAATATGGCTGAGGCTGGCATCATTCTACTCCCTCCCTGATTTTTGAATTCGGCAGATTTAATTTTTTTGTTAGCAGATTTCGGTTAAACACACTGTGCTCAAAGGTTTGTGCCATTTTGATGGCATCTGTTGGGCAAGCCTCTATACAGAGATTACACATGGTACACAGCTCGAGGTGGTAGATAAATGTATCGATTGCTTTTTTCTTTTTTCCTTCGGGAGATACATCAAATTTGGTGATGATTTTAATGGTTCCGTTGGGACAGGCCAATTCGCAGGCCGTACAACCGGTGCAGGCATGTTCATTATTTTCGTCGTGCGTCATTACTACCTCGCCGCGAAATCTTTCGGGCAAATGCAGTTGTTCCCGGTTATCGGGATATTGCTGGGTAATGATTTCTGAAGGATGCACAAAGTAATAACCGGTTTTTTTCATGCCTTTTAATAAAGACCGAACTCCCTGGTAAACATCACTTATATACTCTTTTAAAAACATAGTTTCCAATTATCGAATTAAAAATGCCACCCCATGATTGCAATGATTGCCACGAGCAATAAATTAAACAATCCTATAGGCAGCAAATATTTCCATTCTAGTGTTAGTAATTGATCTACGCGCAAACGGGGGAAGGTCCACCTAAACCACATGATTAACAAAATCAGTGCAAAGGTTTTTCCCATAAACCAAACGGAGGAAGGTATATAATCCATTACATGGTTAAACCCTTCCCAATGGGCAATGTGCAACGGCATCCAGCCTCCAAAAAACAGAGTGGCACCGATTGCGCATACAATAAATATATTAATATACTCTGCCAAAAAGAAAAGTGCAAAACGCATACCGGAATATTCCGTATGAAATCCAGCAGTAAGTTCCGACTCAGCTTCCGCCAAATCAAAGGGAGCCCGATTGGTTTCTGCGGTAACTGCAATAATAAATATTACAAAAGAAATAAGCACAGGAATATGTCCCTTAAAAATCCACCATCCGTTTTCCTGCGCTGCAATAATATCCGAAATGCGCAAGCTACCGCTGAGCACCACAATACATAAAACAGAAAAGCCGGCAGAAAGCTCATAACTAACAATCTGAGCCCCACTGCGCATAGCGCCAAGCATGGCATATTTATTATTACTCGACCATCCCGCCATCAAAATTCCAATTACGGAAATAGAAGAAATAGCGGAAATATACAAAACGCCAATATTGATATCCCAGATTTGAATGCCTCTAGCAAAAGCAACCGGTGCGAGCAATAACATGGCAACCATCATAACAATAAAGGGTGCCAGGTTAAATAAAAACTTATCGGCTAAGTTGGGAACCAATCCCTCTTTCATTAATAGTTTTAATGTATCGGCAACAGTTTGTAACAAACCAGCGGGGCCAACCCGGTTAGGACCCACCCGTATCTGGATATGCGCTGCTACTTTTCGCTCCAGTAATACCAGCACCAGACCCAATACCGCAAAAAGGGTAATGGCGAAAACTGCCACGATTGCACATTCAACCAGCACCGTAAAACTGCCGGTATGTTGCTGCAACCATGCATGGGTTTGTTGGGCTAATTGCTGAAAACTAAACATACGCGAACAATTTCAAATCTTTTTTTATCGATCAATATCTGGTATTACTAAATCTAAGGTTCCCATAGTAGCCATCAAATCGCCAATCTTACTGCCACTTGCCATGTGATTGAGGGCAGATAAATTGGAGAATCCCGGGGAACGATATTTTATTCTATAGGGGGTAGTACCTCCTTCACTTACAATATAAACCCCCAGTTCACCACGGGCAGTTTCTACGCGGGTGTAAAATTCACCTTTGGGTAATTTGATAACGGCCTTGGTTTTTGCCTGAAAGTCTCCTTCGGGAATGGCATCAATTAATTGTTCGATGATGTGAATGGACTGATACATTTCGCGAATTCGAACGATATATCGGGCAAAGGAATCACCAGCGGTATCAATACATTGCTCAAACTGCAATTTCTCATAACCGGAATACGGGAATCGCTTTCTAATATCTCCATCCACGCCACTGGCACGGGCAACGGGACCGGTACATCCATAAGAAATGGCATCCGCTTTGCTTAGTACACCAACTCCCACGGTGCGATTTCGGAAAATGATATTATCGGTAACCAGATCTTCCAGTTCAGAAACTTTGCTTTTAAATTGAACTACGAAGGATTTCACCCGGGCAACAAATTCTGGATGAAGATCATACATCACACCCCCGGGAACCATATAATTCATGGTTAAACGGGCTCCGCAGGTTTGTTCCATGATATCGTTAATCGTTTCCCGCTCACGAAATGTATAGAAAAAAGGAGTAAATGCGCCCAAATCCATTGCCATAGCGCCAATCCATAACTCGTGGGAAGCAATTCTGGTTAGTTCACTCATGATAACTCGAATCACCTGGGCCCGCTCGGGTACTTCTAATAGCATGCCTTTTTCTACACACATTGCGCAGGCAAGGTTATTGATATGCGCAGATAAATAATCCATCCGGCTGGTAACATAGATAAACTGACGGTAGGTTAAACTTTCCGACATTTTTTCTATAGACCGGTGAATGTATCCCAAATGGGGTTCAATTTTAATGATGGTTTCTCCTTCCAGGGTAATTACCAAGTGCAGTACTCCATGCGTTGCCGGATGTTGTGGGCCTACATTGATTACCAACTGGCCTTCCTGTAAAGGTTGTTGTGAAGTTTCAGCAGTAACAATGGTAGTTTCTGAATACATGCAACAATTAGAGTTTTATCATATTAATGGGATACTCAAAATCTTTTCTCATCGGGAATCCCTCAAAATCATCCGGCAAAATCAATTTCCGCAAATCGGGGTGACCGGTAAACTGTACTCCGAACATTTCAAATGCCTCCCGCTCGTGAAATTCGGCAGTACGCCAGATATCTGATACCGTTTCTACTATCGGCTGATCTCTATCTAACTGAATTTTTATCACCACCGTTTCATCCGTTTGCATACTCCGCAAATGGTACACCATGGTAAGATGGGTTTTAAAATCTACACAGGTAACACAAAATAAAAAATCGAAGTCCCGTTCGGTTATTAGTTTGCGAGCGATGTTTTTCCAATTTTCAGCGGGTACTTGAACCATCAACCACTCCCCTCCTTCTTCAAAAGTTGCCAAGGGTTCTAAGGCTGAAAAATAGGTTTTGAGTACTTCCGTTTCCATGATTACACTGGGGAATTATTTGATTGTTCACGGATTTGTTCGCGGGTTAGTCCTCCTTTAATTTTATCCTGCAAGGTAATCAAGGCGTGCAGTAATGCTTCGGGCCGAGGTGGGCATCCGGGAATATAAACATCCACCGGAATAATATGGTCGGCACCTTTAACAACAGAATAGGTATTATAGAAAAAGGGGCCGCCACTTATCGCACAAGCACCCATGGCAATCACATATTTGGGGTCGGCCATTTGATCGTATAACCGCTTAAGAACAGGAGCCATTTTATTTACAATGGTACCGGCAATAATAATAACATCGGCCTGGCGGGGCGTTGCTCGGGCTACTTCAAAACCAAATCTTGAGAAATCGTATTTCGCTGAGGCGGTAGACATCATTTCAATGCCACAGCAACTCGTTGCAAAAGTGAGGGGCCAGAGTGAGTTTGATCGTGCCCAGTTAATCAAATCTTGAAAATTACTGGTAACTACTCCTCCGCCCGGCAAGTCCATCACCGCTCCGGGAAATACATCTGTTGCTTGTGAAGGAGAATGATTTATTTCCATTGTAAGGCTCCTTTTTTATGGGCATACAAAAACCCAACAAATAATATAAAAATAAAAATGCCGATTTCGAATAAGGCTGCCATGCCTACCTCTTTTACTACCACTGCCCAAGGATATAAAAAAACCAGTTCCACATCAAAAATTAGAAATAGCAAGGCGAATAAATAATAGCCAATGGTAAACTGCTGCCAGGGTGAGGTATCGGTAGGTATCCCACACTCATAGGGCTCTCCTTTTTGTGGATTGGGCTTTCCCTTTACCAATACCCATCCAACCAAAATTCCACCTGCAGAAAAAACAATGGCAGCTGCTAACAAGGCTAATAATGAAACTGAACCCATGGGTGGTTATATTTAATCATTATACAAAGGGTAAATTACCAAATAATTCGCAGGCAGAAAAAAGTTATCTTCCCCAAGATGTCAATAACTTTTCAGCAGGGCGCATTCAGCCTATTCGCCTTTTTTATTGGCCCTTTTTTCCAGTTCTTCCCGAGTAATCGTAATCATATTACCCATTTTTTGTTTTCCTCTATACGCTACTACCCGCATCATAAAACACTCTGCCGGAGGATACAAAGCCCCACCCTTATAGGCAGGATAAAAATAATCGGGAAAAGTATTATCGAATGAATAATATAACTGCAAATCGTTTAATTCTGTATCAAACTGCACCTGCAAACGACCATCGGTAGCTTTAGTGGTAATTATAATGGGATCGAACATACTTGTAGCATATTTTTTCTCCGCTATATCATATCGCTCCATATGGGCTTCGGTTTTTTGGGCAAACCGATTCCAGTTTTTCTTGTCCGCTGCCGTCCAAAAAGTTTCTGCCAACGAAAAAGCCCGTGGCCATACCATGTATTGTAAATACCGATAATTATAAATCTGCTCAGTCCATAAATTACCCTGTCCGCCCTTTATATACTCGGCCGAAACACCCGTAGGAACCGGCTCAAATTCGTACGATTTTTTTAACCGAAGGGTTGAGTACACATGGGGTTCTGTGGCTGCATCTCCTTGCATATAATCAATATAGGCAAAGGTTGTAGGCGTCATCACCACTTCATGCTTTTGCCGAGCCGCTTCTATTCCGCCTTTCATACCCTGCCAGCTCATAACTGCTGCACCGGGTGCCAAACCGCCATGCAAAATTTCATCCCATCCAATCATTTTTTTACCCTTTGCACTTACCAGCTTCTCCACCCGCTTTTCGAAATAGCTCTGCACTTCATCCATATTTTTCAACCCCTCCTTTTTCATTAAAGCCTGCACTTCGGGATCTTTTTCCCAGAAATTTTTAGGACACTCATCGCCTCCCAAGTGTATGTAAGGAAAAGGGAATAAATCAGCGAGTTGCGTGATTACCTGATCGAGAAACTGATATACATTTTCCTTTACTGGCGACAAGGTATTATTTACCATGGCTGTGGGGGGATTTCCATGCGACCAGTCCATAATTTCTTCCCCAGACCGCACTTGATATTGCTTGGCCATATCTGGGGTTCCGGATAATTCGGGATAAGAAACAACGGTTGCCAAACTATGTCCGGGAACATCAACTTCCGGCATAATATTTACAAAGCGCTCTTTGGCATATTTCACCAGTTCCCGGATATCATCTTGCGTATAGAACCCACCATAATTCTTGGGCTCATTGGGTGCTGGTGTAGGAAAAGTTCCAAAATATCCCTCTTTTTTTACATTCCAGGCACCTACTGTTGTTAAACGGGGAAAGCCTTTTATTTCAATTCTCCATCCTTCATCATCCGTTAGGTGCAGGTGTAATAAATTATACTTATACCGCACCATATCATCAATAAACTGCTTCACTTCTTGTTTGGTAAAAAAATGACGCGACACATCAAACATCAGCCCCCTCCAACCAAATCGGGGTTTATCCATGATAGTTACATAGGGAACTTTCCAGGTAATATTTTTTTTGGGAGTTTTGTTTTCAATCTCTTTGGGCAGTAGTTGAAACAGGGTTTGCACTCCATAAAACCAACCAGCAGGCGAGGCAGCGGATATAACAATCCCTTTGGCATTTACAGAAAGGCGATACCCCTCCGTACCCAATGTGGCCGCTTCTCCGGAGACGGTTTGCAGGGTAATGGTTGCTGATGCAGCAGTTCCTGCCGAAATATTTTTGCCGGTAGCATTAGCCAGTTGCGATTTGAGGGTACTTACCACCCATCCTGCTTCTTCGGTAGCCGGGGCAGCAATGGTTATAGCAGCAGGCAAAATATAACTTCCTTTTCCCTGAATTACCGATAAAGGCTCTGGAATAATGGCTAGGGTAGTGTCGTTGGCTATTGAAATAATACTGGATAAACACAGCAATAGCGTTATCCCTGATCTGAAGAGATTCATATGGCAAAGTTTTGGCTAAATTAAGAATAAACTGATTGCAGTTATTGGGTATTTTATTTTAAAATTTCCAACGCTTTTCTAACCGCCTCATCATACTGTGCCCCCACTTCGTAATAACCGGGCTGCCGAAATAGTTGCCGGGCCAATAACATCTTCGCCCGCTGTAAAACAAACTTTTTCTGAGGGGGCGTTATTCCGGATAGGGAAATACTATCCCTTGTTGCCGCAGCCGTTAACTGATTCCAAAATGAGTCTTCCGACTGAAAATAGGTGTTGATTTGTTTGGGAGAACTGAGGGTATCTAATGCCTGTTTATGCTGCAGGTAATATTGATAGGTGAATATATTCAGGGTATTCTTGTACAATAATTCCATGATGGCGGAACTTAATTCGGTACTATCCCAAAGCTCAACCATATCGGGTTGAATACCCCCACCCCCATACACTTTGTGTCCGGCCGGGGTAGTATATACTTTACCCTTACGATAAGATGTATCCTCCTTATCATTGGGGGATTTCAGTATCCGATGCATAATTTCTTCCTGATAGGTTGCTTTATCTGTTTGATAGGGTTTTTGTATGTTTCGGCCCAAGGGGGTATAGTAGCGAGCAGTAGTAAGCCGAACAGCCGTGCCTCCAGATAATGAAAACTGCTGTTGCACCAATCCCTTCCCAAAACTTCTACGGCCAATCAGGGTAGCCCGGTCCCAGTCTTGTAGCGCACCCGCCAATACTTCAGAAGCCGATGCAGAAGATTCATCAATCAATACCACCAGTTGTCCTTTTTCAAAAATACCATCCCGCTTGGCGAAATAATTGTTACGAGGAACATGCTCGCCCATGGTATATACAATCAATTTGTCGTTCGACAAAAATTCGTCGGCAATATCAATGGCTTCCTTCATCAAACCACCTCCATTACCCCGCAAATCCAATACCAGCTGCTGCATCCCCTTTTTCTGCAATCCTTCCATCTGCTGCATAAATTCTTCGTACGAACGATTGGCAAATTTATTCAGGTGCAAATAACCGGTTTGCGGGGTTAGCATAAAAGCGGCATCCACAGAAGGAAGGGGCACATTTCCCCGATTAAAAGAAACATCCCGCAGCTGATGATTGCGCAAATAGGTTAGTTTCAATTTTACTGCTGGTTGCTCCCGCAATAATTTACGTACTTCAGCAACTGCAAGTTTTTTACCCGAAAGCTGAATGGAATCATTCACCCGAAGCAACTGATCACCTATCTGCAAACCGGCCTCTTCAGCGGGCGCTTTGGGTATGAGGGAAATTACATTTACAGTATCCTGAATCATTTGAAACTCAACGCCAATACCTTTAAACGACTCATTCATTTCTTCTTCTGCCTCTTGTAATGCGCTGCGATTTAACCAAACCGAATGGGGGTCGAGGTGACTTAATAATTCATTGCTCACCAGCTGATCAATGCTATCAGCTGAAACCGGATCTACATATTTTTCCCGAATTAATTTCATCAATTCTGGCAAGGCAGAAGTAGAACGGGAACCCATGCTGCCGGTATTACCGGTTTTATCGCGCAACTGATACCCTATGTACATTCCGGCACTCATCACCAAAGCAAATAAAAGGGGCAGCCAGACCTGTATTTTTTTT
>JAPLEI010000058.1 GCA_026391195.1 Bacteroidota bacterium | reverse complement strand
TCAGTACGCATCTACAAAACCCCTATGATATAGTACCCATCCATCAAGTGTATACTGCCATGTTACAAACCGTGCAGCCACTATTTGGCGACTTACCTTTTTCGCTGGCAGAAGAAAATATGCAAAGTAGAAGCCGCGGTAACCTGCTGATGGCTATCGCCAATAAATTCGGTTATATCTTACTGAACACCTCTAACAAAAGCGAACTGGCTACCGGATATGGAACGCTGTACGGTGATATGGCAGGTGGCCTGAGCGTTCTGGGCGATTGCTATAAATTGCAAGTGTATACGTTGGCCCATTATATCAACCGGGATAAAGAAATCATTCCCAGAAATATTATTGAAAAAGCCCCCAGTGCCGAATTACGACCCGGACAAAAAGACAGCGACAGTCTGCCCGATTATGCGCTGCTCGATCAAATTCTTTATCAGTATATAGAAAAAAGAAACGGCCCCGAAGAAATTAAACAAATGGGCTTCGACCCTGCACTTGTAAACCGTACGCTGAAAATGGTAAACACGAACGAATACAAGCGAAATCAGTTTTGTCCCATCATACGCATTTCCCCCAAAGCATTTGGCGTAGGCAGAAGGGTACCCATCGTAGGAAAATATCTCAGCTGATTATTCCGGTCCCTTATTTATGGGCCACCAATAATGGAACATGACTATGAAAGGCCAGTAAATCAGTATGACTCACATTGAGCAATCTATCGATAAATCCGATTTTTTTAGGTATAATAATAATCAAATCAATTGCTCTTTCTCGGGTAATGTCTTGAATTGCCTGTTCAAATGAAGGATTATACACCGTAAAATATTTTGGGAAATAGGGTAATAAATGCTGGTGCATTACCGCATTTTCATGTTGAATAATGGCGGTATGGCGTTCTTTGGAGTCGGGGTCTGCTTCTATATGCACTACATCTAAAGTAGCCTGCGTATGTATGATCAACTGATGAATCACATCGAAAGGAGTGGTTTCATCCACATGATCATAATCGGTTAACAACATCACTTTGCGAATTGCTGAAAAACGAGCATTTGGTGGAACAATGATTACCTGATTGGCAGAATTGCGGGCAACTTTGAGGGCATGACTTCCAATCAGCTTTTCTTTTAACTTACCCCCTCCGAAAATTCCCATTACCACCCATTGCGTGTTGGTTCTTTTGCAAATCTCCGTTAACTCATCGTGAAAAACTTCATATACGCAATGCGATTCAATTCGAATATTGGCAGGTGTGGAGCTAAGCATATCCAACTTCAAAGCATACATTGCGTCTTCTTGTAAAGGCCGCAATTCCTCCTCATCCAACCCTTCCCCATCGGGATTCGCATGAAAATTCGACAAGATGGTTTGAAATGCATTGTACAAAACCAACTTACTACTGCCTATCTGTTCGGCCAACCCCGCAGCATACAGAGCCGCATTTCGGGAAGTAGGAGAAAAATCCACAGGAACCAAAATATTTTGCATAATAAATGTTTGAAATAGTACTGTATTTGCCTACAAGTTACTCGTGAATAGCCAATACCGGAATGCTACTATGAAATGCCAAACGGGTGGTATGGCTGGTAGTAAACAAACTGGTAAACAAGCCATGGCTTTTGGGAAGTATGATTACCATATCCGCCTCGTGTTTTTTAATAAAATCATTAACGCCCTCTGTAAAACTGGTATGGTGCACCACATGATAGGTAGGCTTATGATCTTTTAACAATACGATTTCCTGCAATGACTGCGTAACGGAAGCATCTTTTTCAATATGCAACACCATTAATTCGGCGTGGGTTTGATCTAAAAACCAATGAATTTTATTGATAGGCACATTCTCATCTGTATGAGTATAGTCGGTTAATAAAACTATTTTTTTATGCGGCTTGAATGTTACATCCGCAGGAACAATGATCACCGGAACCATTGAGTTGCGGGCTACGGATCCCGTATTGCTGCCAATTAATTTTTCCGAGATGGCTCCCCCTCCCGTTATACCCATCACAACCATCTTACAATTGGTTAACTGGCATACCTCATCTACGCCATTAATCAACAAAGAATATTCATTGTATGTTTCTAAAAAACAACCCGAAGGACAGGCTCCCTCCAGCTTACTTCTAAACCTTTGTAAGGCTGCTGTACTATCCTTTTTTAGCTGAACCTCATCAAACAATTGTACAGCGGGCACCGGCGAATCAACCGTAAGGGGTGCCTGATAAGCATGGTATAAAATTACTTTCTGCGCATGCAGTTGTTCGGCCAGCTTTAAAGCGTACAAGGCTGCGTGGTGACTGGTTTCGGAAAAATCTACGGGCACAAGTATGTTTTGCATAACAAATTATTTGTTCAAAAATAGTGCCCGCACACATCCAAAAAAATGATATTCATCATCTTTCGGGGTAACGCCCTTTTGCCAAATTATTCGATATACTCAATGATGCCGGCAATCCCCTGACCGCCACCTACACAGGCGCTTACCATGCCGTATTTTTTATGCAAGCGCTTCATATCTTGTAACAACTGAATAGTTAGCTTACAACCTGTGCATCCAAGGGGATGACCTAATGCAATGGCACCGCCATTTATGTTGATGATTTCGGGATTCAGCTCCAGTTTTCTGATAACCGCAAGTGCCTGAGCAGCAAATGCCTCATTCAGCTCCAACAAATCTATTTGATTCATCGTCATGCCTGCCTGCTTTAATACCTTGGGTATAGCCGCTATCGGTCCAATACCCATAATCCGGGGAGGCACACCGGCAGAAGCACAATTCACCAGGCGACCGATCGGTTTTAATCCCAGTCGGTTTACCATGCGCTCACTCATTACCACTGCAAATGCCGCACCATCACTGGTTTGAGATGAATTGCCAGCAGTAACTGATCCCCCAATTGCAAAAGCAGGTTTTAATTTAGCCAATGCTTCCACTGTAGTATCTGCTCTTACTCCCTCATCGGTATCAACAACATACGAACGAGTGGCCTTCTTTCCCTTTTCATTTACATATACCTCTTCCACCGTAATTGGGATAATTCCAGATTTGAAATGCCCATCCTGGATGGCTTTCATCGCTTTTTGATGCGATTGAAATGCAAATACATCCTGGTCTTCCCGGTTAATTGAATATTCGTTTGCCACTGCCTCTGCTGTAAGACCCATATTTAAATAATAATCGGGCTCATCTTTTGCAATGGCATAAGAAGGCACTGTTTTCCAACCGGCTGTGGGCACCATACTCATACTTTCCGTTCCTCCGGCAATAATGCATTCCGCCATCCCAGATCGGATTTTTGCAGTAGCCATGGCAATACTTTCCAATCCACTCGCACAATAGCGGTTGATAGTTATACCGGCTACCGCTTCCCCTAAAGCACGCGCCGCAATGATTCGGCCAAACTGTAAGCCTTGCTCCGCCTCCGGAACCGCATTGCCTACAATCACATCATCTACCTCATTGGGGTCTAAACCAGGTAGGGTTGCTACCAATCCCCTGATTACTTCCACCGCAAGATCATCGGGACGAAAAAAACGGAACCCTCCTTTTTTACTTTTTGTAACTGCGGTTCTAAAACCGGCCACTATATACGCCTCCTGCATAGTATTCAATTTTCTACCCCAAAAGTAATGATTTTTTATAAAAGTTGTTTATGCAACTATTATTCTTGGGCTCCCGGGAAGCAAGGGAAAAAGGAATGATTATATTTGCCCCATGCTTTACCCGTTACTCCGCTCTATCCTTTTCGCGTTACCACCGGAACGGGCGCATCATTTTTCTATGCAATGTCTTTCACTTACCTGTTCCCTACCGGGAGGGGAATCGATTCTTTCGCATTGCTTCCAATACCCCCACCCTACTTCAAAAACGGTTGCCGGCATAACATTTCCCAATCCGGTTGGTTTGGGGGCCGGCTTCGACAAAAATGCACATTACCTACCCTCATTAAAAGCACTCGGATTTGGTTTTGTTGAAATAGGAACCGTTACCCCATTGGGGCAGCAAGGAAATGAACAACCCCGGTTATTCCGACTGCCGGCAGATGAAGCCCTCATCAACCGAATGGGTTTTAATAATGATGGGATGGAAGTAGTGAAAAGAAGACTGGCGGAATGGAAAAACCGAGAAGCTACTACCAGGGGAAATCGAATGATTGTTGGAGGAAATATTGGCAAAAACAAAATAACCCCCAATGAAGATGCTTGGAAAGACTACCTCAAAGTATATCAGCACCTGCATCCCGAAGCCGATTATTTTGTGGTAAATGTAAGTTCGCCAAATACACCGGGACTTCGGGCTTTGCAGGATAAAGAAGCTCTTTATAAAATAACCAGCACCCTGCAAAACTATAACCAGGGCCAATCGCAGCCTAAACCTTTGTGGCTGAAAATTGCACCGGATTTAACCCCAGATCAATTAAACGATATTCTTGAACTCGCTCAGCAAGTACCGTTGGATGGGTTAGTGGCTACCAATACAACCATCGGAAGAGACCACCTTTCATTAGCATCCGAAAAAAAATTAAGCTCAATTGGTATGGGGGGATTGAGTGGAAAACCACTTCGCCCAATGGCAACGGAAGTGTTGCGCTATTTGCGGCAGCAGGCAGGAAATTCGTTGCCCATTATCTCTAGCGGAGGCATTATGAGTGGAGAAGATGGAGCGGATCGCCTTCGGGCAGGAGCAGATTTAATTCAGATATGGACCGGTTTTATTTACCGGGGACCCGCCCTTATAAAACAGATTGGAAAATCGATACACACCTCAAAGCACCTATAAAAAATGGAATCACTTTTTACCTCCGAACATCTGATTAGTTTTATCATATTAGTTATACTAGAAGTAGTACTGGGTATTGATAATGTGATTTTCGTAAGCATTATCATGAACCGGCTGGCCCAAAAATATCAGCAAAAAGCCCGAACCTACTGGATGATTGGTGGAATTATCACAAGAACCGGACTGTTATTCGCCCTCAGCTGGTTACTACAGCAAAAAGGCAAGCCCGTGTTTACCATTGCGAACAAGTCATTCGACCTCGCCAGTTTAATTATGCTGGCAGGGGGCCTTTTTTTAATTTATAAAACTGTAAAAGAAATTCACCATAAGCTGGAAGGAGAAGAACTTGCGCAGTCGGGCCAATCGGCCGCCAAAATCGGCTTTTCGCAGGCAATGATGCAAATCATTTTAATTGATATGGTATTCAGTTTCGATAGTATCATAACAGCGGGAGGTACCGCAAAAAGACTGGAAATTATGATTGCAGCTGTTGTAGTGGCGATGATAGTAATGTTCCTATTCAGTGCCCGCATCTCGGCATTCATTCATAAACATCCCACACTCAAAATGTTGGCATTATCCTTTTTGGTAATGATTGGCTTTGTATTGCTGGTAGAAGGATGGGATCCGGAAAAAGCACATGGACTCAACCTGAAAAACTATGTATATTTTTCCATGGCCTTTTCTTTTTCAGTAGAAATGCTGAATATGCGATTACGGAAAAAAACCAACCCGGTTCAATTAAGAGAACCCCAATTGCCAGAAGAAAAATAATAGTAGGGGCTGTTAAAAGTCGAACCCTAATGAAAAATACCAAACAGGTTTGCCCTTAAATACCCCTTTCATAGGCCATCCAGCATCTACGCGTAAAAAATAGCCCAGCAAAGTACTGCGCAACCCAAATCCATAGCCGCCAGCAAAGGGTCCCAAACCGCCTGCATCAATGCGAACAGCTACCGGGGTATTAGGACTGGAATAGTATTCTCCGGGCCGGGTGATTCCATTATATTTTCCATTCCAGGCAGTTCCTAAGTCTATGAATTGTACAACCTGAAAATTGCGGATGAATGCATTATTGATGGGTCGATTAATTAAGGTTGAGAAAAGTGGGAAGCGGAATTCACTGTTAATTACAAATGCATTGTTTCCGTTGGCCACATTCTGATTATATCCGCGCATATTCAAGGCAAGCGACTGAAAAGCATAGCTCTGGTCGGGGGCTGGCGGATTGTTGTTAAACTGTGGCCCTAACCATCCATCGGTTCCTCCGAGGAAGTAAACGATTTTCTGCTCACCCCACGAAAAGTCGGCAGCAGCTCGGCCTGCCCAAATAAAATTGCGATATAGTTTCTTGTAATAACGGCCATCAAACCCTACATTCAAAGTGGCTTTTCCATTATTCAACGCCGATTTAAAAGTTGGCATGTTCACATCCAGATAAACTTTATATCGTAACCCTTTCCAGATATTTTGGGTAGGATTAATCGTGTTGTCATGAACATATTCCAATCGGGATACTATAAATTTAGAAACCGTATCTCTGTATGCTAAGGCATTAGGATCGGGATAGCCGGATGCATTATCATAGGGCCGCAATACACCCCGGTCACTTCTTAACCCAATTGTAGCGCGTAAACTTCTTATCTCATCAAATGGATAGGAAACATTAAACTGATACAGATTCGTATACAACATCGTATTGAACGAGGTATTGTAAAAATTCGACACATTGCTTCTGTAATAGGTAACGCCCCAATCGAGCCGTTTCCGGTTATTTTGAAACGACATCAACACATCCTTATCAGAAAGATTCGTGCCAAAACGAAATCCACCAATAAAGCGCACATCCTCCATCAAATCACTCACCCCAACCTTAAAGGCAAAGTTCAGGTTGGCACCATTATTCAACTGAATAGGTCCATACCCGCCCCCATATGGCTGATAGCGATTTATCAGGATGGTATTGGTTATGCCACTTTGAACAAAATCGGAGCTGAATTTGAGCCGGTAATCAAATAATTTAGATTTACTCAACGCCGATACCTTTTCTGCCTCCTCATTTTTCTGTCGCACCAACGAACTGGTATCAGGCTTTTCATTGGCAAATTCATTTTGAAAAAAGTCGGCAACTTTTTTTCCAGTATCTGCTGGTTGCTTATTCAAATACACCTGGGCCTTACCAGTTTGTGCCTTATTTTCAGCAACTACCTTCTTCATATATTCGGTAGGTCGGGTAGCTATATTCCTTTTTTGCAAGGTTTGTTCGTCTACTTTCAACTTATATAAAAACTTATAATCCCCCTCTCTGCGCACTTCACTTACTTGTCCATTATTACCAGCAATCCGGGTTTCCGACAAACTGCTTTGATAATTGGTAATCGGGAAGGTATAGGTAGAGTCGTTATACACCTGATAAAAACTAATGCTATCCGGCTTGGGAAGCTGCCAGGCACGAAGGGTTGAATCAATTTCCTTGGGTGTTGGATTGTGAAGCACTTCTTCTCCTACGTAAATCAGTGTGTCCAATCCACTTCGTTGCGTTGAAAAAAATCCCGCCCAGCGATTGGCAATTCCATTTTCATCCGACACAAAAGTGAAGTGATTGGTATTATACTGCATGGGATAACGAGCCGACCCATACTTAACCCGAGTTAACTGCGTAATCTGCTTGGCCTTTCCATCATTCAACACATCTGTAAAAAATATATTAAAGGGATAGCGGCTAGGTAGAGCCGTATCGCTGCCACGTGCACCCCCACTCGGCCGGTTTGATGAAAAAACAATTCCTACCTTATTTGGAAAAGCTACCAAAGCAGGATCAAGATCATCATACACATCATCGGTAATTTGTGTGAGCCGGTTCTCTTCAATTTTGTAGGTATAAATATCGGTATGTCCATTTTTTACCGCACTCATTACAAGGGTATTGGCATCTAACATAAAAGAGGCATCCAATATTTGATCTACCCCACTGATAGATTGTTTGTAGCGCTTATACTTGGCAATATTATCGTACACAAACATGTTCAGCTTACCTTTCTCCCAATAGATTACCAGTAAGCGACTTCCCTTACCATCCCACGCCAAAATGGGGTAGTTGGGATTGATATCGCCCTGATAGGTTTTATACCCAAGTTTCAACAGCGTGCGGGCATCGTAAAAGTTTTCGTGCAGTTTTACGGCGTATTGTCCGTTATCAAATTCAACCACGGCATACGTAGAACTTTTGGGATTGGGATTGGCCTGAAAACGAAAATAATCTTTGCGGGAAATATCTTCCGTAACTACTACAGAACCCTTGGGCTGATTGCGTCTACGGGTAATATCCTTTGAATACCGCTCCTGCTCAAACTGCATAAAATCTTTCAGCACTTCCTTAAACTTCTTCTTACAAACCCGCAAACAGGCATTATTAAGATTTTTGTAAATCCGCGCTAAATACAGCAGATAGGTAACATTGTCTTTCCGGTATTTTTCGGCAATATATCTCCAGAATGCATGTCCGGCCAATTGCGGCTCTTCAAAAGCAAACTGATAAAAAGAATTATACCGACCACTTAATAAGGCACTTTTTAATTCATCATCCAGCAATGTACTCCAAGGCTCACCCGCATAGCCTACATATCCATCTATCAGCCATTTGGGTAAATCGAGTAAAGCCTGGTTGCTGGCAAATTCACCAATATCTTCTCCAAACAACAAGTTATCGGTTAATATTTTAGCAATACCCTCGCGTATTTGTCGCCGGAAATTAGCGTGGTTGCCATCAAAATATAAAACCAACTTATTGTTAACCAGTCGGGTTACCCCGCCGGCACTTTGCCAGTCGGTACCCAACCCTATATTGCTGCTCTTGTAATCGTTGTAATTATTATAAATAACAATGTTTGCGCGTCGTTGCAGTGAATATTCTACAAAACTTTCAATGCCGGGCAGTTCTTCCTCCGCTACTTGTGCAGCAAATTTGCCCAGTTCTACTCCCCCCTGATTCACATAGGTATTGAAATTGGGTGATTGGAAAAACTTCCAAGTGAACTTCTTATGTTGTACCCTATTTTTGCCAAATTCAACGCCATTTACCTGTGCCATAGCTATCACAGGTAATAAAAGAATGGCCAACCAACCTATATCCGCCCATTTGAACCGCATATCTGAACTTTAGTATTTTAAAATTAATCAATAAACGGCAAAAGAAGCCAAAATTACCAATATGTTAACCCTTAAGGTATTTACTTTTAGTCCTATTCGCGAAAACACCTATGTTTTGTTTAATGAACAACGGCAGGCTATTATTATTGACCCGGGATGTTATTTTAGTGCTGAGGAGGAAATGTTAAATAATTATATCCAATCTGAAGGCCTTCAACCCACTTTGCTGTTGAATACCCATTGCCACCTCGATCATGTTTTCGGAAACAGGTGGGTACATCAAACCTATGGGCTGGAACTACATATTCATGCCGGCGAAAAAATTATGCTCGAAAAAGCCCCCATATCCGGAGAAAACTGGGGATTGCCCTTTACGAATTATGATGGACCCTTGCATTTTTTAAAAGAAGGCGATCGAATTGCGCTGGGCAGCGACGAACTGCTGGTTATTGAAACACCCGGTCACTCTCCTGCCAGCATCTGTTTCTACTGTGAGGCACAACAAATATTGATTGCCGGGGATGTATTGTTTAGAGAAAGCATCGGCCGTACAGATTTGCCAGGCGCAAGTCATGAAGTGCTGCTGAGCAGCATCCGCGAAAAATTATGGAAATTGCCCGATACGGCTGCTGTTTATCCCGGACACGGAATGCCAACAACCATTGGGCATGAAAAAACGAATAACCCTCATTTGCAATAATCAGGGATTAATTACAGCACCCGGCTCCAGTGCGCGCCGGTAGGCCTGAATAAATAAAGCCCCTAAATTTTGATAGGGCGGCACATAATCCCGGAACGTTTCACGGGATTTGCCAGTAAAATTACCCTCCAGTTTCTTCCACAAACTTGGCCAATAGATATCCTTACCCTGCCGCAATTGCTCGCAGATTACATCAATCAATAGCTGATTGATTTGTCCGGTACCCACTTGCTTGGAGGAGATAATCGCAGCTTCCGGACTACTTTCCAGCACATCATGCAGCCGCTGATATCCTCCGCAACTGCCCACCAATACCAACTGCGAGCTGTAGGGTAATTTTTCTATGGTGGAGGGCAAACTATAACTGTGACCGCGATGAATAGACAATGTAGGTTCCAGCCCCTTTGACTGCAAATAAACAATCAGACTGTCCTGTGCATGTTCGTCTAAATCCGTTACCTCGTCTAAAGGAAGATTGGAATAAATAATTACCGGTAATCCTTTAACAGCCTGCACTTCCGTCCAGAATGGCTTCTTTACGATTTTCCAATTGGGGTTGGTAAACCTTTTTAAAAAGGTTTGATAAATTTCCATGCCTCCCTTATCTCCATAAAAAAACTGCTGCACAATTATGCGGCCGGCAGAATCTTTTAGGTTGGCAACAGGCAATCGATCAACCGGACGAATACCCAGTTCCTCGAGTAGTTTGGTGTGGCGGGTTGTATCCAGTGAATAGAATATACGCTGCAATATTGAATAGATGGCTGCGCCTCTTTTGGAACCCGAAGCGGTAAGTTGTGCGGCTCGTTCCTCCACTTTTTCGAGCATCCATCCTTTGATTCGAACATTATAAATACTGGAATAAGTAGTAGCCACATCTACCGCTTCACTTAATTGGGGTGTTTCTTCCAGATGATCGGCAAAGCCTAACACCATCTTGCGGGCTGCCGCTGAATCCATTCGTTTCAGCCAGTCGTCCAAGGTATTGTAAGCAGCACAAAGCCGAATGAATTTCCGATACTGATCGTAATGGAGGGTCGATAATAAAGAGTCGGCAGTTTTTCCCTTCCATAATGTAAAGATGCGGGGGTAAATACCCAGCACAAAACTGGAAGTATACATTTCCTCTTCCCCCGAAACCGCTACATAATACAACTCTTCGGGCGTTAGTCGGCTAATTTTGCGGAAACGGATAGCGGGATTACTGATTTCGTGTAATCCGTTGATATCATTCAAATAATCTTCCACCGACTTTTGCTGAATTTTTTTATACAAGGCATCCATTGCCATGGCGGTATCGCCTTGATGCATTCTTTTTACATACTGCATTCGGGTGCTTACCAACATACTGAAATAAGTACCGGTAGTATCCTGGTGCGTAAAGGGTGCGATAGAATCGATGGTAAGCCGGCCATGATAAATTTCATCGATAAAGGGAAAAATCATTCTGCCCGTGGGCAATTTGGTAAGATAGGCAATGAGCTTTACCAGGGGATGGGTAGATTGATGGATTCGCTTGCCCAAAGCATCCGGAACCGACGCATAAGTGTATAGGGCTTCCTGATTTTGAAATGCAGCCACTACCAGTAAACTATCGGTATAGCGGCATTTGGGTTGCTTGCTGAGTAAGGGCAGAATTTTTTCGGGATGGCGATTGGCTTCCTGCAACAATACCCAATCCCGGGCTTCTTCCCGGGCAGGATTTACAGCTAATGCAGCATTTTGCAGGAGTAATTTTCCCGACTCGGGCTCAATGGGATAAAAAGCAGGCAGATAGGAAGTGTTTTGCCAGGTAGCCTGCATGGCTTCCCCATAAGAGGCTAGCAACGAAGGCCATTGCGCGGGGGCAATTTTTCGGGTTATCAGTGAACTCCGGTACCCTTCCAATAATTCCTTCAAACTTCGCAACCAGCCATAGCGGGCATTGTCTTGCAAACTACTATCCGTTTCAATCAAGGCCCGGTAATAGGTAATCTGGTCCATTGTTCGGGAATTCTCTACACTATTTTGAAGGCTGTCTTTTACCGGACGATAGGCACTATTAGTAGAAAGATGCAGTTCCTCAATTTGCCGGGCCGTTTTTAGAATTTGCTCATGGTGTAACAGGCGCATGGGCGGGATGGGGGGCATGCTGATCGTTTGCGCATGCACCGATGTGAAAAACAGCAGTAGCCAACTAAGCCCTATGAAACGGGAAAATCTCATGTTACCAGCAAATTTACTACTAAAAAACCCGCTAATTGGGAAAGGGACCCAATTCACTTAACAATAACATAATAATAGAGAAAGTGAGATATGCCGACTATTAAAATTAGTTTTGCCGAAACCCAACTCCGGTATGGAAGATAGCGCCAAAAAAATCCTCATTGCGGATGATGAGCCGGATATATTAGAAATCATTTCTTATAACCTACGCAAAGAAGGTTATGAAGTTTTTACAGCTTCCGATGGCAATGAGGCGCTGGACAAAGCCCGGCTTCACCATCCCGACCTGATTATATTAGACATAATGATGCCTAAGAAAACCGGGGTAGAGGTTTGTCAAATTCTGCGCACCCAGCCGGAATTCACCCAAACCCTCATTATTTTTCTTACCGCATTAAGCGATGAAGCCGTTCAGATTAAAGGATTAGAATCCGGTGCTGATGATTATCTTACCAAGCCGGTGAGTCCAAAAGTGTTGATCAGCCGGGTAAACGCAATTTTCCGACGCATCAAACAAGAACCTGAGGAAAACAAGCGAATTCGTATTGGTAATTTTTCCATAGATCCTGCCAGCTACCTGGTAACCATTGATGAACGCGAAGTTATCCTGGCCAAAAAAGAATTCGAGCTACTCTATTTGCTGGCTTCTAAACCGGGTAGGGTATTGTTGCGCAACGAAATACTTTCGCAGGTTTGGGGAAGTGAAGTAATTGTGGGCGACCGTACGATTGACGTACATATCCGAAAAATCCGGCAAAAACTAAATACCGACTGCATCACTACCGTTAAGGGAGTTGGGTATAAGTTTGAGTGGTAGTCCCTTACCAATCCAGCGCATTGCCCTTACCTTTACTGAAGGATATTGAACCAATGTTTTCTACCAGCAACCTTTCTCCCCAGCAGTTATCTGCTTTCACGGCCCTTGCCTTGTCTGTTCCCATTGGGCTAGGCAGCTGGTGGATATTGCCCAGCTGGAAAATGGCCTTGCTGATATTTGTATTGATTTTTATTGGAAGTTACCTGCTGGTTCGCCGTGTACTCGAATCATTTATTTATAGAAAAATAAAACTGATTTATAAGGTAATTTATCAAACCAAAGCAACGAAAAGAGAAGAAACCTATTATAAATATATTCTGCCCCAAAAAGGAATTGATGAAGTGCGCGAAGATGTGGAACAATGGGCTCAGCAAAAGAAGGCAGAAATTGAAATGCTGAAAACCAATGAGGTTTATCGGAAGGAATTTTTACAAAACCTCGCCCACGAATTCAAAACCCCCATTTTCGCCATTCAGGGATATGTAGATACCCTGTTGCAAGGCGCAATGGACGATGTAGATACTCGAAAAAGATTCCTCGAAAATACTTCCCGCAACGTAGAAAGAATGGTGAATCTGCTCGAAGACCTAGACGAAATTTCAAGGCTCGAAAGTGGCGAACAGCCCCTTTACCCTACCACATTTATTGTGCAGGACTTGATAAAAGATGCGTTTGAAGCACTTTCCATAAAAACCAATGCAAAAAACATCCGCTGCAGCATTAAAAAAGGCTGCGAATCGCCCGTATCCGTTTATGCAGATAAGGAAAAAATTTTACAGGTAATTAGTAATTTGTTAGACAATGCCACCAAATATGGCAAACAGGATGGAAACATTGTAGCCAGCATATATTTGATGGATGAGGGCCATGTGCTGATTGAATTCAGTGATGATGGCATCGGCATTTCGGAAGAGCACCTCCCCCGAATTTTTGAGCGTTTTTATCGAACCGATCAGGGCAGAAGCCGAGATAAAGGGGGATCCGGATTAGGATTAGCCATCTGTAAGCACATTATTGAAGCCCATGGCAAAACCATTCATGTAAGAAGCAAGAAAGAAGTGGGTACCACCATTGGGTTTATCTTGGATAGCCAAAAAACTAACGATCATTAATATGAATACGTTTCGGATAGTATATTAAACAATCATTAATTTTACTGTTCATTATCTGTCACCAATACTTAACCCTACATTTACAAAAAATTGCCTCTTATGCGCCTCAATAACTTCGGAAATCTGTTTATGCCCAAGAACAAAGTGTTTTACGAACTATTTGAGGGCGTGGCAGAAAAAGTGCTGGAAATGGCAATCAAGCTGAAAGAAATGGTGAGTGAGCCCGACCGAAATAAGCGCGCATCCATCCAGGCACAGATCGAAGACTTGGAACATAAAAACGACGAAAACACCCACCGGATTTTTACGGAATTGGGTCGCAATTTTATTACGCCTTTCGACCGGGAAGATATTCACTACCTGGCCACCGCACTGGATGATATCTGCGATTATATTTATGCTTCC
>JAPLEI010000137.1 GCA_026391195.1 Bacteroidota bacterium | reverse complement strand
TGTACATCAATTTTAGGTCCGTAAAAAGCACCTTCCCCCTTCACTTCCACAAAGGGTACACCGGTTTCTATCAATACATTCCGCACCAATTCTTCCGTTTCTAGCCAGAGTTCTGGTTCATTAATATATTTCTGTCCTAATTTCTCCGGATCGTGCAGTGACAGGCGCATCACATATTTTTCAATGCCAAAAATTTTGAAATACTTTAGGTACATGTCGTTTACTGCCTTGAACTCCTGCTTAAACTGCTCTTTTGAGCAATAAATATGGGCATCATTCATGTGCAAACAACGAACCCGCATGAGTCCAAACAATTCTCCACTTTGTTCGTATCGGTAACAGGTTCCATATTCAGCGATGCGATAAGGTAGTTCGCGGTAACTTTTGGGCTCGGCATCAAATATTTTATGGTGATGCGGGCAGTTCATTGCTTTCAGGTAATAGGTTTCGCCATCCATTTGCATGGGGGGAAACATACTATCCGCATAATAAGGGAGATGTCCGCTGGTTATGTATAAATTTTCCTTGGCAATATGCGGGGTTACCACTCTTTTGTATCCGGCTGCGTTTTCTGTTTCTTTAGCCAACTTTTCCAGTTCTTCAATAATTACGGTTCCGTTGGGCATCCATAAAATTAAACCGGGACCAATATCCTCATTCATGGTATAAATACCCAATTCCTTACCCAGTTTACGGTGGTCGCGCTTTTTGGCTTCTTCCATCATTACCAGGTATTCATCCAGTTCTTTTTGCTGTGGAAAAGTGATGCCGTAAATACGGGTAAGCATTTTATTTTTTTCATCCCCCTTCCAATAAGCTCCGGCAATGCTTGATAAATGTATCGCTTTGATAAAACCGGTATCCGGAATATGGGGTCCACGGCAGAGATCAGTAAAAGTTCCTTGCGAATAAAACGTAATAGAACCATCCTGGAGGTTACTTAGCAAGTCGAGTTTATATTCATCTCCTTTCTCCTGAAAATATTGAACAGCTTCGGTTTTGCTGATTTCTTTGCGGATATAGGGATTCGATTGGCGGGCCAGTTCGTTCATTTTCTTTTCCAAACTTTTCACATCTTCTTCCGAAATTTTCCGGTCGCCCAAATCCATATCATAATAAAAGCCTCTTTCGATTGCTGGTCCCACCCAAAATTTAACACCGGGAAAAGTTTGTTCAACTGCTTCTGCCAACAAATGCGCAGATGAATGCCAGAAAGTTTGCTTTCCGTCGTCTTCATTCCAGGTAAGCAGCTGTAGGCTGGCATCGGAATGTATAGGGCGGGTTGCATCCCAAACTTCTCCATTAATTTTGGCTGCCAGCACTTTTCTGGCTAATCCTTCACTGATTTGCTTGGCAATGGCCAAAGCCGAAATTCCCGATTCATACTGCCTTACTGCCCCATCGGGAAACTGGATATTAATCATAAATACTGCCTTGGGCGTTTATTTTCGATGCAAAAGTAACGAATCAGGGGGAGAAATACCGTTTTCCTAGGCGGAGGGGGGTAGCCGCCAGTTACCCACTTTTAACCATCCATTAACCAGAATGCTGATTAGATTTGTACCATGAGGTGGATTTTTACCCTTTTATGCTTATGGGGTTTTTCTATATGTGTTCCGGCACAAGAAATGTCTGGCATCTGGAGGGGCTATTTCAACTCCTCTACCTCACTATTGGGGGATATGCCTGGAGATGTGAAGTATAAATTCGAAATCCAATTACTACAACAAAAAAATGCGATCAAAGGGGTAAGTTATTCTTATAAAACCACGGTATTTTATGGTAAGGCTGATATGACCGGTATCTATACCCCAGGTAACAGGAGCCTGCTGCTAAAAGAAACGAAATTGGTTGAATTAAAAATAGCTGGACAAAGTGAAGCTTGTTTAATGACTTGCTATCTCGATTATTCTTCCATTGGAAAAATGGAATTTTTAGAAGGAACTTTTTTTTCATTGAACATCAAGGATAAGTCGGATTGTGGATCTGGAAAAATTCACTTGGAAAGAGTGAAGGAGTCGGATTTTGTTAAGGAAGATTTTTCAAAGGCTAAATTCGCACCAGCCAAACCTCCAACGGCTAAGGAGAACACTGAATCACCCAAAACTACCCTTCCCGGCTCCAGCTCTGCTATTGCAGCCAATCCAACCCCTAAATTACCAGCAACCGTATCCCCTCCCCGCTCGGTACCTGAGTCTACCAGTCAAACGCCCCGTGAAACCCAATCCAATTCTAAAGATTTATTGGCAACTGAATCGAATAAGAAAATTACAGAGCAGGTAATGCCCAAAGTGCCGGTTCCTAAAGTATTATTAGAAAGAGAGAATACCCTGGTTAAAACCATTGTTACTGATCAGGAAGATATCCGAATCGATTTATATGATAATGGTACCATCGATAACGACACCATTACCGTATATCACAATAATGAATTGGTTACTTCCAATCAGCGGCTAAATTTTACACCGATTACATTTCACATCAAGTGCAATAAAAACGAAAACTATCACGAAATTGTAGTGGTAGCTGAAAATTTAGGAGATATTCCCCCCAATACTGCTTTAATGGTAGTAACATCTGGAGGAAAAAAGCGGCAGGAGATTTTCCTAGCTTCCAATGAGCAGAAAAATGCCAAAGTAATTATTGAATACAAACCTGCTAAACAATAGCTGCTAGGGTACTTTAATCGAGTCTATCACCTGATACGATTGGGTGCTTGGGTTGTTTTCATAGGGATTTTGGCTATTTCGGATTATATCCAGCCATTCGGCCCCTCTGCCATATAGGGAGTTTTCGTCCCGAAACTTGTACACGCTTACTCGGCGATATTCCACCCATTTGAGGAGTTGAAAAATTTCTAAACCGGTTAGCTGAAATGCCATCCTAATTTCATAGGTATCGGTTTCGGCCTGCAGCCCCGTTAATTCATCGGAAATTGCTTGTACAATGGAGGAAACACTATCCTGTATTGGTTCTGGTAATTGTGCTGCGGCAGTTTGTAAACTGTCTGTAAGTAAAATCATTTCACTGGCTAATTTCCGAATCTTAATGGAATCTTGCAATACCGGCAATGTGTTTTTTATTTGCAGGTATTGGTTCAAAATTCGGGAAGCCAGCACCTGGGATAATTGGGCCGAATCGGCTGGAATGATTGAATTTCCTGTATGGTTGGAAATATTATCAGAGCTAGATTGCCCGCAGGAAGCCAGCGAAAAAACCCATAAAATGAACAAACCCTTTCTCATAATTAATGTTGTTAATTGGATAGCAGCCCGAACTGATTACCTTTGCCGCGAAAAGTGCTAAATTATGCTGATTGGATTACAAAATGTAACATTTGAATTTGGAGCCCGTGTAATTGTGGAAAATGCTACCTGGCATATTCAGCCGGGTGAGCGGATTGGACTGGTGGGCTATAACGGAACGGGTAAGAGTACTCTGTTGAAAGTTTTGGTGGGTGAATATACTCCTTCCAAAGGCTCACTTGAGAAAAGCAAAGAAACCACCATTGGTTATTTGCACCAAGATTTATTGAGTTTTGATACGGCAGATAATATCACCCAAGTAGCACTAAGTGCCTTTGAAAGGGTAATGGAGCTGGAGCGTGCAATTGAAAATCTGGGAAAGGAACTGGAGCAGGATTCAGAGAATGAAGCACTGTTAATTCAGTATACCGATGCCTTGCATGAGATGGATGTGCTGGATGGATATAATATTCATCACAAAGCCGAAGAAGTGCTTCATGGATTGGGATTCAGTAATGCAGATCTGATTCGCCCCTATCAGGAATTTAGTGGGGGTTGGCGGATGCGCGTATTGCTGGCGAAAATGATTTTACAACAACCGGATGTATTGCTGATGGACGAACCTACCAATCACTTGGATCTTCCCTCCATTGAATGGTTAGAGAAATACCTGCTGCATTATAAAGGCAGTGTGGTAATTGTAAGCCACGATAAGTTTTTTCTAAATCGGATGGTAAACAAAATTGTAGAACTCTATCAGCAGCAACTGCATATTTATACCGGAGATTATAACCAGTACCAAGAAGAAAAATCCATTCGGATAGAAATGCAGCAGAAGGCTTTTGAGAATCAGCAAGATTTTATTCGGCAGCAGGAACGATTTATCGAGCGATTTAAAGCAAAAGCCAGTAAAGCAGCACAGGCTCAAAGTGTGCAAAAGCGATTGGATAAACTCGATAAGATTGAGGATGTAAAACTGGAGCGACCAGATATGCGCATCAACTTTCAACTGGAAAAAGTGCCCGGCAAAATTTTGGTACAATTGAAAAATATTTCTAAACGATTTGGCAATATTGAAATTGTTAAGGAAGCCACTGCTGAAATTGAACGTGGCGATAAAATTGCTTTGATTGGCGCTAATGGAAAGGGAAAATCAACCCTGTTACGGGTAATAGCCGGTGCCGAACCATTTGAAGGGGAAAGAGAATGGGGGCACAATGTAGAAGAGAGTTTTTATGCGCAGCACCAACTGGAAGCCTTAAATTTACAGCATACCATTTTAGAAGAATTGCATCATTGCGGCAGTAAAAAAAATGATCTGGAATTGCGTAGTTTGTTGGGTTCTTTCTTGTTTAGCGGAGATGATGTAGAGAAACGAATTAAAGTATTAAGCGGTGGAGAGAAAGCCCGCGTAGCCTTGGCTAAAACTATTGTAAGTAGAGGAAACTTTTTATTACTCGATGAGCCTACCAATCACCTGGATATGCATTCCGTTGAACTGCTGGCGGATGCCCTGAATAAATATGAAGGCAGTTATATTTTAGTGAGTCACGACCGGTATTTTATTTCAAAAACGGCCAATAAAATTTGGGAAATATCTGATCATCGGATTAAAGAATTTAAAGGAGGTTATCATGAATGGGTTGCCTGGAATGAGCGGATGGCTAAGCAAAACGAGGGTAATGCAAAATCAACGGCAGTTGCTGAGAAAGCAGCCGAAATAAAAATAGCAACTCCTGTAAGTTCTGATAAAAAGGAATCTCAACCAGCGTATCGTGAAAAGCAGAAAGAACTTCAAAGAGAAAAAAAGAAACTGCAAGAGCTGGAAGCCTTACTCGAAAAAAGTAAATCCCGAATTCAGCAGCTAGAATCAGCTATGGGTGAACCTGAAAATTATGCGGTTCCTGCAAAATTTGCTGCGTTGGAAAAAGAATACAGTACCCTTAAAAAAGAAGTGGCTGAAGTAAACAAACAATTAGAATCGGTTGTAGAAAAAGTATTAACACTGGAAGATGAATTGGGATAACCTTATAATAAATCCATTCGTATGCAATCTCGGTTAATTATCGTACGGTATGCCCCTTGGTTGTTTTGGGCTGGATTTCTTTCTATGGCGATATTTCGGGTTTTTCTGATGGTGGAAAGAAAAATTGCTTTCTGGCGTTTAATGGGTTGCGGAAAAAACGGAACTTTTGATATTGTACCCGATATCCGTCAATGGGCGGTATTGATTATTACAGATCCAACAACCCTTTCCATAGAAAATTGCATACCTTCTTTTCTAACTAGTTGGTGGAAGTTTTTTGGCTGTGAGCGATATGATATTTTCCTGCAACCCCTCGAAGGGCATGGTACCTGGAATGGCAAAGCGGTATTTGGTAAATATCCACCGGAAGGGGCAGACTACACAGGCAGAATCGCCGTTTTAACACGGGCAACCATCCGATTATCTCAATTAAAGGCTTTTTGGAAAAATGTTCAACCGGTTGCGGCTACCATGGTAAGTACTCCCGGCTTTATTACTTCCGTTGGTATTGGAGAAATTCCCTGGATAAAGCAGGCAACTTTTAGTGTGTGGGAATCTAAGGAGCATATGAAGCAGTTTGCGTATCGAATGCATTCGCATCAGCAAGTGATTAAAAAAACCCGGCAAGAAAAATGGTATAGTGAAGATATGTTTGTACGGTTTGCTATTATTTCCACTACCGGAACCTTACAGGGGATAGATCCGATCAACCCTTCTGCAAATAAATAAAAAAGGGATGATCTGCGCTAGTGCCACCTTTTTGAATCTGGGTTACCATTTTTATTAAGCGGCATTAATAATAGATCAAAAGTTGGTTTCTTTACTAACAAGTGTTTGTATTATATTGTATTGAATGGTTGTATTGAATGGTTGCTTTTGAAAAATCAGCCGTTTAATTATTAATAAATGATGAATGTACCGGTAGAGTTGTACACAACCACGGGTATTTATTTTCAAATGCTTATTTTTGAAGCGAATAAAAGGATCGAACTGATATTTGTATTTTACTAATATTTAGATTCTTAGATATATTTACTACACATGGCATCAAAGCAAGTTAGCAGAATTGGCGTTCTTACCTCCGGTGGGGATGCCCCGGGAATGAATGCAGCCGTTAGAGCGGTGGTGCGAACCGGAATTTATCATGGAATGGAAATGTTTGGCATTATGCGCGGTTATAATGGCATGATTGAAGATGAAATTATCCCTATGAATTCCCGTTCGGTAGCCAATATTATTCAGCGGGGAGGCACCATTTTAAAAACGGCCCGAAGCAAAGAATTTTTTGAAGTTGAGGGTAGAAAAAAAGCTTACGACAATTTATTGAAGCATGGCATCGATGGATTAGTGATTATCGGTGGTGATGGAAGTTTTACCGGGGCACAGAAATTCAGCAATGAATTTGATATCCCCTGTATAGGATTACCGGGCACCATTGATAAAGATATAGCCGGTACGGATTTTACCATTGGTTTTGATACTGCCGTGAACACCGCGGTAGAAGCTATCGACAAAATTCGGGATACGGCAGATGCACACGACCGTTTATTTATTGTGGAAGTGATGGGTAGAGATGCCGGATATATCGCCTTACACAGCGGTATTGCTACCGGTGCCGAAAATATTCTGATACCTGAAACCAAAACTGATATTGAAGAATTAATCGCCTCGCTTACAGAGAAAGAAAAAAGAAAGAAACTAGTGAACCTGATTGTAGTAGCGGAAGGAGATGAATTTGGAGGTGCTAATGAGATTGCTGTAATTATCAAACAGCGCTTACCCAACGCAGATACCAAAGTGTGTATTCTGGGGCATATTCAACGTGGAGGCTCTCCTACCTGTATCGATCGATTGATCGCATCTCGTATGGGATACCATGCCGTAGAATGTTTGCTAAATGGTAAACACAACGTAATGGTGGGCATTCAAAACAACAAAATGAATTATATTCCCCTGGATACAGCTGTTAAAGCCAAACAGAAAATTTCCAGTGAATGGTTTAAAATTGTAAAAATATTAGCGAGCTGATCCCGCTATTTTTCTCACGGTTCTTTATTTTAATTATTACAGTATGTCTAAAAACCTCGATAAGTACCTGCATAAAGAAATGGATAAACAAGCAGGTGTTGCCCACGTGAATCATAGAACCAAAATTGTTGCCACGGTGGGTCCTGCCTGCGATACGTATGAAAAGTTACTCGAGTTGGTTCAAGCTGGTGTAAATGTTTTTCGGTTGAATTTTTCTCATGGTAGTCATGAAGATAAACAGTCCATCATCGACCATATCCGCAATATCAATAAATCGGAGCCCTATAACATTGCAATTCTGGCAGATTTACAAGGCCCTAAATTACGGGTGGGCGAAATTGAAAACAATGCCTTAGAAGTGAAAGTAGGCGATGTGCTCACTTTTACGAATGAGAAATGTGTGGGTACCCTTGAAAAAATTTATGTTTCCTACCCTAATTTGGGTGGTGATGTGGTAGTAGGTAATATTATTTTGATTGATGATGGTAAACTGGAAGTAAAAGTAATCAGCATTGAAGATAACGGTGATGTGAAAGTAGTGGTAACCCTGGGTGGTATCCTATCCTCTAAAAAAGGCATTAACCTACCCGATACCAAAATTTCTTTACCTGCGCTTACAGAGAAAGATTTAGTGGATCTTGATTTTATCATTCAACAAAAGTGTGACTGGGTAGCGTTAAGTTTTGTTCGGAGCGTGGATGATATTGTGTATTTGCGCAGACTATTAAAAGAGCAAAACAGCAAGACTAAAATTATCGCCAAAATTGAAAAGCCGGAAGCGCTGGTAAATATTCGGGATATTATTGTAGAAAGCGATGGCATTATGGTAGCCCGCGGCGACTTGGGTGTTGAATTGCCAGTAGAAAAAATACCCCTGATTCAAAAAGAGCTGATTCGCAAATGTATCCATCGTGCCAAGCCGGTTATCGTGGCCACCCAAATGATGGAGAGCATGATTGATCGGGTAAAACCCAATAGAAGTGAAATTACCGACGTTGCCAATGCGGTGCTGGAAGGTGCGGATGCGGTTATGTTGAGTGGGGAAACCGCTACTGGTCAGCATCCTGCACTGGTAGTACAAACCATGCGCAAAATTATTTCTGAGGTTGAAAAGAAAGAATACCGCTATAATCGGGGAGAAGATTTGCGTCCACAACCCCACTCTCCTTCCTTTCATAGCGATGCCATTTGTTACAGCGCCTGTAAAATTGCCAATGATGTGGAAGCAAATGCATTAATTGGAATGACGCAAAGTGGCTATACTGCTTTTATGCTCAGCAGTTATCGACCCTCCTCTCCCCTATACATATTTACTAAAGAAAAAACCTTGGTAAATCAACTTAGTCTCAGTTGGGGTGTTCGTGCCTTTTACTATGGAGAAGAAGTAAGCTTAGACGAGATCATTATCGATCAAATTAACATCCTAAAAGAAAGAGGCTTTCTATCGCCCGGTCAGGTGGTAGTAAATACGGGTAGTACGCCTGTAGATTTACATCTGCCTACCAATGTAATTAAGATATCTACTGTATCTTAATTCATTGTTTTTTTAGATTTGATCATCATAATGCGGTTTTTTGCGTTTTTAGTTGCGTGTTTTTGAGGTAGTAAGGCAAAGACATAGTAATTTTGAAAAATAATGCGAAACTTATGATGGATTCTTTTGAAAAAATTCCTGTAAAGATTTTCCCCAATGTTACCGAGGGTTCTAAAATGGTGGCCCTTGAAATTGCCCAGTTAATTCGTGAAAAAGCTGCTCGAAACGAAAACTGTGTTTTGGGGATGGCCACGGGAAACACGCCGGTACTTTTATACAAGGAACTGGTTAGAATGCATCGGGAAGAAGGGTTGAGTTTTAAAAATGTAATTACTTTTAATCTAGACGAGTATTATCCCATTGAAAAAAATGCCTATCAAAGTTATTGGAGCTTTATGCACCGGCATTTATTCAATCATATTGATATAGATCCCGCCAATATTTATATTCCAGATGGTACCTGGCCAAAAGAATCTATCAAAAAGCACTGCGCGGCTTATGAACAAAAGCTAGTGGATTTAGGTGGAGTAGATTTACAGTTGTTAGGAATTGGATTAAATGGACATATCGGTTTTAACGAACCCGGTTCCGGACAGTTTTCTAAAACCCGCTTAGTGAATCTGGAGAATACTACCCGAATCGCCAATACCTACGAATTTGAAAATATTAGCAAGGTACCTCGATTGGCACTTACCATGGGTATCAGTAATATTATGCAGGCGAAACGCATTTTATTAATGGCTTGGGGACAAAAAGCCATTATCGTTTCCCGATCGGTGGAGGGTGATGTAACAGAGCAGGTTCCCGCCAGTATACTGCAGCAACACCCCGATTGTACCTTTATCATAGACGAAGCAGCTTCTACCGAATTAACTCGTGTGAAAAGCCCCTGGCTAACCGGAAACTGCGACTGGACGCCCCCTTTGATTAAAAAAGCCGTTATTTCTGTTGCCCTTAAGTTGAATAAATCGGTGCTTAGTTTAACCGTAAATGATTATTTAGAAAATGGACTCTCCGATTTATTGGTTGAGAAAGGGGATGCATATGAAATTAATTTACAGGTATTTTATTTGTTGAAGAATATAATCACTGGATGGCCTGCTGGTAAACCCAATGCAATTATTCCCGATCATCCCGAACGTTGCGATTTAAATCCAAAAAGATGCTTGATTTTTTCTCCCCATCCAGATGACGACATTATCAGTATGGGAGGAACCCTGATGCGTTTGCATGATCAGGGTAATGAAGTGCATGTTGCCTATCAAACAAGCGGAAATATTGCTGTTACCGACGAATTTGTAACTCGTTTCATTGATTTTGCCGTAGGTTTTGAGGAAATGTTTGGCATAGATAACCAGATGAGCAGACGAATATTAGAAGATGCCCGCTTGTATATTGCCAACAAACAAAAAGATCAGCAGGATACCGCTGAAATTCGCTCTATCAAAGGATTAATTCGCCGATGTGAAGCCAAAGCTACTTGTCGCTATGTTGGTATTGCCGATACGAATTGTCATTTCATGAACCTTCCTTTCTACGAAACTGGTACCGTGAATAAAAATCCCATGGGGGAAGCGGATATTCAGCTTACCATGGAATTGTTGCGAAAAATTAAACCTCATCAGGTGTATTGCGCCGGCGACCTGGCCGATCCGCATGGAACCCATAAAGTATGTTTGGAAGTGATTTTTGAAAGTTTACGTCGTTTAAAAGCTGCCGGTGAACCGTGGATTAATGATTGTTGGGTATGGCTTTACAAAGGAGCGTGGCAGGAATGGGATATTTCAGAAATTGAAATGGCTATTCCTATGAGTCCAGATCAGGTAATGAAAAAACGCTTTGGTATTTTTATACACCAGAGTCAAAAAGATATGGTTCCTTTTCAGGGAGCAGATAGCCGCGAATTTTGGCAGCGTGCCGAAGATAGAAATGGCCATACTGCGCAATTATATGCAGCCCTGGGTATGACGCAATATGCAGCTATGGAGGCATTTGTTCG
>JAPLEI010000046.1 GCA_026391195.1 Bacteroidota bacterium | reverse complement strand
GTCTTTCGTGCCGCGCATCCGCTTGAGTAATTCGCTCATCGCTTCTTCCGTATTCATATCATTAATATAGAGGCGCAGAATATTCATCCGCTGCAACACATCTTTATCCAACAACAAATCATCGCGCCGTGTAGAAGAGCCCACCAAATCAATTGCAGGGAACACGCGCTTGTTTGCCAGTCTTCTATCGAGTTGCAATTCCATATTACCAGTACCCTTGAATTCCTCAAAAATTACTTCATCCATTTTGCTACCCGTTTCAATCAGCGCGGTTGCAAGAATGGTGAGGGATCCGCCGTTTTCGATTTTACGTGCTGCACCAAAAAATTGTTTGGGCTTTTGCATGGCATTGGCTTCTACCCCACCCGACAATACTTTACCCGAAGCAGGCGCTACGGTGTTGTGGGCGCGGGCTAAACGGGTAATGGAGTCGAGCAGAATCACCACATCATGTCCACACTCTACCAGTCGCTTTGCTTTTTGCAGGGCAACGGCAGAAACTTTCACGTGTTTTTCTGCGGGTTCATCAAAAGTGGATGCGATAACTTCTGCGCGCACACTGCGTTCCATATCGGTAACTTCTTCGGGGCGCTCATCTATCAACACCACCATCAAATAACATTCGGGGTGATTGGCTGCAATGGCATTGGCCACTTCTTTCAGCAACATGGTTTTACCCACTTTCGGTTGCGCCACAATCAATCCACGCTGACCTTTACCAATGGGCGTAAACAGGTCCATGATGCGTGTGCTGTAATTATTAGAAGTAGTAAACAGATTCAGCTTTTCGAAAGGGAATAGCGGGGTAAGATAATCGAAGGGAACGCGGTCGCGAACTTCATCGGGGCGCTTGCCATTGATATAATCAACTTTCAGCAGCGCAAAATATTTTTCTCCTTCTTTGGGTGGACGAACAGCTCCTTGCACGGTGTCGCCGGTTTTGAGGCCGAACAACTTGATTTGCGAAGGAGACACATATACATCATCCGGGGAAGAGAGGTAGTGATAATCAGAAGAACGAAGGAATCCATATCCATCGGGCATCATTTCTAACACACCTTCGCCTTCAATCACACCTTCGAACTCGATATTAAATAAAGGCTCTTTTTTAATGGGGTGGCGGTGATGGCTGGGAGCACCGGGCGCGGGAGCAGCGGTTTCGGCCTCGCCGGGTTGCGCACTTTGCTGATCGGCTTGTTCGGGGGCACTTCCATCGGCCGGCGTTTCTTCCGAAGAAGTTCCGGGAGTAGTGGCAACGGGTGTGGGTGGATTGGGTCGGCCTTTTTTCTGCGGACCTTTTTTGGGGCCCGGCTTTTCGGCGGCAGGGGCTGCGGGGGCCTCCTGCATCACTTCTGCCTCTTCGGTTATATGAGGAGTTTTTAGGGTAACGGGCTTACGTCCGCGGGCGGGCTTTTTGCGACTTTCCTCGGCCGTTTCGGGCGCATTACTGGTGGCCTGGGCGTCGAGTATTTTGTAAATCAGGGCCTGCTTGTCTAATTTTTTGGCACCGTTAATTTTCAGTTGCTCTGCTACATCTAATAATTCGGGCAGCAGCATGTCGTTCAGTTGCAGAATGTCGTACATAAGTAATTTAAATCGGTTATAGGGGGGAGATAAGTAACAATTATACAGTTAGATGGGAGGGGTCGGTAAGACAGGTAAAATCAAAAACTTAAATTGGGTGGGAAGAGATGCCGGTAGGTCTGTGAACGGGTAAGACGATCGGCGTTGATTATGATACAAAGGTAAGGGCATTTTGATGAAAAAAGAAAATTTCCTGAAAAAAGCCACCGAAAGGGCCTCCCGAAGCAGGTACGGGCAGCGTCTTGCGCTTATCTTTGCTGCGCAATCCGGCAAACGGGGAAGCGCAGAAGTAAAAAAAGCATATTATGTTTAATCAGCGTACAAAAATTAAAGAGCTGCTGCAAAAGGGCCAGGCGGGAGAAACGGTAACAGTAATGGGTTGGGTGCGCACGTTTCGCAACAATCAGTTTATTGCCCTGAATGATGGCAGCACCAATCAGAATATACAGGTGGTGGCTTCGCTGGGTGATTTTTCCGACGACCTCCTGCGCCGCCTCACCACGGGTGCATCGCTAAAAATTACAGGCGAGCTGGTAGTGTCGGTGGGTAAGGGTCAGTCCATAGAAATTAAAGCCGCCACCATCGAAGTGCTGGGCGACAGCGATGCCGAAAAATATCCGCTGCAGCCGAAAAAACATAGTCTGGAATTTTTGCGCGAAATCGCCCACCTGCGTTTTCGAACCAACACATTTGGGTCGGTATTTCGTATTCGCCATGCGTTGGCATTTGCCGTGCATCGGTTTTTTAATGAGCGCGGATTTGTATATCTACATACCCCTATTATAACAGCCAGCGATGCCGAGGGTGCTGGAGAAACTTTTCGGGTAACTACCTTGCCGATGGATGGCACAGCGAAAAGAACCGAAGCGGGTGCGATTGATTATTCAGAAGATTTTTTTGGCAAGAGCACGAACCTAACGGTGAGCGGACAACTAGAAGGCGAGCTGGGCGCGATGGCGTTTGGGGAGATCTATACGTTTGGTCCTACATTTCGTGCCGAGAACAGCAACACGGCCCGTCACCTGGCTGAGTTCTGGATGATAGAACCCGAGATGGCTTTTCACGATTTAGAAGATAATATGAATTTGGCCGAAGCGTTTATTCGGTATTTGATAGGATATGTGATGGAGCACCATGCCGACGACCTGGTTTTTTTAGATCAGCGACTGGCGGAGGAAGAGAAGCAAAAACCACAGCAGGAGCGGGCCGAGATGGGCTTGTTGGAGAAATTGCGTTTTGTGATGGATCATCCCTTTGAACGCATCACGTATACGGAAGCGATACAGATTTTGTTAGACAGCCCTGCCTATAAAAAGAAGAAGTTTAAATATGATGTGGCCTGGGGCATAGATATGCAGAGTGAGCATGAGCGGTATTTGGTGGAGAAGCATTTTAAGCGGCCGGTGATAGTAACCAATTATCCTGCTAAGATTAAGGCATTTTATATGCGACAGGATGATGGCTGTGAGCCCGGAAGAGAAACCGTAGCGGCGATGGATATTCTGGCACCGGGCATTGGGGAGATTGTTGGGGGCAGCCAGCGAGAAGAGCGCCTGAGCAAGTTAGAAAACCGGATGCATACGATGCATATCCCTGCCGAAGAAATGAGTTGGTATTTAGATACGCGCCGCTATGGAACGGTGCCACATGCGGGCTTTGGACTGGGTTTTGAGCGGATGGTGCAGTTTGTAACGGGCATGACGAATATCCGCGATGTGATTGCCTTTGCGCGTACGCCGAGGAGTTGTGAGTTTTAGGCAGAACCCATAAAAACATAAAAAAACGGTGGATAATATCTGAATAAACCCGCAAGTCCTTATATTTGCACCCCGTTCGCCTTTCATAGGAGAGCGGGAATGGTGCGGTAGCTCAGTCGGTAGAGCAAAGGACTGAAAATCCTTGTGTCGCCGGTTCGATCCCGGCCCACACCACAAAACCCCCAACAGCTATGTCGGGGGTTTTGGTTTTCGAAAAGAAGGTGATTGTAAAAACATTTGAGTCGGTTCCCCCGACGCGTCGGGGCCGGCCCACACCACACAATAGCCCCGATTAATTCGGGGCTATTTTATTATATGCATTTTGTATATGTGATTTATAGTCCATCAGCAGACAGCTATTATATAGGCGAGACTGTTAATGTAGAAG
>JAPLEI010000055.1 GCA_026391195.1 Bacteroidota bacterium | reverse complement strand
GGCGGAAATATTAGTGAAAAGCGTTTTGTGCAGACAGAAAATTACTACAATCTCCGCACAACTATTACAAATTCGAAAAATGCTTAATTGGTAGCAGGTTGGCTGTTTTCTATCACGAACGTTTCAATTACCCGGGGGTAGTGGGCATGTTCTAGTTGGTGCACTTTTTGCGCCAAGCTGTGGGGTGTTTCGTTGGGTTCGATGGGGCAGCTGGACTGAAAAATAACTTTTCCCTCATCAAAATGTTCGTTTACGAGGTGTATGGAGATACCACTCTCTTTTTCACCCGAATCCAGCACGGCCTGGTGCACATTTTCGCCATACATGCCTTTTCCGCCAAACTTTGGAAGAAGCGCGGGATGGATATTCAGCATTTTATTTGGGTAGGCGGCAATTAGCGACGCTGGAATTTTCCATAAAAATCCTGCCAACACAATAAACGAAATGCGATGTTGCTGTAAAACCGGGATATAGGCATCGCCCCGGAAAAATCGGTCTTTTTCAATCAGCAAAACCGGTACACCCTGTTTTTCGGCATGATGAATAACAGCGGCCCCCGGTTTATTGCATATGAGTAAGTCCACAGAAATAGTAGGGTGCTGCTCAAAATATTGCATAATTTTTAATGCATTCGAGCCCGCCCCGGAAGCGAAAATGGCAATCGGCGTTTTGAGCGCTGCCGGGGGCAGAATTTTCAGTTTACGCAGCAGCTTCAGTTCATATTTCCAGAAAAAAGCCCATTGGCCCAGCAGAAAACCGTAAGTAAGTAAAATCACCTGATAACCGAACAGCAGCATAAACAAGCGAACACCCAAGCGGTAGTACCACTCACTGTTGGCATCCATACCCAGCCACAGTGTTACATATCGGGTGAGAAATGCCGTAGTAGTGCCGGTTAACCCGAAAGCTATAAAAACAATCCAGAAGGTTCGGCTGCTGAGGCCCCACTTATCTTGCAGTTTGGTAAACATGCGGCAAAATTCATATAAAAAACCAATAATCCTCGATTCATTTCATCAGAAAAGAAATTTCACAAAAATTTATTAAGGATTTATCCAAACATTTCAGTACTATCCGCTGAATTACAACAGGAATAGACACAAAAAAAAATCTAAGTCGTTGCGTATTTGTCAGCTTCCTGTCATATTTTTGCACCCGTTCACGGATCCTTTTCCACACCAAGAACCACGTTAGTGCATATGCTATCTCTAAAACGCCTTACCCGACTCGGTTTCTCTATCTTAATATTTGCCGGTTTTTTCTCCGGAAACTCAGTAAATGCGCAGGATGGAAAAACGCTTTTCCAAACCAATTGCGCCTCCTGCCATCAGGTACATAAAAAATTAACAGGCCCAGCCCTGGCCGGAGTAGAAGAACGCTGGCCCAATAAAAAGAACCTTTATTCGTGGATACGCAATAGTGCTGCCTTTTTAAAAACAGGCGATCCCTATGCGAATAACTTGTACAATGAGTACAACAAGGTAGCCATGAACCAGTTTACTGCGTTTACCGATAAGGAAATTGATGCAATTTTAGGATATATCAAATCGGTACCTGCCCCCGGAACTGGTCCTGCAGTTGCTGGCGATCCTGTTGGTGCTCCTGCAGAAGAAGGCGACAACACCTTATTATTCGGAGTGCTTACCCTGATCCTCGCAGTAGTAGCCCTTACTTTATTACAGGTGAACTCCAACCTGAGAAAAATGGCGGATGAGAAAGATGGAATCGATCCAGAAAAGCCGGTATCCTTCTTTAAAAACAAAAGCAATATTGCTTTCCTTGCCATTATCTTATTCCTCATTGGAGGATACTTTACTACCCGAGGTGCTATGAACCTAGGTCGCAGCACCGATTATCAACCGGTTCAACCTATTTATTATTCCCATAAAGTGCATGCCGGTGTAAATCAAATCAACTGTCAGTACTGCCACATAGGTGTTTACCAGGGTAAACAAGCCACCATCCCATCCGTTAATATTTGTATGAATTGTCATATGGCAATCAACGAATACAAAGGAGAAAAAATGTATACCGAAGATGGGAAAGAAGTGGATGGTACCGCCGAAATCAAGAAACTTTATAAATATGCCGGTTTTGTAGAAGGAAAACCTTGGGATGCCAACAATGCTAAGCCCATCGAATGGGTTCGTATCCACAATTTGCCCGACCACGTATATTTTAACCATGCCCAGCACGTAAAAGCCGGACAAGTGCAATGCCAAACCTGCCACGGTGAAATTCAGAAAATGGGTGAAGTGAAACAGTTCTCTAATCTTAGCATGGGCTGGTGTGTGAACTGTCACCGTGAAACCAAAGTGCAGTTTAAAGACAATGGATTTTACAGCATCTACGAAAAATACCATCAAGATTTGAAGAGTGGTAAGATGGATAGTACCAAGGGTGTAACGGTTGAGAAGATTGGCGGAACGGAGTGTCAAAAATGTCATTATTGATGCTAACAATAGCTACTTCCAAAGGGAAGGAGTTGTTGGCTGACTTGTATTTATATTAAGTAACGGTTTTAAATCAATCCCCCCGGGGATCTGGGATTTACATTATGGAGCAAAAAAAGCATTGGCAGAGTTTCGGAGAACTGAATCAGTCTGCTGCTTACAACAAAGATGTAAAGGACGAATTCAGGGAAGACTTGCCCGCAGTGGAAGAAAATATGGGTTTGCTGGATGCAAAAGCCCCCCGCAGAGACTTTCTTAAATATCTCGGCTTTTCTACCGCTGCTGCTGCCGTAGCTGCTAGTTGCGAAATTCCTGTAAAAAAAGCCATTCCTTTTGCCAATAAGCCGGAAGACGTAGTTCCCGGTATTTCTAAGTATTATGCTACTACCTATGTGCAGGATGGTGATGTGGTTTCGGTGTTAGCTAAAGTACGTGATGGCCGCCCTATTAAAATTGAAGGAAATGATCTGAGCCCCCTCACCGGTAACGGTACCTCCGCCCGTGTGCAGGCTTCTGTGCTAGATTTATATGATACTTCTCGTTTACGTTACCCATCAATCAATGGTCAAGAAGCTACTTTTGAAGCAATTGACAAAGAAGTAGCCGCAGCCATCGCTGGTCCGGTTGTAATTCTTACCAGTACCCTCACTTCACCTTCCACTCAAGAAGCCATCAATCAACTGTTGGCTAAATATCCGGGCAGCCGCCACGTAACCTACGACGGGGTTTCTTATTCTGGCATGTTATTAGCCAACGAAGCTTGTTTCGGTAAAAAAGCAATTCCTGCTTATCATTTTGATAAAGCCAACGTAATTGTGAGTTTGCAGGCCGATTTCCTCGGTACATGGCTTTCTCCCGTTGAATTTGCCCGTCAGTATGCTGCCGGAAAAAAACTTAATGAGCAAAAGCCCGAAATGAGCAAGCACATTCATTTTGAGAGTGTAGCCAGCTTAACCGGATCTAATGCCGATGAAAAACATTTAATCCGTCCTTCCGAAACCGGTGCAGTTGCAGTGGCATTGTTAAGTGCCATCAACGGACAAGAAGTTACCGGAATCGCTGATAAATTAACAAAAGAAGCAGTTGAACATGCTGCCAAAGCATTGCTTGCCGCAAAGGGCTCTGCCCTAGTAGTTTGTGGAAGCAATGATGTAAACATACAGTTGGTGGTAAATGCCATCAACCAGGCGATTGGAGCAGTAGGTACAACCATTAACTGGGGTGTTACCTTTAATGGTCGTAAAGGAGTTGATGCCGATATGGCTAAGCTGATCGACGACATGAAAGCCGGCTCTGTTGGAACCTTATTAATACAGGGTGCCAACCCCGCCTATACCTGGCCTCAAGCTGCTGCATTTACTGAAGCACTGAAAAAAGTAAAAACAACTATTTCTTTTGCCGGCAAATTAGATGAAACTGCCGTTGCTTGTAAATATGTAATACCCGATCATCACTACCTCGAAAGCTGGGGAGATGCGGAAGCCAAAACCGGCTATTTCTCTTTCATGCAGCCTACCATTTATCCGTTGTTCAAAACACGTCAGTGGCAGGATAGCTTATTGAAATGGTCTGGTGCTACTACCGACTACCTAAGCTTTTTGAAAGGATATTGGTCCGCCAAATTAGGTGGTGAAACTGGTTGGGATAAGGCTTTGCAGGATGGTGTTTTAAATCCGGCAACTCCTGTAGCAACTGGGGCAGCCTTCAACGGTTCTGCAGTTGCTGCTGCGGTTTCTGTTATTTCAGCTGCTAAAAAAGGAGATAAAATTGAATTGGTTCTCTACGAGAAAATAGGAATTGGTGCCGGACAAGGTGCTGCTAACCCTTGGTTGCAGGAATTACCCGATCCGGTTACCCGTGCTACCTGGGACAACTACGTGGTTGTTTCTCCCGCTTTGGCACGTACCCTTTTGAAAATTGATTTGAATGATAATGGACAGGCCGATGCCTATGAAGTGAACCCACCCAAAAAAGTGGTGAAAGTTACCTGCAATGGCCAG
>JAPLEI010000012.1 GCA_026391195.1 Bacteroidota bacterium | reverse complement strand
TGGACTACCCCTAGCATTTTCTCCTTAGAAAAGGGTGGGGTACTACCCACGAAATTGAAACAGCCTATTTTTGTGCTATGACTCTTTACAGAAAAGGGTTACAGCTAATTTAAACCCGACTTTAGTCGGACAACAATGAAAAAAATTATACTTTTGGGTCTAGCGGATTTTAGGCAACTTTCAGCCCAAGCTCAAGCGCTCATCCAAACTCAGGTAGCTATCAATAAATAAAACTATGAAAAAGGAAAAACTCATAAAAAATACTATTTGGTGTAGCTTGATAGTAGTGATCATTTTTGGAATCGCAATTTTAATAGATCTGATGAATGAAAATAATGGCCTTGGAGGTTTATTTTTTACTTCGCTATTTTGGTCTGGATATTGGACTTTCAGTATAGTAAGTAGCTTATTGTATGTTTGGTTTTTGATATTTAATATGCGGAATCTTTCATTAATCCTTCACCCAATCGCGACATTCTTAGGTGTGTCTGACATATTTTCCTTTATTATTGGGATAGTCATAATGTATCCAGGCCCAAAATCAATAGGGGCAATAATCTGCCTTGCAGCTACTCTTGTTCTTGGGTCCTTTATTCTGTATAAACAATTTAAAAGTACAAGCAGTACCTAATTTTTCCTTCCTTGCATAGACTTCCGATCCGCCTGGGCGGGGAGGCAACTATGCGCTTTGGAGTTGAAATCAACATCGAAAAATAAAATGTTTCCTTTTTTCTTTCTCCGAAGGGTCTTCCGCTACCAATAAATTTATTTAATGATTGATTACTTTTTGAATTTTGTAGTATTTAATATTTATAAAATTAAAACAATTGCACCTATTAGAATAAAAGTAGCACCAATTGCGGTTTTTATTGTTAATACTTCCCCTAGAAAAATGATAGATAAAAAGATAGTTATTACAATACTCAATTTGTCAACTGTCGCCACCTGTGATACTTTACCAATTTGTAAAGCTTTAAAATAAAATATCCATGACAAGCCGGTAGCAATGCCTGACAATATCAAAAATATGAGGTTTTGTTTGGTAAGTGAAATAATACCTTTTGTTTCTTGTCTTGTTAAAACAATTCCCCAACAAACAATTAGAATTATAATTGATCGTATAGCGGTTGCAAGATTTGAGTTAACTCCAGTAATACCAATCTTGGCAAGAATTGTTGTTACTGCAGCAAATAAGGCCGATAGTAAAGCATATAGCCACCACATAATATAATTAATTTAAAAATGACAAGACTGTATTGAAATACAACAAGGGTGTTATAGTTCTTGTTTTAACCTTTGAATGTAACAAGTAACATTAGTGAAAAGTATGCAGCAAAATGTGGATTTTAAATATCCAATTTTACTATAATAATTTTGTAGCAATCGCCCTTTCTGATTTAACAATCAAGCTAAAAAAGATTCTAGAAAAAATCATTTCAAAACCAGATTATATTCTATTTAAGAATATCTTACGGGTAAAAGCAATTTATTGGATGTGGCGTAAAGCCTGCTTAGGCTAAAATCACCTTTTTCTGTCATATTATTTACTAACCTCGCTTCACAGTAGATAAAGTTAGTAGGGTTTTTCCCAGTGATAAATTCGATGAACTTTGGTATCGTCCCGTTGTATTTATTCCAGGCAGTCTTTGTGTAGGAGGTATTCAAATGGATATTTCACTATCCGAAAGTAAATTAACTTATCCAATACTGAAGTAAAATTCGATAAAGAGGTAGCTTATCAGTATCAACTTTCGTAAATTAACAGTAGAGAACAAGTAATGTTTACCAAGTAAATGCATTTAGGCTGTGCCTGCTGAATTAAATAATTAGCGTTAAAGCTTGAAACCCACTTGAGCCCTGCGCATGATGGAGACAATAACCTGTAATCAAGCCGTAAAGGCCAACCCCTCCCAACCCTTACCATCCATAAAAGCATTCGTCCAAGTTTTCATGGTGTTCCAGTCTGTCGGCGCCATCCCAATAGCATTTAATTGTTCGATTCGCTTTTGCTCACGCTTACTCAAGCTGCCATCGAGTAAAAAGCCAAGGGCAATAATCCATTTGCACAACTGCTTTATATCAGCGGGGGCTTGTTGCAGTTGACGCAGGTAAGTGGTTTCATTAAAAGGGGCTTCAGGCTTTTGCAGTTGGTAGCGCTCTACAAAAAGACGGGTAATTATGCTATGGTTGAAATGGTAATCACGTTTGCTGATGGCTATAAACTGCAAAGAATTGTACACCAGGTCGTTTTGACTTTTTAAGGTTGGCCAGGCCTCCTTCATTTCCTTAAAAGCTTGTTCCACCAGGTTTTGACCCATAATTACCACCCGTCCCTGCCGCAATACCTGAAAAGTGCCCCAAGCATTCCAGGCTGCAAATACGGGAATACCCGCCAAATCTTGTACCCACTGAAAAGCATAACGCCCCAGCATTTTTTGCACCAATACTTTGAAAACCAAATTACTGATAGTGGCTTTTACTGCAATGAGCAGGTTCCAGAAGAAGAGCGCATTTTTGTTCATACCTGCCAGTGGATCAATACCAAAACGGGAAACTGTCTTGTCTTTTTTCTCTAGGCTGATATTGAGCAATAATTCAGAAAAAGAAACTTGGGGCTTGTTTTCGTAGGTAAGAAAACCGGTAGCCACCGCCATTTGGTGAATACAGTAAATATGCATTAACGTAAGCAGCATGAGTTCTAACATCACTAAAAAAACACTCCATAAAGTGAAGCGTAGAGGTATTTCGATAGTACGTCCAAAAAGGTCAACTGGCCATTTTGAAAACAAATGGGGCCAAATATACTTGGGCAAATACAGCAACAATACGCCCAAAGCGCCAATAATAGCCGCCGCCCACACGGCTTTCGTTTGCAGGCTGTTCAGTTTAGCCGCTTCCTTTTCGTTTAATAAATGGATGGCATCATCTGTTTCGAGCCTTTCTATGGGCAATTTTCGATAAAACCAATCGTAAAAGGAGCGTACCATGGGTCAAAAATAAGGGGTGGAGCCATAAAAACCCGCTTATCAGCGGGCTATATTTAAAGCAGTGTGGGTGATTACCACGCAAATGAAAAAGGGCTGCATGATGATGCGCGCAGGCGAAGAGAATATTGCTCACCTGCCGTGCAGTTCCTCTCGGTTGTTCGGTAACTACACGGGGATCAAATATATGTATGAATGTTCCTCGTGTAGTCTTCGAGTGCTAACGAGAGACTGCGCGCTTTGGAATCATAATCTATTAATTCAAATATTGCTCACCTGCCGTGCAGTTCCTCTCTGCCGTTCGGTAACTATACGGGGAACAAGAAGGTTCCGTTTCAATGGGTACGCTGAGTACCCCGTATAAAAGGAAATCCGGAGGCCCTGATCAGTGAAATACAGTTTTGATTGAGTATTAAAAGGGTTGACAATTAGAAGATTTCTTAAACAAGCAAGGGTGGGAATGGCTGGTAACCGAGATTGGATTTTGCAAAGTAGCAGTAGAAAACCAGTAAAGTTTGATGAAAAAACCGGTTTAGATAGACTAAAAAATAGACTAAAAACAGAGAAACCCGCGAC
>JAPLEI010000133.1 GCA_026391195.1 Bacteroidota bacterium | reverse complement strand
TATAAAAGTGATGCCCGCTTTGTTCGAGATGCCATTCATGGCGACCGTTTGTATCAGAATCAACAAGGTAAATTTGTGGATGTGAGTGAAGCAGCTGGTATATATGGTTCGGAAATCGCTTTTGGATTAGGGGTTACCGTTGGCGACGTGAACAACGACGGTTGGGAAGACCTATATGTAGCCAATGATTTTTTCGAACACGATTATTTATACATCAATCAGCAAAATGGTCGTTTTAAAGAAGTAGCGGATGAAGCCATAGGGCACATGAGCAATGGGGCAATGGGCACCGATATGGCTGATGTAAACAACGATGGGTATCTGGATATGTTTACGGCTGAAATGCTTCCCGAGAATGATTATCGGCTAAAAACAACTATTCGTTTTGATGGATATGATGTGCAACATGCCCGCAACCGACTTCGCTTACACCATCAATTTACTGCCAATACTTTACAAATAAATAACCAGGATGGTACGTTCAGTGAACTTGCACAATTGTCTGGAATGGATGCAACCGGATGGAGCTGGGGTACCCTTTGTTTCGATTTTAACAACGATGGATGGAAAGATGTTTTTGTATGCAATGGCATTAGAAGAGACCTAACTGATCAAGATTTTCTGGCCTATTTTAACAGTGAAGAAAACCTGACCAGGGTTCGGCAAGGGGGATATGATTTTCTCGACCTCCTGAATAAAATGCCTGCTGTGCCTATCCAAAATTTTGCCTTTTTAAATAAGGGGGATGGTTTGTTCAGTGATCAGTCTACGCGACTTGGTATAACTCAAAAGTCTTTTAGCAGTGGTGCTGCCTATGCAGATTTAGATTTAGATGGCGATTTAGATTTAGTAATCAATAATGTGAATGGACCAGTATTTGTATATCAAAATAAAACGCGCGAACAAAATAAATCACATTACATCACTATACGTTTGCGGGGAGATTCGCTCAATCCATTTGGCGTTGGGGCTCGGGTAACTTTATATCAGGAAAAGCAAAAGCAGCTGTTAGAGCAAGTGCCGGTAAGGGGATTCCAAAGTTGCGTTCATACCGACTTATTATTTGGATTTTCCAGTGATCAACCGGTTGACAGTATTTGGGTAACCTGGCCGGGTGGTAAGGCAGAGCGGCTGATTAAGCCCGGCAGGGATACCGTAGTAACTGTATTTGAGCAACACGCTACCATCTTGCGCCCCATTCAGAGCAAGCCTCATCCACTTTATACGGAATATCCGGATCAGCTTATAGCTGGCAATAGAACCCATGTTGAAAATGATTTTGTAGACTTTAACGTAGAACGTTTGTTGCTTAAGTTAGTATCCACTGAGGGACCCAAACTGGCAGTGGGAGATGTTAATGGAGATGGCCTGGAAGATTTTTTTGTAGGAAGTGCCAAAGGCGATACGGCAAAACTTTTTTGTCAGCAATCGAATGGTAGCTTTAATCAAGTACCCCAAAAAGCATTTATTGCCGACTATTACTTTGAAGATACTGGAGCAACCCTGCTAGATGCAGATGGCGATGGTGATTTAGATTTGGTGGTAGTGTCGGGAGGAAATGAAGTAGCAACGGGCTCTCCATTTTTGGCACCCCGCTTATACCTTAATAATGGAAAGGGAATTTTTACTGCAGCCACTAACGGATGGCCGTTACTTTCTATTCAGGCTTCTTGTGTAAAAAGCGGTGATATGGATGGAGACGGAGACCTGGACTTATTTATCGGGGGCAGAAATGTTCCGGGTGGTTACGGCAATATTCCTGCAAGCCTACTATTGGAAAATATGGGTAAGGGCGTATTCAAAGAGGTAACCAGTGCCAAAGCACCTGCCTTGCTAAAAGCGGGAATGGTAACCGATGCTGCTTGGGTTGATTTAGATGGCGACCATTCTCTTGAATTAGTGTTGGCCGGCGATTGGATGCCGCTGAAAGTTTTTTCCTTTTCATCTCGCATTTTGCAACTCGCCTATGAAATTCCCCATTCATCAGGATGGTGGAACTGCTTAAAGATCGCAGATATCGACGGCAACGGAACACCCGATATTATTGCGGGCAATTTTGGACTCAACTCAAACATTAAAGCCGATAGCGCACATCCTGCCCGATTATTTACCAGTGATTTCGATCAAAATGGGCAATCAGAATCTATTCCTGTTTTTTATAAACCCGATGGCAAATCGTATCCCTACTATTTAAAGGATGAAATAGAAGCTCAACTTCCTTTCCTCAAAAAAAGATTTTTACAATACCAATCCTATGCCGGTAAATCAATAGAAGAAATATTCAATAAACAAGAACTGGAAAAAGCATCACTGCTTTCAGTTACGGAAACCAATACCACCATTTTTTATAATTCCGGGAAAGGCAAATTTACTGCCCGCCCTCTTCCGATTCAGGCACAAGTAGCTCCTGTATATGGGATTGTGGTGACTGACCTGAATGCAGATGGCACATTGGATATTTTTCTAGCCGGAAATTTTTATGGATTAAAACCTCAAACCGGCAGGCTGGATGCTAGTTACGGCGTAACTTTTTTACAAAAAAATGGCAACTGGCAATACCTGCTTCCTAAAGAATCTGGACTATTTATCCGAGGCGAAGTAAGAGATATCTTACCCATCGGACTATCGGGAGGGAAAAAGGGATTATTGGTTAGTAGAAATAATGCTCCGTTTATTTTGTTTCAGCCAACCGAACAGGATGCTCACCAATAACATTTAAAACTGATTGCTATGCGAATATTACTGCTTTTTTTTGTTGGTTGTTGTGTTTCACTTTGGGTTGCTGCCCAACCTGATCCTTGGAAAATTTCAGCAAAAGGAATTACCGCTTCCGGATATTACGGGGTTACGGTTGCCAATGGCATGATGGGAATTGTTAGCTCCCCTGAGCCTTTTAAAGTGAAAGATGTGGTTTTAGCCGGAGCATATGATTTATACGGCAGGGGCAGAGTAAGTAATTTTCTCAGAAGCTTTAACCTGCTGAATATGCAACTCGATATTGATGGGAAGCGCGTAGATGCTGGATGGGTAACCGATTTTAATCAGGAGCTGAACATGAAGGAAGCTTCGTTTACAACAACCTTCAAGGCGGGAAATAAGGCCACCATCACCTATACCTATTATGCACTCCGGCAACTCCCCTTTACGGTTTTGATGGATGTAACGATTACCGCAAACCAAAATATTTCCCTAATGGCCGCCAGTGTGATGGAAGCTCCGGATGCCTTAAAAGAAGTACAAAATTATTACAATGAGATCGACCGCCCCCACGCAGTTATTCAGCTATTAACTTCTACTGCTAAAAGTCCAACCGGCAAACTACAACTATGTGCCTCTAACTCATTTCTTTTTCCTGAGCCGCATGGACAAGAGCCCAGGGTAATTCATGAGATGTGGGATAATAACATGCACCTAATGAAATTCGGTAAGAAGCTAGAAGCAGGGCAAACATACCGTTTTTCTATAGCCGGAACTTCCATTACCTCTGCTCATCACGACGATCCGTTGAATGAAGCGGAGCGTATGACATTATTTACCCGATTAGAGGGGCGGGAGCGGCTTATTCAAAAGCACCGGCAAGCCTGGGAAGAATTATGGAAAAGTGACATTGAAATTACAGGAGATGAGCAGGCACAACAAGATGTGCACAGTATGCTTTACCATTTATATTCTTTTGTTAGGGAAGGAACGGATTTGAGTCCCTCTCCTATGGGGTTAAGCGGATTGGGCTACAATGGACATGTATTTTGGGACACCGAATTATGGATGTATCCTGCACTGTTGGTTTTACAACCCGAAATGGCCAAAAGTATGGTGGAATATCGTTTTCAGCGGCTACCGGCAGCCCGAAGAAATGCCTTTAATCATGGTTATAAAGGAGCCATGTTCCCCTGGGAAAGTGCCGGTACAGGCGTGGAAGAAACGCCGGTATGGGCTTTGAGCGGACCTTTTGAACACCATATTACTGCCTGCGTGGGCCTGGCTGCCTGGAATTATTATTGCGTTACCCAAAATAAGGATTGGTTAAAAGAAAAAGGCTGGCCATTGCTAAAAGAAACGGCTGATTTTTGGGCCAGTCGGGTAGAAAGAAATGGCCCAGGTAGATATGATATCAATAATGTGGTAGCAGCCGATGAATGGGCAGAAAATGTAAACAACAATGCATTTACCAATGCCGCCGCCAAAGCAGTATTGCAGCATGCTTCAACAGCCGCCGCGATTCTTGGCCTGCCCGCTAATGCTGACTGGGCGTTGGTGGCTGCCAATATACCCATTTTAAAAATGGAAGGAGGCGTAACACGCGAACATGAAACCTATAAAGGGGAGGGCATTAAGCAGGCAGATGTAAATTTACTGGCCTACCCTTTACGGGAAGTAACCCAACCCGAAAGCATCCGGAAAGATTTGAATTATTACGAAACCCGTATTCCAACTGCCGGAACCCCTGCCATGACGCATGCCATCTTTTCTCTGCTCTATGCCCGTTTGGGCGACGCAGATAAAGCATATCGGTATTTTAAAGAATCCTATCAGCCCAATCTATTACCCCCCTTCCGGGTTATTGCAGAAACCAAGGGGGGCACCAATCCCTATTTTGGCACTGGGGCAGGAGGGGTATTGCAAAGTGTTCTAATGGGATTCGGAGGGCTAGACATTACCGAAAAAGGAATTATCCAGATAAAATGCGTACTACCCGCTGGCTGGAAAAGCCTTTCCCTGAAAGGGATTGGCCCGGAAAAGAAAATATTTTCTGTGAAACAATAATCAGTAATTTTGGCTGTTGAAAAAACTGTCTGCCATACTACTGCTCGCTATCCTCGTGTTCAATTGGGGAGGATATCGATTATTGTCTCATTGGGTTGCCCTTCAATCCGAAGTACAATTTCAGTTGGCATTAGATCAGGAGCAATATGATGAATCGGAGCTATTACATATTAAAGTTCCCGCTAGTTTACCCTACGGTGTTAGTAATCAGCAATTCGATCGCGTAGAAGGTAGCATGGAAATTAATGGGGTTACTTATTCTTATGTGAAAAGACGTTTTTACCAGGATACGCTGGAATTGCTTTGCTTACCCAACCTGCAGACTACCCAAATTAAAAATGCCAGGGATGCATTTGCCCAATTGGCCAGTGATTTTATTTCCCACGATAGTGCTTCAAAGAAAAATACGGGATCGACTGCTGTTATAAAATTCAATGTTTCTGATTTTACCCAAGATCATCTCCTCTTTTCTTGGCAGTTTAGTTGCGATGGTGCTCAAGTAAATTGGAATCAATTTCGTTCAGCATCCCTGCCCAATGAAGGGCCAAATGAAATAGACCCCCCTCCGCGAAGCGTTGCCTAATTTCTGATCGCAACTGCATTTTTTATCTCTCATTTTTTATTAATGAAAAGACTTTTACAGGGTCTTTGTGCAGTCTTATTATTAATCAGTTGTAATAACAGTGATGAATATAAGGCTTACTTGCACAATCCCGAATTATATAGCCAAACGGTACATGAGTTGAACACCGTAGTGATGGGTAATAATTTTCCACCTATGGTAGCTTCGCGTAATTATGCGTATGCCGCCATAGCTGCCTACGAAGTAATGGCGGTGGGGGATTCCGATCAATACGAATCGCTGGGAGGTCAATTGAAG
>JAPLEI010000011.1 GCA_026391195.1 Bacteroidota bacterium | reverse complement strand
CACCATCTTGACCGGAAACGCCACAAATCAATGCCTTTTTCATGCCAGTACTTACAGGGTTAATTGAACCGCAATTTTACAATAATTCGGGCAATCGGCAAGATTAAGCCTAAACGGGAGGTTTTTTGCGGGTATTTGGGGGCTATTTCATCAGGTGTGGCATTAATTGTAACTTGCCGCCAAACAGATAACGGTGCTGCATTCGCTTCAGAAAAAATTGGGCCAAGATATGACCACGGGTGATCGCTTGATTACCCTATGGCGCCTGATTCCTTTTGTAATCAGAGGAGTGTGGGAACGATTATTTATCGGGTCTGCTAAGGGATGGGTATTGGTAGGCAAACAAGTATCTGTGCGCTATGCCGGATACCTGGAAGCCGGAAATGATTTGATTATTGAAGATTACGCCGAAATCAATGCCCGCTCGTCCCGTAAAATCATCCTTGGCAACCGGGTTACCATCGGAAAATATGCCATCATCCGCCCCGGCAATTTATATGGGGGTGAAATGGGAGAAGGATTAAAAGTGGGCGACCACTCCAATATCGGGCCTTACTCTTATATCGGCTGTTCGGGATACATTGAAATTGGGAATCATGTTATGATCTCGCCCCGCGTAAGCATCTATGCCGAAAACCATGTGTTTGATGAAGTAACCCAAACGATAAAAAGTCAGGGCGTAATTAGAAAAAATGTAAAAATTGAAGATGACTGCTGGATAGCTGCCAACAGCATTATTTTAGCGGGAGTAACCATCGGAAAAGGCGCTGTAGTTGCTGCCGGCAGTGTGGTAACAACCGATGTGCCTCCCTATAGTGTAGTGGGGGGAGTGCCTGCCCGCCTCATCAAAAAGCGGTTGCCCGATTCATGAATATACTAATCCTCCATAGTTCCTCCGATCAATATGGGGCCAGTAAAATTTTACTGGGAATCGTTCAATTGCTAACTAAAAGAAATCATCGGGTATGGGTGGCACTGTCCGAGCCCGGGCCATTATCTGCAGATCTATTGCAGGCGGGTGCCGATGTTATCTATATCCGGTTAGGTATACTCAGAAGAAAATATTTTTCGCCAACCGGTATCATCAACCGCTTGATTACGATTAGAACAGCAAAAAAAGAATTAGAAAAAATCATTCGTCAAGAAAATATAGAGCTGGTTTATTCCAATACCACGGGGGTGTTGGCGGGTGCATTGGCTGCCAGTTCCTGCCGGGTAAAACATATTTGGCATGTGCACGAGATAATCGAAAATCCTCAATGGTTTAAGCGGATACTTGGTAAAATCATGCGGCAATATGCGCAAACGGTGGTGGTAGTATCCGAGGCTGTAAAAAAATCCTGGCAATTGGTTATCCCGGAAAATAAAATTATAGTGGTGCATAATGGGATTGATTACACTCCTTATTTACAAGAACAACCGAGTATACAAGCATCATTCGGATTTCCTGAAGATGCACTGATAATCGGAATGGTAGGCAGGGTTCATTACTGGAAGGGGCAGGATTATTTTATAGAAATAGCCGGACTACTTCACCCGCGATTCCCCCAGCTTCGTTTTGTTATGGTGGGAGATGCATTTCCGGGTTATGAATATCTTTACGCGCAATTAGATAATCAAATGCAACAATTGCAGTTACAGGACGTGGTAAAGCAACTGGGCTTTAGAAATGATATACCTTCCCTTATGCAAAGCATCGATCTTTTACTATTGCCCTCCCAGTTACCCGATCCCTTTCCCACGGTAATTTTAGAAGCGATGGCTTCCGCGAAACCGGTAATTGCCACAGAAATGGGAGGAGCCCTAGAAATGATTGAAGCAGGAATAACTGGAGATTTTATGCCAGCCCACAACGCAGAAGAAGCAGCAAATAAAATAGCCAACTGGCTGAAAAAAGAGAAGCTGAATACAGCCGGCCTGGCAGCCCGCCTGGGTGTACTGGATAAATTCAGTAAAGAAGCCTGGGAAAATAAGCTGATAAAAATTATTGAATGACGATTGCCATTATTGGAACCCGCGGCTATCCGTATGTATACAGTGGATATGAAACCTTTGCCAAGGAACTATCCGAGCGACTGGTAGCGAGGGGCGTGCGGGTGAAAATCTATTGTCATAAAAATTTGTTTACAAGCTATCCCAAGCAGGTAAATGGTATCGACCTGATTTATGTGCCCACGATTGAACATAAAATCCTCAGTCAATTTATCCATTCTTTTTTTTCTATGGTGCATGCCTGTTGCACAAAAACCGATGTAATATTAGCAGTAAATGCCGCTAATGGACCCTGGGGATTGATTGCAAAAATTTGTAGAAAACCGGCTTGCATTAATGTAGATGGCATGGAATGGGAGCGACCTAAATGGAAGGGACTGGGCGGTAAATATTTTTATTACTCAGCTTGGTTGGCAACCAAACTTTACCCCGTTATTATCACCGATGCAGAGGAGATGAGAAAAATTTATCTCGAAACTTTTCAAACTGATTCAACAGTTATCGCATATGGCGCAAATATTCGTTATTCGCAACATCCTGAAAAAATAACCGAACTGGGATTGGTTTCCGGTGAATATTACCTGATTGTGGGTAGACTGATTCCCGATAACCATGCAGAACTCATTATTGACGGATTTTTGAAAGCCAATTCCGGCAAAAAACTGGTAATTGTGGGGGATGTGCCCTACAAAGATGCCTATGCAAGCCGGGTAAAAGAAAAAGCGAACGAAAACATTATATTTTTGGGATATATAAAAGATGCTGATTTGTTGGCGGAGTTATATCATCAATGTTTTGCTTATTTGCATGGGCATGCCTATGGCGGAACCAATCCCAGCCTCTTAAAGGCACTGGCCTATGGTTGTGTGGTAATGGCTATTAACACCCGATTTAGCCAAGAAATGCTTGCAGAGGGCAAATACGGCCTGTTTTTTCAGCCGGATGCCGATTCCATAGCAGCATTGATGCAAGAATCGGAGGCAACGCCCGACAAACTCACGCATTTTCGAGAGATTGCCCGGGAGGGTTTGGGGATTAAATACAATTGGGATGAGGTAACCAATACTTATCTTGCAGTGCTAAATGAATTGAATCAGGGTAGGTAGCACTGCTGTTCCCATGGCCAAACCTTACAATCGTTATACCATCATCCGCTACATTATTGATGCCCCCGTGGTGGGTATCTCTTATTTGGTAGCTTCCCGATTCAATTCCGGCCAAAGTATTATTTCTACCGACCGATATACATTGTTTTTTACGTTGATTTCATTGGCACTCTGGTACATCGCAGCTTCCTTTACCCGCCTATATGCCGATCGCCGTTCTAATAAATACTCCGAAGAAATCATCTTCATCATCTACACCATCATCCTGTTTACCATTTTACTAAGTTCCGCTTCCTTTTTTCTGAGAGAGTATATCAAGTTCAGTCCCGACTTTTTCCCCTACTACTTGTTGGTATTGTTTAGTTTGCTCACGCTTACCAAATACATCGTTCGGAAAAATGTACACTCGGCCATTTTTCAAGGAAAGTTATTAGATAATGTGTTGATTGTAGGATGCACACCGGCAGCCTTGGACTTTTACGAAACCATCAACAAGTATTATTACTACGGGTATAAATGTTTGGGCTTTTTAGATAATCAGCAGGGAAAGTTGAATGGCTGTGCATATCTGGGGCCGGTAGATAATCTGAGCATCTTATTGAAAGAAAAAAGAATTGATGAAGTGGTAATTGCCCTGCCAGACTCAAATGCCGATGAGATTCAGTTTTGCGTGGAAGTATGTGATTTTTATTCAACCAAAGCCCGCATCATACCCAACCTGCATCAGTATGCAACGGCTAGTATTCAAGTGAATAATATCGGGTTGATGCCCATTATTAATGTGCGAGAATTGCCACTGGATAAAAAAGAAAATCAAATATTAAAAAGTATTTTCGACTTTTTATTTTCTATTTGCTTTTTCATTTTCATTGGCTGGTGGTTACTTCCGCTAATAGCCCTTGCCATTAAATTAACCTCTCGCGGACCGGTAATTTTTAAACAAGAACGCTGGGGATTGAACAATCAACAAATCATTTGTTACAAGTTCAGAACTATGGTATCTGAAAGCTCGGATATAGATGAAAACGGATTTTACCGCCAAACCAGCAAACAAGATCCGCGTATTACCCGTTTGGGAATGTTTTTACGCAAAACCAATATGGATGAACTTCCCCAGTTTTGGAATGTATTGTTGGGCAATATGAGTGTGGTTGGTCCGCGCCCCCACCCCACCCCGCTGAACCTCGAATCTATGCACACCGTTGAAAATTACATGTTGCGACACATGGTAAAGCCAGGTATTTCTGGATGGGCACAGGTAAATGGTTACCGTGGAGAAACCAAAGTGCCGGGATCTATGCAGCGAAGAATTAATTTTGATTTGTATTATATCCACCGCTGGACCTTCTGGCTGGATTGTCAGATTATTCTGCAAACCATCATTAATATTATCCGGGGAGACCAAAATGCCTATTAATTATGAAACAAGCCGTCGCCGGTATTCTTTTATTATTAGTCACCGTTTTTAGCCAACCCACGCAACTTTCGGCACAGGTAGTTTGGGAAGCACCGCAGAAAGAAATCAACCCCTACCTCGAACGAATGGCACAGAAGGGTTTATTGCAGTTCAATGATTTGATTAAACCGCTGAGCCGGCAATATCTAGGGGCTTGTTTGGATAGCTTATCACATCATTTTAATCAACTTTCTGCGGTAGAAAAAAAAGAATGGGCTTTTTATATGCGCGAGTATGGGTTCGAAACCGATACAACTGTTCATCCGGAATTAAAAGAATCTATCTTGTATTTTAAAAAAGACACCTACAAAAGATGGCGACCTTTCTCCGCCCGAAACGCAAATGCCCTCATACAAGCAGAACCCATTTTTACCGCTGTGCAATTCAGTGGAACCAATAGCAATTATTTGCAGTCCAGCTCCGGCGTGCATGTATGGGCCTATGGCAGAAAAAGATGGGGGTTTCAATTTTCGTACCACGATATTACCGAAGCTGGAACGGGCTTAGACAGTACCCGCCAATGGACCCCCGAAACCGGCTTTGTGTTAAAGCAAACCGGCAACCGGAGCAGTCAGAATTATAGCCGTATTCGGGGAAGTGTAAGCTATGCTTTTAAAAACGGATCGGTAAGTGTGGGTATCGATCAACAAACCTGGGGATATGCCCAATCTGGAAAAATCGTGCTGTCTGATAAAGCGCCTGCGAATCCCTATTTGCGATTAGATTATCGGCCCTTCAGTTGGTTGAGTTTCCATTATTCAAATATGTGGTTGAACTCGAACCTGGTAGACTCATTCCGAACCTATGGTACGGGTAATACGGTGTATGGAGGAGAAAGAATTCGGTTCATACCCAAATTCATGGCTACCCATAGTATTAGTTTGCAAATTAACCGGCACCTGAGTTTTACGGCAGGGGAATCGATTGTGTACAGCGACAAAATGGATGTGGGTTATCTGATCCCGGTTAACTTTTTTAAGGTGTACGATAATATTGTTAATAATGGAAATATCCTGGCAGGGTCGAACGGACAACTATTTTTTCAGTTAAGCAGTAGAAATAAATTACCCAATACCCATTTGTACACTTCTGTGTTTATTGATGAGATTCGAACCAGTACGATGTTCGATAAAAACAAAAGTCGCAATCAACTGGGCTATACATTTGGGGCAAGCGTTACTGATTTTCTGTTGCCTTATCTTACGCTTTCACTGGAATATACCCGGGTAAATCCCTTTGTTTATAATAACCTCATTCCGGCCCAGGAGTATACCAGCTATCAGAATAGTTTGGGTGATTGGATGGGAAATAATTTCGACCGCTTTTTTGCTTCTATCCGCTATACCCCAATTCCGCGTTTAAAATGTTTGCTTAGTTACCAATCTATCCGAAAAGGGGGTGCCGGAACGGTAGAACAGCAGTATTTTCAACAACCCCAGCCTGGTTTTTTGTTCAACCCGCTGTTTAATAGAAAAGAAATCACCTTCCGCTGTTCTTACGAGCTGATCAATAACCTGCAATTGACGGGTTGGTACTCCCAAACCCGCCAGCAAACGCTACCGGCCGCATCCTGGACCACCACCCAAATGGCCAGTATTGGCTTTACCTTCGCTTTATAGGCGTAAAAAGATAGATTTCCCCATTTTATAGGGAAAAATGTGGATATTTGTACCTACCAATTTCCTGCAATGAAATTACAAATTAGGTATTTATTTAATATTTTATTGATTACGCTGGTCTGCAGCACCCACACTATACAGTTGGCGGCGCAGCAGATTAATGCTACCAACCTCTCCAGTACGCGTGTTGACCAAATGAACGACCAGCAGATTTTGCAAATCTGGCAACAGGCGCAAAGAAGTGGGTTGTCGGAGACAGATGCCATGAGTTTGCTCGTAAAGCGCGGTATGCCCGCTACCGAAGTGAACTCGCTTAAGAAGCGGCTGTTGATGATGCAAAGCAAGTCTAAGTCGGGTAGCAACCAATCCCTCATTAGAGATACCGCCAATTTTTTAAAAGATAGTTCCTGGGTTAAGGAGCTTCCGGCTCTAAAAAGAAAGAGTCAGTATTATGGCTTCGATTTCTTTAACAATGCCGCAATCAGTTTCGAGCCGAATATGCGCATCACCACTCCCCAAAACTATCGGCTGGGACCGGATGATGAATTAGCTGTTAACTATACCGGCTTTAATGAGGCAAGTGTAGACGCTACAGTAAATGCCAACGGAAAGATTATCCTCCCCTACGCAGGCTCTTTAACCGTAAGTGGGTTAACCTTAGAAGAGGCAACAAGACTGATTAAATCTAAAATGAAAGTTGCCTATCCGGCCATCAGCTCTGGAAAAACCCAGGTGATGGTTACCGTTACCAACTTTAAAACCATTCGGGTTACGGTAGTGGGCGAAGCGGAGATTCCCGGCACTTATCAGGTTTCATCGCTGGCCAGTTTTTTTAATGTGCTGTATAAAGCAAACGGACCCTCCGAAAATGGTTCATTGCGCAAGATTCAATTAATCAGAAACAATCAGGTAATTGAAACCATCGACCTCTATGCTTTTATGCAAAAGGGTATAATGAATGGAGAAGTAAAATTACAAGACCAGGATGTGATTCATATTCCTGTGTATAATAAGCGGGTATCGGTAATGGGCCAGGTTAAACGCCCCATGATTTACGAATTGCAGGATAAAGAAACCCTACAGGATGTAATTCAGTGGGCAGGAGGATTCGAATCGGGTGCCGTGCAGGGCTCAGCCAAAGTAATACAGTTGGGAGAGAAAGAGCGAAAAGTACGGGATGTGACTGCGGCAGATTATGCCTATTTTATTCCCAGAAACGGCGATCAGGTAGAGATAGGGAAAATACTTTCTACATACTCCAATCGAGTAATAATAAGCGGTGCGGTGTTGCGTCCGGGCACTTATGAACTAACTGATCAATTAACCGCAGCTAAACTGATTAAGCAGGCTGAAGGGTTAAGACCGGATGCGTTGTTACAAAGAGGATATCTTACCAGAAAATTACCGGGTACAGAGGGAAGAATAATATCTTTTCATGTGCAGGATTTACTAAGTGGAAAACAAGAAGATATTGTATTGCAGAAAGAAGATTCCCTAACCATTTTATCGAAAGACAGCCTACGGGATATTCCATCGGTAGTAATTGCCGGAAATGTAAATCAACCCATCACCATTCCCTATAAAGAAGGCTTAACCTTAGAAGATGCCATTTTAATAGCTGGTGGATTCACTTACGATGCAGCCACCCATAAAATTGAAATTTCCCGCTTACAAAATAACCGGGCAGATACCCTGGCCAATTCACTGATTCAGGTACTAACAGTGGAATACGATACAACAAACGGTTCACGCAGCAATAAAACACTGCTGGCACCGCTCGACTATGTATTTGTTCCTCAGTTATTAAATTACCGGAATCTGGGAAAAGTAAAAGTGCGGGGCGAAGTGTTATATGCGGGAGATTATGCCCTGGAGAAGAGAAATGAAACCATTCAGGAAGTTTTGCAAAGATCGGGCGGTATATCCCCTTTTGCGGCGATGGCGGATGTGCAGGTATTTAGAAGAGGACTGCGGGTAGGCACCGATGTATTATCGGAAAATCCGGCTGCGGGGGGAGAGAAGTTTTTGTTGCAACCAGATGATAGTATCTATGTTCCCAAAAAACAAAGTTTTGTAGAAGTGCAGGGAGCTGTATTTAATCCCCAAATACTTCGGCACGATTCGCAGCGATTCTTATCGTATATATCGGATGCAGGTGGAATAACCGACAAAGGCAATTTGAAAAAATCGTATATCCAATACAGCAATGGTATCAACCGAAAAATTCATCATTTTCTGTTTTTCCGTCGCTATCCGAAAGTAACCCCGGGCAGTAAAATTATTGTACCCGAAAAATCAGAAACAGCAGGCAAAGGATTGAGTGTGATTGAGGTATCCACATTAGTGGGTTCTTTGGCTACCATACTTAGTTTGATTGCGGTTTTACAAAAATAATTACTTTACAACCCCCACCCTATGGCAGGTAACGAGCCCATACAGGATACCGATTTTAATCAGGAAGAGCGCAACTTTTCATTTATCAACTTACTGCAAGAAATTTGGCAACGCTTTGTATATGCCCTAAGCAGAAAGAAATGGCTGGCAGTAGCATTTGTATTGGGTGCATTATTAGGAACGGGCTATGCACTAATCAAGAAAACCACCTACTCCGCCAAATTAGTATTTGTAGTAGAGGAATCAAAGAGTTCGGGAGGATCCATCGCCTCTGCGCTGGCCGGACAATTTGGCTTTGACGTAGGCTCTCTTACCGGAGGAGGTAGTGGCGTATTAGCCGGAGATAATGTGCTGGAACTGCTTAAAAGTAGGAGTCTGCTTAAGAAAGCCTTACTAACTTCTGCAGTAAATAACCAGGAGTCGTTGGCAGATCGGTATGCACAGGTATATGGGTTGACCGAAAAATGGAAATCCGTAAAAGAAATAGCTACCGAAATTCATTTTACCCCCGAAAAAGAAATAACCAATCGGTTAACCGATAGTTTGCTGCAAACCATTATTGAGCGGCTGTTAGAAAAAGAAATAACGATTGTAAAAACGGATAAGAAATTAGGCTTTTTTCAACTGCAAGCAACAACACGTGATGAATGGTTTAGTCAGCAAATTTGCGAGCGCCTGTTAAAAGTAACTACCGACTTCTACATCAACACCAAAACCCGCAGGCTAACTGCCAATATAGAAAGACTGCAAAAGCGGGCGGATAGTTTGGGGATTGTGCTGGACAATAAGACCTACTCAACAGCCGCTGCCACGCAGCGATTGCTTGATGCCAATCCTGCCTATGCCTCCCCACAGGTAGACGCAGAAATCAGTACCCGCAATAAATATTTACAGGGTACTGTGTTTGCAGAAATAGTAAAGAATTTGGAAATTAGTAAAACCTCCCTCATACAAGAAACCCCTACTGTTCAGGTAGTAGACCGGCCGGAGATGCCGTTGAAGAAAAATGAAAACAAGTGGTGGATGGGATTATTGTTGGGAGGAATATTGTGTGTGGGAGGATTTGTAGGTGTGTTTACTTTTTTTGGGTATAAGAAATAGTGATGGTAAATTTCAAAAGATTCGTTTACATGAACATGGAAAATATTTGAATATGGCCACATACACACTCAAAATTACCTTAAAAGAAATACAACCGGAGATTGAAAGAACAGTACAAGTATCTTCAGAAAGTTCCCTGTATTTGTTGCATCACATTATTCAAGAGGCCATGGGTTGGGAATGTTCTCATCTCTATCATTTTACAGTGGAAAAATTAACCATTGGAGACCTACGCTTGCTCCTCAGTGACGGTTATGATGAAATGGGAATGAATCCTGTTGATGATAAAAACTATATGCTGGAAGATATTTTTCAGCAAGTGGGGCAGAAAATTGACTACCTCTATGATTATGGAGATGACTGGGAGCATGAAATAGAATTGATGGCTATTGAAAATGACCCACAATATCTGGTACTCCCCTTATTACTCAATGGCAAAAATGCCTGTCCACCCGAAGATTGTGGCGGAACACATGGTTATCAGGAGATAAAAGAGATTTTGAAAAATGTTCGACACAAGGAATATGCAGCAACATTAGGTTATGTAGGTGCAAAATTTCATCCGGAAAAATTTGATAAAAAATCAGCTTTAAAACGATTCTCAAAACTAAATGAGTTGATAATTCAATATGAGAGGGGCTTTCTTTAATATATTACCCCGTATTTCAATAATGCTCATCGTGAAGAAGGAAGAAAACTAAGCTATACAATTTCTCCTGCCCATAGCCTATCTAAAAAAATCTTCCATGGCAATACAGTAATATCACCCATTTTTAGTTTGCCACTTACAAAAATCATGAATATTGTAAGCCTTACTTGCAATATTCATGAAAATTAACACCTATCAAAAAATGTATTCAATTTCAGGCAAATAGAAAAATGGGGGTAATAAAATCGATAGACCATCGATAAAAACCAATTAATATTCAAAAAATCGTAGCCATTTTTACAATAGCCAGATCGGGAAAAACATACCATTGAGATTGGTGCGTGTGGGAGCTTGTAGTTAAGGATGAGAAGGGGGATTATGATTTTGCCAAACCGCCATTACCTCAGTTCCAGCGCATCCTGTTTATCAGGTAATCGAGTAACTATTTCCAATTTTTTCACTATTGATTGAAAATATCAAATTGAATAACTAAATATTATATGCTTTTAGATATAATTAATGTTCTTAACAAACTTTATATTATTTTACATATAATTTATTAATTTTGAATAAATTAATTGTAATTGCATATAATGAAAATACTAAAAACATTTCTTAAAGAAAAACGAAACCAAGCCGGATTAACGCAAGAAGAGTTTGCCGATAGGGCGGGTGTTGCGCTTACGGTAATCCGAAAAATCGAACAGGGTAAGGGCAACTTGAATTTGGAAAAGGTAAATTATGTGCTTTCGATGTTTGGCCATACCCTGGCGCCTGTTGCTATAAAAGATATTGAACCTCAAATTCAGGATGATGAGAGCCGCTGAAGTATTTTACCATCACAAACTAGCCGGTTTACTAACAGAGACCGATGAAGGGCATTTTATTTTTCAATATGACGAACTATATGTTAAAGATTATCCTAATCAGTTTGTAACGTTCACCATGCCGGTTTCTAAAACCCCCTATCACGATAAGCACCTATTCCCATTTTTTGAAGGTCTTATACCTGAAGGTTGGCTTTTAGACGTTGCGAAAAATCATTACAAAATTAACTCAAATGATCGCATGGGCTTATTACTTGCCTGTTGCCAAAACTGTATTGGTGCTGTGAGTGTAAAACCTTTAAGTAACTCAAATGAGTAAAAAATGTTTATACTGCTATAATGAATTGGCCGAATTAGAACAGCTTGATTTCCATCCAAAATGTAGTCTGGCCTTTTTTGGAACCAAACAACCCCCATCACTCAATTACTCATTAAGTGAAATGAATGAGTTGGCTAAAGAAGTTGTTAGCAATCGAATTGTAATTCCCGGAGTTCAACCCAAACTTTCTCTTTCACAGATAAATGATACACTGAACAAATCTGCGCATCCAAGACTTACCGTTGTAGGAGCTTTAGGGGGTAATTATATTCTCAAACCATCGTCGAACATTTATCCTGAAATGCCGGAAAATGAACACCTGACTATGAAGCTTGCAGAGGCACTTGGCATTCAAACGGTTCCTACAAGTTTAATTCGGCTTCATTCCGGTGAATTAGCGTATATCACCAAAAGAATTGACAGAACTGCGGATGGTGAAAAAATTCATATGCTCGACATGTTTCAAATTACTGAAGCAGTAGATAAGTATAAGAGTACTATGGAACGGGTGGGCAAGGCACTTCGCGCGTATTCAGCAGACACACTGATGGATCAATTAAAGTTTTTTGAATTGACTGTTTTTTGCTTTTTAACAGGGAATAATGATATGCACTTAAAAAACTTTTCTATGATAAATAAAGAAGGCAAATGGTCACTTTCTCCTGCTTATGATTTGCTGAATGTAAGTTTAGCTAACCCATCAGACCATGAAGAATTGGCGCTACTAATGGAGGGCAAGAAAAGAAAATTTACCCGACAACATTTTGAAAGATTTGGATTGGGGCTGGGTTTGAACAACAAACAAATTGTAAAGGCTTTTGACAGATTTTTTAAAAATAAATTAAAAGCAAAAAGCTTGATTGATGCATCCTTTTTAAGCGAAAGAATGCAAGCTGCCTATTGGAATATTATTTTACAAAAACTGAAAGTACTCGAAGAAAAGTAAACAACCAACCTATTGATTATTACAGCTTAACTAATTCAAAACGGTAATTAATATTGACAAGAATGAACTACAATATTTCTCCTGCCCATAGCCTATCTAAAAATATCTTCCAGGGCATTACAGTAATATCACCGATTTTTCTTTCAGTGGGGTCGCAGCTAACTACTATTAATTTTTTGACTGAATATTCCTCCGAAAACCCTTTTAATCCCTTCTGATGATGGGATTGTACATTGGATGTACTTTTAACTTCAATGGCTACTTCATGGTCTCCCAGAATAAAATCAACTTCCATTTGAGAGGTAGTTCTCCAATAAGCAATCGGATACTGCTTTCCTGAATATTGGGTATGGGCGTATAATTCTTGATAAATAAAATGTTCAAATGCATTACCAAATGCTTCGCTGCCCGGTTCAACCTCTCCCCTCTTTAATAGGTGGCCGGCAATTCCCAGATCAAAATAGAAAAACTTGGGTGATAGAATGACACGTCGCTTGGGTTTTTTTTGAAAGGAAGGAACAAACCTGCCGATTAGTGTATCCTATGACTAACACCACAATCGGAGGCGATATTAGAAAAGTTAACCATTTCTCCATTAGAGAAAGCAGCAGCCCGCAAAAATTGGGTGAATGATTGCATATTTCTAATTTTGGCTTCAGCTGAAATTTCTTCCTGCAAATAACTACCAACATATGCATCCAGGAGAGGTTTTGGATTTTGAGAAGCATAATGTCGGGGAAGCAAACCACTATTTAGTGCTTTTAATAAATCAAATTCGGGTATTTCGGAATAGCTTAAAGGTAATAATTCATATCTCAAAGCTCGTCCACCCAAAAGATTGGCTCCAGAACGAATAATCTTTCTTGCACTAGAACCACTGAGTATACATCTTCTTCCCTGATTAACCATTAGCCAATGAACTTCATCTAAAAGTGCCGGAATTTTTTGAATTTCATCCACTACCACAAGTCGATTAGAAGTATCTGCTAAAACCACCTCCCGAAATTGTTCCGGCTCACTAACATATCTACGAAACACATCAGATTTCAATAAATCAAACCACAATGCATCCGGATAAAGCTCTTTTAATAGGGTACTTTTCCCAGTCTGCCTGGCCCCCCAAAGAAATAAACTCTCTTCGCCCGCATTAATAAATTGCTGTTTACGGTGAAACATAGCATTCAATTTACTTACAAAATACATGATATTTTTTAATTAGATTATTAATTAATAAACTACATATAATTATTTATTTTAAATTATTATATGCTTTTACAAATTCTGCAGCAAAATTTGGATTCAAATCCAAAAAATTGGCAAAATGAACAAAAACTGTAATGGTGAGGGAAGATTAGAATCGGTACGCTACGGAGAGGGAACCAGTAAAATTCAGGAAATCGTAGCCATTTTGAAAATACCCCAGATCGGGGAATACGTACCATTGGTAGTTGAGGGAGCGGGTGAGGGTGGTACGGGCGGAGAAGAGGAGATTTTGATATTGCCAGTCGGCATGTATTTCTGAGGAAACATCTATCCAATGTCGGGTAAAATCTCTTACCGGGGTAAAAGCAGCATAATTAAAATCCATATTCCTGGCTAAGCGTTCAAACCGAATACCAACTTTCTGGTATCCCTTCACCCAACTTATATCAACGGTTTGGCTATTACTCCCCGGTCCGATTCCAGCACCCATTACCTGACCTAGATTTGTGTAGCCCTGTCGTACATAGGGATGCGTATAAAAGCTATTGGTAGTTAATACGAGTTCAGGTATGGGTAGCCCTGTCTGTGTGAATTAGGAGGCAAGCTCTACCCAGGATCCTTTCTTTTTAAGAGGAAAAAGTTTTCGAAAACCTCCCACAAAAGCTCGTGGATAATTTTCATCGGCCAAAATATTAATTAGGGTAGGAGCACGATCGTTTCTCCCATATTCCAGGTAAAATTCAGCATGATCTTTAGGGAACACATACCTGGCATACAAAGATCCAAACACTGCTTTTTTACCCGCTTTTTGCGTATTGGAAACAACTATTCCTGCGAGTGGCAATATATCGGCTACTTTTGATACTTCAGAAGCATACTGATAAGCAGCATGTGCAACACCCAGATAGAGTCCGGTAATCCATTTTGGCTGACAGGAAATGTTTACGGCTGTAAGATATCAGTTTTCGTCTCTTTTGGGCTGGTATAATCGAACCCCGTTAAAATATTTATTAGTATCGCTGGGTAAAATGTCCGATGATTCCAATCTTCCTGCTATAAGCTGTGCTTCAAAATCACCTATTTTTGTATGAAATGATCGTGTAGTATTGGCAGTGAAATGCAAAAATCCCGGAGCGTTATTACCCATAACCAGCGCATTGTATCTTCCTGGGCCCCACCAATAGTTTTCAGTAGATATACCAACAGAAAAAGCTCCTAACTGATAACGAATAGCTGATTGTCCGGGCAGAAGTTTTTTATACCTTACAGTGCTAAAACGCTCGGGCATATCAATATTATTCAAAAGCCGGTAATAAGTAGCCCAATAACCCTCATAATGCTCCGTTGGAAATGTTTCAAAATGAGGATTGGGGGCGTATAATAGCTGCGGCATCAACTGTAGTGAGAATTTCCCATACTTCCACAAAAACCCACCTGAAACAAGTGTTTGCAATCCTTTAGCAGGTATCATAGCACCATCATTCCATCCATAGAGGTGGTGGGTATTATACCCAATGGTTGCGGAAACGGGAAGGATTTGAAGAGTTGAATTTTTCCCCGAGAAACTTCCTTTGAATAGAAGCACGCTATCGGGAAAGGGCAGCAAGCTTTCCAATTGCTGAAACTGTTGTCAATAATTTTGTTGAAGGGGAGAAAAAGCAGTTCGCTGTCCGGTTATTAATTCCTGCCTGCGCAGATAATCGGAAATACCCTGAGCGCCAACGGGAGTGGAATAGGTAGAGCCTTGGGAGAAAGCTGAATAGAATGGTAAAAGAAGGAGTATTGAAAATAGAAACTTTCGAAAGCTCACAGAAAAATGAATTGGATGTATTATCAATGAAATTTGTTGTGCGAAGGTAGTCTCTAAAATAAATGATATCATGTTGAGCAATATAAGAAGGACGAATTAATTAGATTATTTTAAAAATTAAATGTTAGCAACCGGTTTTCCTTTCATGCCTTCATTAACCAAATGACTTACAAATTCTACAAAAGGCAAAATATTTAAATCCACACTAGCTTCTTCTAATGATTTCATATACTTATTTCTTTGTTGAACCGGAATCACAGTCCATGGATAACCTCCTGACGCAAGCATTAAATTCATGATGAATCTTCCCATTCTACCATTCCCATCCATATAAGGATGAATAAATACAAAAATAAAATGACCTAATACAGCTTTTACCGATGCTTCGCTTTCTTGGGATAATAATTCCATCAACACAGGCATAGCATCTCTAACTGCTTCTCTGTTTAAAGGAACATGCATTGAGTTGGTGATGTACACCTGATGATTTCTATAGCCAGCTAAATCGGCAGGTTTTAACAAACCTGAAACAACACTTGGACCAAATAATGCACGATACCAATCTCCATGATCATTATCTAAAACCTCTCCTGCATTCTCTCCGTTTAATACTTTACGGATACTTTGTTCTACCATTTGAAAAGCATCCCAGTAACCTTTTGCTGCCATTGCATCTCTTTGTTTACTATCGGCATCGTTATCCTTTGCATTCCAACTTCCGTTTCTTACACGATCAATTAACTCAGGTGTTACTTGATATCGCTCAATTGATAAAGAGTGATATGCATCTGTTACATAAATCTCTTTAACGCTGTTAATAAATTTATCTTTGTTTTTTGGCACACCCGGGGCAGCAGGAAATGTATCAATTATAATTTTTCTAAAATTAGACCACATTATTTTTATACGATTTTCATATGGCGATGCGTCTTTTGAAGAAAAAGATATATTTAAATTATCAGTAAACGGATCTGACTCACGAACATCATAACCAGCAGCTTGCATTGTTTTAATGATGTCATCGGCAATCTTACCTTTTTTAATATTCCTGAAAGCACCGGCAAGTCTGCCGGCTATGATAGATTGCCCCCCACTTAATAAAATGTTTAAAATATCAGCCGATGATTTTACAAGCGATAATGCTGTTCGAACATCAGTAGCATTTTGTGTATAGGCATGTAAAGATGCATTCACTAAAGCATTTGACAAACTAAAAATTCTTAATCCATCCAATACTTCTACTTCAGACTTAAGTGGAAATTTTGACTTCATATGAAATAAAGAAGTGTCAAATCGTAAATCGGTCTTGAAGTTATTTGCTTTAGGTGATTTAATAATTAATTGCTTGGGGACTGTCCAATTGCCAGCATGAATCATTAATGATTGCTCAGCAGACATACACCACTGATACTTATATTTATAATTCAAATACTGAGCACAAAACTTCCAATAAGAACTATACCATGAAGTACTATCCCCTTGTTTATTTTCTGGCGATGAAATGATATACCACCCAGAATATACCTCACTTATGAAACCATTCTTCAAAAGCCTTTCCTTATGTGTTCGGGTTAACTCACTACTTTTTATAGCAATATTACCTTTGTCTTGTAGGCCTTTTAATATCTCAAGGGATGCTGCTAGTTTTTCAGAAGGAGTTGCCATGGTACACTTTTAAATATTATAATCTATTGTTGTAGCAAAATTATAATATAGAGTCATGCTTAAATTATAATATATTGCTGTATTAAATTTATAATATTATGATAATATTGGCAAATATACCTTTTCCTAAATTCTATATTCAACCTTCAATTTGTTACAATACTCATTTTACATATTAATATGTTTTTATTTTACATATTAACAATGGTCTATATTACAAAATATATATAATAATTACTTAACGTTTTAAAGTTATCGAAAAATATAACCGTTTGTATTAAATTATTATTTAATACAAACGGTTACTCAATTTAAAAAAATGGATGTCATAATTTCCTCATCCGAAGAAACTGTGCAAGATTATGGGAAGGATAAAATAATTAAAACTTTATAAAATCTATTTTTGCTATTCATTTTTCAGCTTCTTTAATCTCATTTGGTATGATTGTAAATAACTTCTTTGAATTCGCTCTTTTAGAAATGAGGCATCTATTAGTATCTTTACTTGATCTAATTTTGAAACCATCAATGCCAATATAGCATTCATTTGTTTCTCCGGGATTCCTGCACAATTAGCCAGCAATTGAAATTGTTTTGCAACATTCCCTCGTCTCATGCTCGCCGGGAGTAACCCTTCATTTAAAGCAAAGTCTATATCTTCAATATGGATGCGACTGTTTAAAAGATCGTACGCTGGACTCAATTTGAAATCTCCTAGGGGCGTTTCAATAATTGAAAAGTTCTTCAAATGAGCATCTCCATTTGAAAACAAATAATTGAATACCAATAATTTGAATAATTTGAGCGATTCAACTCTATAGCTTGGCAAGTTTTCACGCATTAGCTGAAATAAATCCCAATAACTACCCTGGTATTTATAATCTGTCCCATCGGTTTGTGGACTCTTCCCAGCAAGAGAGGCGAAATCCTCTTGGGCCAATTTGAGACCACCTGGTATAACATCAAAACGCTTGGTGATGTAGGCATGGTCACCATTTCCAAAAAAGATTAATGCATTCGCTGCTGTTTCCATACCAAATACTTGATGAGCAATTTGCATGGTTAAATGCTCATTCGCAGGCATTTGATCTGCGTTTTTTGATACATTTGGTATGGGCTTTAAAATATGTGTACCCTGTTCACCTACTTGTGTTAAGCGTAATTTGTTTTTCAGTTGAATTAGTGAAAACTTTTCTTGAACACCAGAAATTGACATGCAACTTGCATTCTCTTCAAATGAATCTTCATTATTGTTATTGGACTGCAAAGAATAATACGGTAGTATATGATTTACCTTACTTCCATTGAAGACACGCTTACTACAAGTTCTACTGTAGGTTGTAAAGCCTGCAGCTAAAGTTCCCGGACATCTATTTATTACCGTCTTGATCATTAGATTTTAATAACTTTAACCGCCCCAATCGTATCACCGCCTGCGACCTCTAGCATGAGGCCGAAATAGTCATCACGATCTATTCGCTTTTTTCTACAGATCAGTTGTTTATTAACCCCTTCTGGAATCAAATTGAAAAAAAATGGAAAAAGTGTGGATGATTGAAATTCTATTTTGTTTTTTGGTAATGTCAAACTTATGGCTGGCTTGCTACTGTCGTTTAACCAGTGCTTATCATATTGAAAAATAAAACTTCCATTATCAAGTTGATTTAGGATACCTGCCAATTCATTTTTAAAAAACACCTGTCCTGATCTCATATGCTATTGAGTTTTTTTACCTGTAAAACCAATTCCAAACCAAGCACATCTGCGATTTCTTGTAAAGTTTTGAAGGTTGGATTTGCTTTTCCTGCCTCCAACTGTTTAATGGTTCTTAGTCCTACACCTGATAAATCCGCCAAACTTTCTTGCGTAATCTTCAGCATCTCTCTTCTTTCTTTAATTTGTTTTATCAGCGCATGATGGTGCAACATAATGCCTTATTTTATACAAAAATAATCAATTCGTGCATATAAATATCAAAAAGAGCTATTTAATACACTTTTCTTATATTAATTGATCTAGTAAGTAACCATAAAAAGTTACTGATTTTTTGGATTTGAATACCCAAAAATGGCAAACTAGAAGAAAAAAAGGAGTTAGGAAGATTAGAATCGGTACGCTACGGAGAGGGAACCATTAAAATTAAGGAAATCGTAGCCATTTTGAAAATACCCCAGATCGGGGAATACGTACCATTAGTAATTGAGAGAGCGGGTTAGGTGAAACTTCTCCAATTAGTCATGCCTATTTTCCAATAAAAACTCATCCACATTTTGCATACTGATGGTCTGAAAAGTCGCCTTGGGATAGGCCTGTAAAAATGCGCTAGGAACTTTTGATTTAGCACTAGAATTCCATTTAAACTCAAAGGCTTTTAGGTTTTCCCCGGATTCTTCTAGCAAGTCAATTTCCTTTTGCTCCTTTGTTCTCCAAAAGTAATGGTTTACTCCAACGGAACTGTATGATTGTTGCTTGATTCGTTCTGACATTAGAAAATTTTCCCACAGTGCTCCAACATCAGCACGATTCTCTAATTGATTGAAATTTGAAATCAATGCATTTCTAATACCATTATCATAAAAATATATCTTACGGCTTTTCTTCAACTCGGCACGAAGATTTCGACTAAAGGATGGAATCCGAAAAACAACAAATGCACGCTCCAAAATAGTTACATACTTTTCAACTGTCTTTACATCTAATCCGCAATACTTGCTCAATTCATGATACGAAACAACCGATCCTACCTGAAAAGATAGACCCTGTAACAGTTGAACCAAATTTGATGGTCGCTTAATTGATTCGAGCAAAAAAATATCCTTATAAAGATAACTCTCAGATAATTGTTTGAGTAACTCTTTTTCCGATCCCTGATTGCTCACAATTTCAGGATAATATCCATATACAAGTCGATGTGGAATCATTCTCTTTTCGGCTAACAAACCCTGATAGTTCACCATTTCCCGAAATGACAAGGGATACATATTATATTCCCACTTTCTTCCGGTGAGTGGTTCATTCACCTTACTCAGCAAATCAAAGGAAGAACTACCTGTAACTATTAATTGAATTCCGGGTAATTGATCGACTATTAGTTTTAACCTTAGTCCAATATCAGGAATTCGCTGGGCTTCATCTACAATTACCAGCTTTTTATTTCCCAAAAATGCCGCGAATCTTGTGGATGATAGATTGGCAAAGAGTTGCTGTACATCTAACTCATCCCCGTTTAACCAAACTACCTGGTCATTATCAGAAAAAAGCATTTTCAGGAGTGTTGTTTTACCAACCTGCCTAGCACCAATAATGATAATCGCCTTCCCGGATTGTAGTTTTTCCCTAATTACAGAAGCTAATTCACGCTGTATCAAGTAAGCAATTTTATCAAAAATACCGATTATTTGGATTAGATTCCAAAATTATTACCATTTTTTGGGATTCTAATCCAAAAAATTGGCAAAATGAACAAAATTGTAATAGTGAGGGAAGATTAGAATCGGTACGCTACGGAGAGGGAACCATTAAAATTCAGGAAATCGTAGCCATTTTGAAAATACCCCAGATCGGGGAATACGTACCATTGGTAGTTGAGGGAGCGAGTAAGGGTGGTACGGGCGGAGAAGAGAATATTTTGATATTGCCAGTCGGCATGTAATTCGGTAGATATATCAATCCAATGCCGGGTATAATCCCGTGTACCTATAAAAGCGGCATAATTGAAGTCCATATTACGGGCCAGTCGCTCAATGCGCAGGCCCACTTTATTAAAGCCCTTTACCCAGCTAATATCAACGGTTTGACTATTACTGCCCGGACCAATACCCGCACCCAGCACTTGTCCATTATGGGTATATCCCTGCCGAACATAGGGGTGGGTATAGAAGCTATTCCCCTCCAGCACTAATTCGGGGGTGGGCAAACCCATTTGGGTAAATTCGGTAGCCAATTCCAGCCAGGTGCCCTTCTTTTTAAGGGGGAATAATTTACGAAACCCGCCTACAAAAGCCCGGGGATAGTTCACATCTGATATCAAATTAATAGGCGTGGGTACGCGGTCGTTTCTGCCATACTCCAAATAAAACTCTGCATGATCTTTCGGCAATATATATCTGGCAAATACAGAACCCAGGGCCGCTTTTTTGCCAGCTTTTTGGGTAGCCGAAACCACTATTCCCGCCAAAGGTAGCATATCAGAGATTCCGGAAACATCGGATGCATACTGATAGGTGGCTTGCGCAACACCTAGATATAGTCCTTTTACCCATTTGGGTTGCCAGTTAATGGTGAGGCCAGTCATATAGCGATTGGCCTCCTGCTTGGGTTTGTATAAGCGTACGCCATTAAAAAATCGGTTGGTATCAGCGGGAAATATACCGGAGGACTGTAACTGTCCGGCAATGATTTGCCCTTCAAAATCTCCGATGCGCGTATGAATAGGTCGGGTAGTATTGGCAGTAAAATGCAGAAATCCCTGTGCATTATTACTCAGCACCAGGGCATTATACCTGCCAGGCCCCCACCAATAATTTTCCGTTGAAATACCCACAGAAATCGGACCTAACTGATAGCGAATAGCGGATTGTCCGGGTAATAACTTTTTATAGCTAACGGTACTAAACCGCTCGGGCATATCGATATTATTCAGCAGGCGATAATACGTTGCCCAATATCCGTCAAAATGTTCGGTTGGAAAAGTTTCGAAGTGTGGATTGGAGGCATACACTATCTGCGGCATCAATTGAAGTGAGAATTTCCCAGCCTTCCACAAAATGCCTCCCGAAACAAGGGTCTGCAATCCCTTAGCAGGTATCATGGCACCATCATTCCATCCGAAGGGGTGGTGGGTATTATACCCTACAGTTATAGAAACGGGAAGTAAATGAAGAGAGTAATTTTTACCGGAATATTTTCCCTTGAAAAAAAGCACACTGTCGGGAAAGGGGAGTAAGCTATCCAGCTGCTGATACTGATGCAGGTAGTTTTGCTGGAGAAGGGAGGTTGGGGAGGGGGTGCCAGTAATTAGCTCTTGGCGGCGGAAATAATCGGCAAGGCTGTGGGAGCCGCCGGGGGAGAAATAGTTTCCGCCTTGGGAAAAAGCAGAAAGAAAACTAAATAAAACCATTAGAGAGAGAAAAATTCGCAAGAAATAGAATTATTATGTTTTAATTCGATCACCCATACCATTTCCGATAATAGTGAGTAAAATGTATTTAAAATAAGTGAAGATTGAAAGTTGTGAAATCATTTCCTTATCAGTTTCTGCTAATAACTGTGGGGTAGACATATCAATTTTATTTATTTGAGCTAAACCGGTTATACCTGGTCTTACATCATAAACTCCCAACTTCTCTCTTTCATAGATTAAATCAACTTGATTATATAGATTTGGACGCGGCCCAACTAAACTCATATCTCCTATAAGAACATTCCATAATTGTGGCAATTCGTCTAATTTGCTTTTACGCAAAAATTTTCCAAATTTAGTAATTGAATCCTTGTCAGCCAGATGAGTAGCAACAGAAAGGGTATCAATATACATTGAACGAAACTTAATTAAATAAAATGGAATTTTATTTCTTCCAATACGGGATTGGTAAAAAAGAGGCGATCCTGTATCAAAATACCCAACTACAAATAAGATAGCAATTATTGGACTTAATATCAACAAACCTAAAAATGAAAAAAAAGCATCAAAAAAACGTATCATAGTAATCTATCGCTTGAAAGATAAAAATGTATGCAATAATCCTTCTCGAGTTGAAAAAGGTAAATTCTTACCAATAGCATTTTTTAATTTATCATTACTAACTATATATGAATCTGTCAATTTTTGAAGTCGCTCTGTGTTGATAGGAAGATGAAGATTGTCGCCAATTTTCGCAACAAAATTTATAAAACCTTTAGACACCTTCCAAATTTTAGGTTTTTTATTTTGTGATTGTCCAATCAATGATATCAACTCATTGGTTGAAATTGCTTCATCATCTGCTACATTATATACTCCGGATGGAATATCCTCGCGTTCAATTAACTCCGTTAAAATAAACATAAGATTATCAATACTACAGAATGAACGTTTATTATCAAATGCGCCTAATGGCCATGGCAAACCTTTGGTGACCATTTGAAAGAGTAAATTTAAATTACCTCTATTATCAGGACCATGAA
>JAPLEI010000114.1 GCA_026391195.1 Bacteroidota bacterium | reverse complement strand
TTCCCCTAGCATTTTCTCCTTAGAAAAGGGTGGGGTACTACCCACGAAATTGAAACAGCCTATTTTTGTGCTATGACTCTTTACAGAAAAGGGTTACAGCTAATTTAAACCCGACTTTAGTCGGACAACAATGAGTTTAAATTTATTATTAAAATGGTAGTATGGTTACTGAAAAACGGACAAAAATAAACCAATTATTGTCAACAATTCCGCAGGATGTTGTGCTACAATCTTCCTGGCTAATAAATGAGGGATACAGCCTTGACTTACAAAAATATTATCGAAATAGTGGATGGTTAAAGGCATTGGGAAATGGGGCCATGTATCGTGGTAATAGCCAGCCGGGTTATGAAGGTGGTGTTTATGCTTTACAAAAACAGTCTGGACTTTCAGTGCATCCTGGAGGTAGAACTGCGCTTGCACTTCAAGGTAAAGCACATTATATAGCATTGGAAACTTCACAAATATGGTTATTTGGTGGTGAAAATGAAAAGCTACCTACCTGGTTTAAAAAGCATAAATGGTTTAACACATTGCATTATAAGGCAAGTTCATTTTTGCCAAAGGAATTAGGGTTGACTGAATTCTCTTTAGCTGGGTTTTCTATAAAAGTTTCTTCCCCGGCAAGGGCAATAATGGAGTGTTTATATTTAGCTCCAGAAAAATTTGATATCGTTGAATGCTACGAACTAATGGAAAACCTGAATGACCTTCGTCCCACTATAGTGCAAGAATTGTTAGAAGCATGTACATCCATAAAAGTAAAAAGATTGTTTTTGTTTATGGCAGAAAAGCTTAATCATAGCTGGTTTAAACATGTAAATCTTTCTAAAGTTGATGTAGGAAAAGGTAAAAGAAGTCTTGTGAAAGGGGGGGTATATATATCAAAATATCAAATAACAGTTTGTAGCCTAAATTGAAAAATTAAGAACGATAACCGCCTTCTTTTTCCTCTTTCTCTTTCTCTTTTTCGTATGCCCTTATAATGGCTTTTACCAGCCGATGCCTTACTACGTCTTCTTCTGTTAATTCGATATGTGCGATACCTTCAATCGATTTTAGAATGCGGGTAGATTTTTCTAAACCACTGCGCATATTTCTGGGAAGATCAACTTGCGTTGGGTCGCCTGTGATGATTGCTTTTGCATTGGCACCAATGCGGGTTAAAAACATTTTCAGCTGAAGGTCGTTGGTGTTTTGTGCCTCATCTAAAATGATAAATGCATGATCTAAAGTTCTTCCCCGCATATAGGCCAGCGGAGCTATTTCAATGGTGCGAGTACTCATATAATAACCCAACTTGTCGGCAGGTATCATATCGTCTAAAGCATCATACAGCGGTCGGAGATACGGATCAATTTTTTCTTTCAAATCACCTGGCAAAAAGCCCAAACTCTCACCCGCTTCTACTGCCGGACGAGTTAATATGATTTTCTTCACCAGTTTATTTTTCAATGCCCTCACTGCCAACGCAACAGCCGTATAGGTTTTACCAGTACCCGCCGGCCCTATGGCAAAAACAATATCGTTTTGATCTACAGCCTGTACCATTTTTTTCTGGTTCGATGTTCTAGCTCGTACGGTTTTACCATTCGGGCCAAAAACGAGAATATCGTTGGGGTTTTGTTCAATAAAATTATCTACTGTTTCCGGATCATCCCCACCAATAATTTGTTCAAAATAATTTTCGCTCATGTGACCATTTCGCTGCAGATACTGAACAATTAAATCAATTTTTTCCTTTGCTGTTTCAATTTGCTCCGGTGCTCCACTGATTTTTAACTGCGTGCCTCTGGACAAGATTTTTAAGAGCGGAAATTTTTTTCTAAGGGTATCTAATTTACCGTTATTTACTCCGAAAAATTCTATCGGATTAACGGAGTCGAGGTTGATAATGGTATCTGTCAATCTGCTTTTCTTTAGGAGGGATAAATAATGATGTTACTGCTTCAGCTGCTTATTTCAAATTTAATTCTTTGTGAGGTTATTATCCTACTACTTCTTATGCACATATGTGGAAATAAAACCAAACAATTTCCCCTTTAGCCGAATCCGATTCCTTTTGTGTAAAGAAGAAAACCAGCATCTTATATTCGCTTTAACAAAGCGATGGTGGCAACCGGATCGGCAGATTTAAATACCGTATTGCCCGCAACCAACACATGCGCTCCGGCTGCAATAATAGCGGCTGCATTTTCAAGGGTAACACCTCCATCAATTTCAATCAATGCCGATGACCCTGTTTCTTGAATCAGTTGATGCAACTCCCGAATTTTCGCCAACGTGCCGGGTATAAATTGCTGACCACCGAATCCCGGGTTTACACTCATCACACAAACCAGGTCGATATCAGGTAAAATCGGCTTAAGCAATTGAACGGGAGTATGGGGATTGATGGCAACTCCGGCCTTCATTCCTAAACCTTTAATCTGTTGGATATTTCGGTGAAGATGCACACAGGCTTCATAGTGAACCGTAAGTATATCGGCGCCAGCTTTGTGAAAGGCTTCCGTGAGTAATTCGGGATGTTGTATCATCAGATGCACATCGCAAACTTTTTGGGTGGCTTTTCTGATTTGCGCTATCACTGGAATACCAAAACTAATATTCGGCACAAAACTGCCATCCATCACATCCAGATGGAACCAATCGGCCTCACTCTGGTTTAGCAGATCACAATCATCTTGCAATTGCAGAAAATTCGCACTAAGCAGGGAGGGAGCAATTATTGGCATGGAGCAAATTTATTGAAATATTGTAGTTGCTGGCGAAAATCATCTATTAAATTAGGGTTGTCTTTTATATTAACAAGCTAAGCCTACCGCTAAATGGCACTTCTCCCAATTAAATGCACCAAAAAAGTACACTTATTTAAGGCAGGGATTATCTGCCACCCGTTGCATATCCGGGTAGGGCCATGCCGGGATCTAAGCGCAGCGCCTGCTGAAAATGTGCAACTGCACCTGAAGTATCTTTTAACCGGGCCTCACAATTTGCCAGCCAATAATAGCCATCTGCATACGTACTTTTCAATTGGATAACGGTGGTAAATATTTTTTTAGCGGCTGGAATATTTCCAGCATCCCAGTATAAAAAGCCCTTTTCCATGTAGGCCTCCATATAATTATAATTAATGCGAATACACTCATCTAAGGAATGATGGGCTGCTGCAGCCATTCCCTTTCTGGCATAATAAACTCCTCTAATAAAAGCCGCATGCGATAGATAAGTTGCGTCGTTCCATTCACTTGCGATTGACTTGAGCAGCAACAGGGTAGTATCATTTTTTTGTTCCGCCAGTAAATTCGCAACCCGAAGCTTGAGGTCGGGTGTGGGATAAATTCGAATCGCATACCGGTAACACCTGAGCGCGCCAGTGGTATCTCCTATTTTTTCACTGAGTTCGCCTTTTTTGGTCCAATATCCTGCATGTAAACTGTCTCTTTTAATCAGCGAATCTACCTGGATAATGGCTTCTTTTAATGCTCCAATACTATCCAATGTTTCAATTGCGGCTACTCTAAGGGGGGTACTATCCGGAAACTGATTTACCCGGTTTATTTGCTGCATAATGGCAGCTGATTGATTGGACACAGGCAGAC
>JAPLEI010000088.1:2331-8147 GCA_026391195.1 Bacteroidota bacterium | reverse complement strand
TGTGCGGATTGGTATTTCTCTTTCGGGGTAAGTTCCTCCCAGGCCCAGGAAATTTTATCAATCTGTAATCCAACTAATTTTTCCACTTGCTTTTTATCCAGCGCTGTTTGTATCAGCAGTTGGTAATCTTTTAGCACAGTAACTTCACTACTCGAGTCTTTTTGGGGGAAACTAATTTTTACAAAAGCTTCCGGATCTTCAAAAGCGTTGGGTAAATAATCTTTTCCAGAAACTATCAATGGATTTCGGGGCACAGGATTTTTAAAGTACGCTATTTTTTCCAGCAGAATCAGTTCCCACCAATTGTCGGGTTGAACAGGTCCTGCTCCGGGTATAACAATCGCTTTAATAGCGGATACTGGCATCGGCTTGAGTAAGGCGGGTTGTAGAAGTGCTTTTTTATAAGCCATTCGAATGGCATTATCAAAATCATTACTACCCCATCGGCTGATGTCTCCCGAACCTGGCGCAACCCCCTGCTGGTTTCTATTTTGAATAGTCCATCTATTATCTTCATAATATCTGAATAATTTTTTTGCAAGTAGGGTATGCAATACCATTCGGGTGAGTGGATCTTTCTGTAATTCAATTTCTTTGTTCAGTACCCGGATTGCCGAAAGATCAACGCGCTCATTAACGAGTTCTTCCAGCGTCATTTTGTACAGGATACACTTAAGTTGTTGGGGACCCAAATTGCCTTTGATTGCTTTTTGGTATAGCAGATTTACTTTATCTAAAGCCGTTCGAGGTAGTTGATTCAGTGAGAGGGTAGTATCAATATCCAGCCATTCCCGGCTATAACTGGTATCTACCTGCTGAGCCAGTGCATTTTGTGAAAGGGCCGGAACAAGCAATAGCAATAACCCAAGTAATTTACGCATACTTTACGAGTTGAGCGATATGTACTACAGATGAAAAGGTACTGAAATTTCACAAGGCCAGGCATAATTTAACATGCCAGAACAACTTATAAAAAAATCCGCTCGAGGGGGGAGGCGTGCGGTTTACTATTATTAAAACTTATTTTCCTAATACTCGCGCCATGGTTTTACCAATATCAGCAGGACTAGCCACTACATGAATGCCACAGGCTTCCATGATTTTCATCTTGGCGGCGGCTGTATCATCTGCACCTCCAATAATGGCACCAGCATGGCCCATTCTGCGACCGGGGGGGGCGGTTTGGCCTGCAATAAATCCTACTACCGGTTTGCGGTTATTATCTTTAATCCATTGGGCGGCTTCGGCTTCCATACTTCCACCAATTTCGCCTATCATAATAATTCCCTCTGTTTCGGGGTCGTTCATCAGCAATTCAACTGCATCCCGGGTAGGGGTGCCGATAATGGGGTCGCCGCCAATACCAATCGCAGTAGTAATTCCCATTCCGGCTTTTACTACCTGATCGGCCGCTTCGTAGGTAAGGGTTCCGCTTTTAGAAACGATACCGATACGTCCGGGTTTGAAAATAAATCCGGGCATGATGCCTACTTTAGCCTCTCCGGCCGTAATTACGCCAGGGCAATTGGGTCCAATTAATCGGGTTTGAGAGTTTTGCAGCACATTTTTCACTTTCACCATATCTTGAACCGGAATACCTTCTGTTATACAAACAACCAGTCTAATTCCCGCATCGGCAGCTTCCATAATGGCATCGGCAGCAAAAGCAGGGGGTACAAAAATGATACTTACATCCGCCCCGGTAGCAGCTACTGCATCCGCAACCGTATTGAAAACAGGATTATCCAGATGGGTAGTACCTCCTTTATTGGGAGTAACGCCACCTACAACGTTGGTGCCATATTCAATCATTTGCGTGGCGTGAAACGTGCCTTCTGTTCCGGTGAAACCCTGAACGATGATTTTCGAATGCTTATTTACCAGTACTGACATGTTGAAATTTGCTTAATGTTCGCCGCAAAAATAAGCGAAAACCCCATTGGTATAATGATTATTCAGAAAGATTCCCACTTTTGTTGTTAGGTAGTGGCCAAAAAAGCAAAAAGGCCTGCCGGTTCATATTCCGGCAGGCCTTATAATGGGGGGTAAGATACTATTGTTTATAAAACTGCATACTATCTTTTCCGTATGCATTTGCTACCCGGAGGAAGTATAATCCCGGGGTGAGCCGGTCGGCATAAATCTCCAGGGTATTATTTCCCTCTGTAAGCGTTTTCTTGAAACTCATTTTCGGATTACCGTTCACATCATAGATGGTAAACTCAGTAGGCATATCCGGAAGCTTACTCCAAACGGTTACTGCCATTTTGCTCTGAACCGGATTTGGGTTGATGGTGATAATTTTGATGTAGGTAATATTGGTGGAAGGCGTATTTAGTGTGTCGGGTAGTTTTACCTCTTTACAAACATCTGCTTTACAACCCTTGGCCGTTTTCACCTGCAAACAAACTTTATAACTGCCCGATAGACGATATTCTTTTACTGGATTTACTACATTACCCGTCATCACCGTATTGTCTCCAAAGCTCCATATGCGCTGAGTAATAGAGTCTCCAGCTACAGCACTGCTGGCACCGCTGGCAAATTGAATCTTAGTTTTGCCGGCTTGCTCAAATTTAAAATCAGCAAATGCATTACAAACGGGTGGTTGGGCTCCGATTACAAAAGTTACCGAAAATTTGCTTTCACAACCAGTTTTTGTTTTAATAACCAGGTAGGCTGTATACGTTCCAGGTTGTGGATACTCACGCTTGGTTTCTACTTCATTTCCGGATAAGCCGGGTGTTCCAGCAGCATTATCTCCGTAATACCATGTTCTGCTGATAATACTGTCTATCACTCCGCTATTGGTTCCACTTACAGAAGGAACAGAGGCACTGCTATTGAAGTATACAATGTTGCCACTTATGCGATAACTCACACTGGCTTTGCAAGGGGAAGGTTGCGTTACGGAGTCGATGATGGTTACATCCATGCAGTTTTCACTGATACAACCTTTGAGCGATTTTGCCACTAAACAAACGGTGTATTTGCCCGGCTTGGTATAGAATTTAATGGGAGAAGCATTATTTCCATCTGTAGAAGTTCCATCTCCAAAATGCCAGGTACGATTTACAATTGAATCACCGGAAGGAAGGTTATGTGCTGGATTCAGGAATTCATATACTAATCCTACATGTTTGCCCACCCCAATCTTTGTTTCGAAACGACATTCAACCGGGGGAATCACCACATAAGCAACATATTTGCTTTCACAACCTAAACGGGTTTTAATGTAAATGATTACCGGATAAGTGCCTGGTTTTGTAAAGGCGTACTTCATTTCGGTTTGATTGCCGGCAACGGGATAGCGAACCGTATCTCCAAAATACCAGATGCGGCTTACAATACTGTCTGCCTGTGTTCCAACGCCACCGGAAGAAGCTAATGAACGGGCACTATTTAGGTATACTACCAGATCTTTTACTTCGTAAGTGAAATAAGCTTTACAGTCTGTTGGAGTGATTACAGAATCCTTCACATCAATCGTAATACATGCTTCACTAACACAACCCTTTTGCGTTTTTGAAACCGCACAGATGGTATACTTTCCGGCTTGTTTGAATTCTTTATAAGGGTTTTCTACATTTCCAACCAGTGAACTGCCATCACTAAATTTCCAGCTAGTGCTGATGATACTATCACCCGGAAAGTTGTTGGTATAGTTGCGGCCAAATACATACTGTAAACCACTGTTTTTTAGTACTACTACTTTTGTACTCAAATTACAGGTCTGTGCTTGTAATGTAATAGTTTGTGCGAATTTGCTTACGCAACCACCGGCCGTTTTAATTACCAGCGTAATGGTGTACGTGCCGGCTTGGGTAAAGGTTTTTCTAAAATCTACCGGATTAGGAGTGGTAAACTGTTCTGCTAAACTATCATTTATATACCAGGTTCTGCTGATAATACTATCTTTTCTGCCATTGTTGAAACTGCCTGGTAAAGATCCATTGCTGTTTACAAATACAGTTAATACCTCACTTTGAACCGTAAATTGCGCTTTGCAAGAGGTATTCACAAGCAAACTATCTTTTACGCGAATAGATAAGCAGGATTCGCCATAGCAACCATATTTGGTTTTGAATTGTAAGCACACTTTAAAGCTGCCCGTATCGGCGTATCTCTTTACAGGACTGATTTCATTACCATCCAGTATACTGCCATCACCAAAATTCCAGCTTCTTTTAATAATAGTATCGCCCGGAGCCAGATTGTCTTGTACTGAGCTGAACTGAAAATAACGGTCGGACTGTTTCTGTATAAATACTTTGGTATTGATGGTGCAAGGCTCTTCTTTAACCACTACGGAGTTGGTTATTTTACTTTCACATCCTTTCAGTGTTTTGATATATAAGTTAACTTGATAAGTACCCGGACCAGGGAATGTATGTCGGATATTTACTTCGTTTCCGGTTACCACCTGCGTTCTATCACCAAACATCCAGGTTCTGGAAACAATACTATCGCCGGAAGGCACTTCACTATAACCGCTGGTAAATAAATAACTAAATGGAACTGCAGTTGTAGCTGAATTTGTGATGGGTGAAAATTGAAAAGCTGCTCTGCAAGCCAAGGTTGCCGGAGTGCTGCAAATAACAAAATTGCTTTCAATCACTCGGGTACTGCCCGGCACCATCCGATGCAAGAATAACCGATCATTACAATCGGTAGTTTGTACATTGATATATTTGATTTCGCCCGAACAATTTATAGAATCAATATAATAGCCGTTATTGTTGGTAACTACTTTCCGCTGGATATTGCATCCGGTTACGGTTGATTCTGAACTGATGTAAACGGTTTTTCCCACAATGGGTCGTTTATTGTCATCAGTAACTGTCCCTTTTACAATAAAGCCCTGCCCCAACAATTGGGTCTGTAGGGCCATGCTTGCAAAAAGCATCAGGAGGGTTAATAATTTTTTCATAGGTATTGATTTTGTATATATCGAGATACGCCCCCGAGAAATAATGCAGCCTGTTTATACTAAAATGTTAAAAAATCGTCCTATTTTTCGGTTTTCAGTTTAAAATGAGGCCCTGGCAATACAACATATATTTTATGGCAAAGGGTATAATTTCAGCGCCTTTGCCTACTTTTGCGGCACTTTAGTAATAAAAAAACTATCATATGGCAACAACATCCGATATCAGTAGAGGAATGATTCTGAAGTTAGACGGCAGTCTTTATGCTGTTGTAGAGTTCGGGGAAAATAAAACAGCCCGGGCTGCCGCCAAAGTATGGGCAAAATTAAAAGGGGTAGATAACAAGCGCTCCATTGAAAAAACCTGGAACAGTGGTGAAAACATTTACCCGGTTCGGGTTGAAAAGAAAGCTTTTCAATTTCTGTATAAAGACGACAGTGGTTTCAACCTAATGAATAATGAAACTTTTGAGCAGATTACACTGGCAGAAGAAATGATTGATGCCCCCCAATTTCTGAAAGATGGCTCTGAAGTATTCGTATTTATCAATACGGAAACCGAACAACCCATTGGAGCAGAACTTCCCGAAAAAATAGTGTTGAAGATTACTTATTGCGAACCCGGCCTCCGCGGCGATACCGCCACCCGTGCCCTAAAGGCTGCTTCAGTAGAAACCGGTGCTACCGTTATGGTACCCCTGTTTGTAGAGGATGGTGAACTTATCCGCGTAAATACCAAAGACGGTTCTTATGTGGAGAGAGTAAAAGAAGGGAAAGAATAATTCCAATTTTTTATAAATACTAACTCACTTTTAAAGCCCCATTTTGGGGCTTTTTTGGGCCCTTTTTATCAATTTTTGGCCAAATTTCCTCGTTTTTTGAACGAAAT
>JAPLEI010000088.1:0-2311 GCA_026391195.1 Bacteroidota bacterium | reverse complement strand
AAAAAGCCATTTTTAACCAAAAAAAGGCTATTTTGCCCCGCTATTTGACTAAAAACACCCGATTTTACCCCTAAAATTGCTAAACATGGACTTGAAACAAATTCACGAACTGATTAAAATTGTAAACAAGAGTAACATAGGCGAAATTAGTATTGAAGACAAAGATGGCAAGGTAACCATCCGCCAAAAAGAAGAGCCGGTTGTTACGCATATGCCCGCTCCCACCCATCAGATTTATCATACCGCGCCACCGCCTCCGCAACCTGCTCCTGTTTCAGCGGCCCCTGCTGCTCCAGCTGCCACCCCGGTTGCTGATAAACTGATTACTGTAAAAAGCCCAATGATTGGCACATTTTACCGCCGTACTTCTCCCGATAAGCCTGCGTTGACAGATGTGGGACAGGCAGTGGCTCCTGGAAAAGTACTCTGCATTATTGAGGCAATGAAATTATTCAATGAGATTGAGTGTGAAATATCCGGAACCATAGTAAAAGTATTGGTAGAGGATGCCAGTCCGGTAGAATTCGACCAGCCCCTGTTTTTAGTAGATCCTACTGCCTGATTTTGATGCAGTAACTTTTAGCTTACACGATGTTGAATAAAATCAACGAATCTTTCGTATAAAAAATATTTAGTATGTTTAAAAAGATATTAATTGCCAACCGGGGAGAAATTGCCTTACGGATTATTCGAACCTGCCGAGAAATGGGTATAAAAACTGTTGCAGTTTATTCAACGGCTGATCGGGATAGTTTACACGTAAAGTTTGCCGATGAAGCAGTTTGTATTGGAAAGCCTGCCAGTGTAGATTCTTATTTAAATATTCCCCACATTATGGCTGCCGCTGAAATTACCAACGCAGATGCAGTGCATCCCGGATATGGTTTTTTGGCAGAGAATGCCCGCTTCTCGCAGATTTGTGCCGATCATGGTATTAAATTTATTGGTCCCACCCCCGAAATGATTAGCAAGATGGGGGATAAGATTACAGCGAAAGAAACGATGATAAAAGCCGGGGTTCCAGTAGTGCCTGGTGGAGAGGGATTATTAGAGAGTATAGAGCAGGCCAACAAGATGGCAAAAGAAGTGGGCTATCCGGTAATATTAAAAGCAACAGCCGGTGGTGGCGGAAAAGGGATGCGGGTAGTATGGAAAGAAGAGGATATGGAGAAAGCCTACACCACTGCCAAAACCGAAGCGGCAGCTTCTTTTAAAAATGATGGTATCTACATGGAGAAGTTTGTAGAAGAACCCCGCCATATAGAAATTCAGGTTGCCGGTGATCAATACGGCAATGTATGCCATCTGAGTGAAAGAGATTGTTCTATACAACGCAGACATCAGAAACTGGTAGAAGAATCTCCTTCTCCTTTTATGACACCCGAGTTGAGAAGAAAAATGGGGGAAGCAGCCATTAAAGCCGCTTCGGCCATCAATTACGAAAGTGTTGGTACCATAGAGTTTCTGGTTGATAAACACCGGAATTTTTATTTCATGGAGATGAATACCCGAATTCAGGTAGAACACTGTGTAACCGAAGAAGTAGTTAGTTACGACCTGATTAAAGAGCAAATTAAAATTGCTTGCGGAGAAAAAATTTCCGGAAAAAACTACGAGCCCCAACTCCACGCTATTGAGTGCCGGATTAATGCCGAAGATCCGTACAATGATTTTCGCCCTTCTCCTGGAAAAATTACTGTGTTGCATACTCCCGGTGGCCATGGGGTGCGGGTAGATAGTCATGTGTATGCAGGTTATGTTATTCCGCCCTATTACGATTCCATGATTGGGAAACTAATTACCGTAGCTCAAACCCGCGAAGAAGCCATCGATACTATGTACCGCGCCTTGAGTGAATATGTGATTGAGGGAGTAAAAACTACCATTCCCTTTCATTTGCAATTGATGAAAAACGAAGATTTTCGAAAGGGCAATTTCACAACCAAATTTTTGGAGTCTTTTAAATTGGTGTAATATTTTTTCCTTCATAGCATAGTACGCCACAGGCGTACTATGCGCTTCAGAGTATAAATCAACATCAGTTAATTAAACTCATTGCTGCATCATATACTCAAGTCAATATCGGTTAATTCAATTTAAGTAACAACATCACAGATACCTTGTTTCCCTGTAAAATAATATCCTGCAAAGTGTAGATTATTCCTCCGAACCGCATAGTCCCCGCTGGGAGACTATGCCTTTACTTTGAATATTCTTAAAAACTTTTGTAAATTTTCAAAGGAAAAGCAGAGGTGAACTAAAGACTATGCTAGTTATAACAATAACTATTCTCCGCATTAGTCCTCTGCCC
>JAPLEI010000060.1 GCA_026391195.1 Bacteroidota bacterium | reverse complement strand
CGTTGAATGAAACCACCGCCGCATTGGTTACAGAAACACAGGCAGTTTGTGTGTTTGTAAATGATCAGGTAAACGAAAAAGTTTGTGCACAATTGGCAGCAGCAGGTGTTCGCATCATTGCCCTGCGCTGTGCTGGGTTTAACAATGTAAATTTAGAAGCTGCCCGAAAATATCAATTGCGGGTGTGCCGCGTACCCTCCTATTCTCCTGAATCGGTAGCCGAACATGCCGTAGCCATGATACTCACCCTCAACCGAAAAACCCATAAAGCCTATAACCGGGTGCGCGAGCAGAATTATTCATTAAACGGATTACTCGGCTTTAACTTATTTGGTAAAACTGTGGGGGTGGTAGGTACCGGAAATATTGGCGCCTGTTTTTGTAAGATTATGCTGGGTTTCGGATGCCGCGTAATTGCCTACGATATTGCTAAAAATCCATCTTTAGAAAAATTAGGAGTAGAATATGTGCCACTGGAAGAAGTGCTGAAAGCAGCTATTGTTTCGTTGCATTGCCCACTTACCCCACAAACCCATCACCTGATTAACGAGCAAACCCTGCAACAAATGCAGCCGGGAGTGATGCTGATTAATACCAGCCGGGGTGGATTAATAGATACTAAGGCAGTAATTCAGGCCCTGAAAAAGGGGGTAATTGGCTATTTGGGGATGGATGTGTATGAACAGGAGGAAAACTTGTTTTTTAAAGACCTTTCTAACCGGTTATTAGAGGATGAAACCCTACAACGATTATCAAGTTTTCATAATGTGTTAATAACTGCTCATCAGGCCTTTTTTACCCAAGAAGCCCTGCATGAGATTGCTACAACAACGTTAAAAAATATAATTTCCCTGAAGAATGATAATAATCTGCCACAACAGGCAGCAATTTTAGTTTAATTTGTATCTCTATTTCACCCCCATATTAAGGGCAAAATTATGAAGTCAATCACCCTCCGCTTTTTCAGTTTCCTACTTGCCGGCTCCCTGTTGGTTTCCTGCGAAAAGGAGTATAGTTTAGAAAATGGGGGCTTTTCTATGACGGCCCTGGGCAGCCTGCTGGATTCATTGGGAAATTGCAAGCAGATTACTGTGAGTGGCGCATACAAAGTAGATGTGCCGCTTACTACTTCCAACTATTTGGGGGCGAATGTGAACTTTATAAAAACCGGCAAATACAAGATCAGTTCCGACACGGTAAATGGAATGTGGTTTCAAGATTCGGGTTTTGTTTTAAATACCGGTGCGGTAAAAGTTTCTGTAAAAGGATATGGTAAACCTTTATTACCCAAAACCTCTGTTTTTACCCTGCGATTTAATGGTACCTCCTGCAGTTTCACTGTTACCACATCCGGATCAGGCGGTGGTGGTGGTGGGGGGGATGATTATTTTCCAACAACCACTGCTTCTAACTGGACGTATAAATACGAACCAAAAATTGGATCCTTGGATACTTTCCGAGTAACGGTAGCTGAGGAAACCTTTACTATTGACAGTTTAGAATATTTCCAGTTTGCCCGGTCAACAGAAGATACCTTCTATTTTGCGAAAAATTCTTCTATCGGTAATTATTATGCTTTGAGCACGATTGACTTTGACTACGTTTTTCTTTTTGATTCTGTTCCTTCCTATTTCATTACCTATCCCTTTTTAAAGGAGCGTGCTGCTGTTAATGAAAGTTGGGAAACCCAGGAATACGGGATAGTGAAACTAGTAACCGGCGGTGTTGCAGAACTGGGAGTTACTAAAGCAATCTTTACCATTTTGTCTAAAAATACGGTGCCCTATATAGTTGGGGGTAACACGTATCAAAATGTGATTGCAGTAAAAAGAGAAATACAATTCAAGCCTACCAATGGAACTTTCCGATCGGTAACATCAGGCATATCTTATTATGCGAAAGGATTTGGCTTAATTGACCAGGTGATAGGAGTAGTCCCCAATAGTCTATCAATTCCCATTATCCGACAGCCCACGATTTATTAGAAATTATTTACTGCTAAGAAATCTGATTCTGGTCGCTTACCACGGTTTTAGTTTCAATAGTATGCACCCTTTTTTCTTCGGGACGGGCCATTAATTTATTTTGAAACAGCAACAGCACAATTACGCCGGTTGAGATGGAGGCATCTGCTAAATTAAAAACAGGACGAAAGAATTCAAATTCCTCCCCACCCCAAATAGGAACCCAGGAAGGGAAATGCGCATGGGTAATTATTGGAAAATAGAGCATGTCTACTACTTTGCCATGCAGTAAAGAAGCATATCCGCCCCCCGGAGGAAAAAAGCGGGCTATGTTTTGACTGAGGGGGTTGCTCTGTTCAAAAATAATTCCATAAAACAAACTATCTATCAGATTACCCAATGCACCCGCATAAATTAAGGCAGCACAGATCAAAAAACCTTTGTGGTATTTTTTTCGAACAAAATCGCGTAATAAAAAACTTCCCCAAATAACGGCTACCAAACGGAAAAGCGTAAGGATGATTTTACCGGTGTCGCCCCCGAATTTCCATCCCCATGCCATCCCTTCATTCTCTACAAAATGTAATTTGAACCAATCGGCAATAATCACATGCTCTTCGCCGGCATAATAATGAAGTTTTATATAAAATTTCAATGCCTGATCGGCTGCCAATATCAGTAGAATGAGGTATACGAGTTGTTTTCCTTTCACAAATAGTTTGTTTAAATAGCTGCAAATATAGCAATTGCCCTAAAAGGCTATGTTTTCCCGGTAAAATTTATCAAATTGTATACAACTGATTTATTCCTCTAGGTAAACTCTTTTTACCCGCGAACTAATGCCAGTCATAATCTCATAGGGAATGGTTCCCGCTTTGGCAGCCAATTCGGCCACCGGCATATGCACTCCCATTACTTCAACTTCAGCACCAGCAACTACTTCGGGGATATGGGTAACATCCAACATCGTCATATCCATGCATACATGCCCTACCACGGGTACAGGTTTCCCCGCTAGCCACATTTCCCCTATCCCTTGCCCCAAAGCCCTCGGATACCCATCGGCATAACCGATATTCACAACGGCAATGATGGTATCCTGCTCCATCTCGGCTTCCAGACCATACCCAACGGTTTGCCCTTTGGGTACTTTCCGCACCTGGGCAACCGTGGTGGTTAGGGTGGCAACGGGTTCTAGTGCAAGGGCTCCCGATTGATCTCCCCCATACATCCCCATACCCAATCGTACCATATCTAACTGTGCCTGCGGATGCCGGTGAATAGCTGCAGAATTGGCAATATGTCGCAAAAAAGAATAGGGCAAGGAGGCAGCTAGGGTTGCACAAGCCGCTGTAAACACAGCCAACTGATTACGGGTAAATGCATCGGCTGCGGGGTTTTCACTGGCAACAAAATGACTGAACACCGTTTGAACCCTAAGTAGCGGATTTTGCTGGAGCAGGGCAACCAGTTCCGGAATTTCATCGGGATTAAATCCCAGCCGATTCATGCCGGTATTAATTTTCAGGTGCACCGGAAAATGGGTAATGCCTTCTTTACCCAGAAATTGTAAAAAGCTGCGGGTGATGGCAAATGAATACAATTCTGGTTCTAATTGGTATTGTAACAGCGCCTCAAATCCGCTTTCCTCCGCATTCATCACCATGATGGGCAAACGAATACCTGCCTTTCTTAATTCAATACCCTCATCGATATAGGCGACTGCGAGATATTGCACCTGTTGGTATTGTAGCATTTTTGCAATTTCAGCACTGCCCGTTCCATAGCCAAAAGCTTTCAATACCACCATCATTTTTGTGTTCGGCAATAGTAGCGATTGATGTTTCTTTACATTACGTGATAAGGCAGTAAGGTTGATGGTTAACTGCGTTTGATGTGTTTTTAATTCGAGCCGCCGCACAATCCGTTCAAACTGAAATAACCTGGCCCCTTTCAACAGTATGATGCAGGATTGAAAATCGCGCTCCCGAAAAGAACGAAGAAATGATTCGGTATCTATAAAAAACGAAGCCGGTATATGAACTGCATGAAAAGCATCGGCATGGCGGGCAATACGCGGCCCAATTCCGATTACCTGCCGTATTTCTTTTGCCTGCAGCAGTTGTGCCAACCGAGGATAAACAATTTCATCGGAAGCTTCCGGCGCCGGCAAATCACTCACAATTAGCAATGGTGCTAAATCCCCTGCCTGCTGCACCTGGTAATCGATGGCCAGTGATAAGGAAGTTAAATCGTTACTATAACTATCATTAATTAGGGTACACTGATTGATCCCCTTTATCAACTGCATCCGCATATCAATAGGCTCGAGCCGACTGAGCCTTTCGGAAGCCACAGCCGTATTATATCCCATGGCAACCAGCGTGAGCCAGCAGATAAGCGCATTGTTTACAGAAATCCGGTCGGTAAAGGGAATAAGTAAACTACAGGATTCCGATTTATATACAGCAGTAATTTGGGTTTGGTGAGCTATAATTTTTTCATCCGTAACCTGCAGCGTGGCCGGCTGATGTCGGCTCCAAGAAAATACAGCGTTAGCAGACAATCCCTTTGTTGCCAATCCATTTTCAGAGAGCAATGGCATACCCACTTCATCCAATGCATACACCAATGTTTGTACCCCGGAAAACAGTTTCAATTTTTCGATCAACTTCTGCTTGCGATCGGAGAATCCCTCACTATGCGCATCCGACAGATTCGTGAACACTCCAATGGTAGGTTGAATGATTTGATGTAACTGCTGCATCTCATCCACGGTAGAGATCCCTGCTTCAAAAATACCCAGTGTATGCTGTGGCTTAATTTGCCAAACACTCAGAGGTACCCCGATCTGTGAATTATAACTGCGCGGACTTCGAACAATCACCTCATCATCTTGCATCAATTGATACAGCCATTCCTTTACAATGGTTTTTCCATTGCTACCCGTTATTCCAATTACCGGCAACGAAAACAAACTGCGATGATAAGCGGCCAATTGCTGAAGTGCTTTTAGTACGTCGGGCACTTTTACAAATACTGCCGGGGAATCATTCGGAACAGAAAATTGAGCCGATACCACAAAAGCGATTACTCCCCGCTGAATGAGTTCGGGTATATAGTCTTCCCCACTGCGGCGATTACCGGGTAAGGCAAAAAATAAGGTTTCTGCAGGAGCAATAATGCGCCTACTATCGGTTTGTAAAAAAAGTATGGGAAAATCCTTTTCAGAAGAACAAGCGGCTTGCACAATGGCAGCAATTGACTGAATGGAATAAGTTTCCCTATTATTCATCTGCATTTACATCGGCGGGTAAGCCTTTCTTATTAATGAAAATAGAATAGAAGATAGAGCCTGCAATACAAACTACTATTACCAATAGAGAGATAACCACTTGCATATTTTTGCTTACCCATTGACTGATAAAATGTTCGCCCAGCATTTTGGCGCCAATAAAAATCAATACGATAGCAATACCCTGTTGCAGATAATCGAACTTGGATACAGCAGTACGCAATAAGAAGAATAAACTCCGCAAACCCAATACAGCAAAAATATTAGAAGTATAAATAATCAACGGGTCTTTGGAAATACCCATTACAGCAGGAATGGAATCGAGTGCAAAAACCAAGTCAATAGCTGCCAATAAAATAATTACTACAAAAAGACTGGTGTACAAGCCCTTGCCATTTTGCCTGATGTAAAACTTTCCTCCGCCATCTTCTTCTGTAAGCGGGAATATTCTTTTGATCTGCAGATATACCCAGCTTTTGTGCGGGTCGAATTCATCCTCCTCGCCGGCAGTAAACATTTTATAGCCGGTAAACAACAGAAATGCGCCAAAAATATACAATACCCAGGTGAACTGCTGCACCAGTGCCACACCCACAGTGATAAAGAGTATACGAAAAAAAATGGCCATCAAAATCCCCACTAATAAAACCCTGGAATAATGAACATGCTTTACCCGGAAGGCATTAAATATGATGATAAACACAAAAATATTATCGATGCTTAAGCTCCACTCCATCAAATAGGCACTGATAAACTCTAATGCCAATTGAGAAGAAGCTACTTGCTCACTCATATTGGAACGCGTATTCTCCAACGAGAGCGCATGCCCCTCAAATAAAAGAAAGATAAAAAACAATAAAGCCAGTGATACCCAGAAAAAAGTTTGATACAAAGCTTTTTGGAGGGTGATGGTGGTGTTTTTTTTGCTCAGCAATCCTAGGTCAACCACCAGCGCCACCAGCAATACTACTCCAAAAACCAGGTAAACAATTTGATGGTCTGTCATGCATTTATTTATTGAGTAAGGGGAGAAGGACGTTGATACTTTTTTCGGCGAATAGATTGCACAATCCATGCCACCAAAGCAAGTATCAGCAAAGGTACCAGCATATTCAACAATTGCCATTGCAATTTTTCTTCTGCTACCCTATTTTTATCGAGCAAGCGCAGTACAAAATCTTTGTTCCGGCTTTCGTATAATTTTCGCTCACTCACCAGATAGTCGAGGGAGTTCAGAAAAAAATCTCGGTTGGCGAATCGGTAGTTTTCAAAAGGCAGTTCGCCCATCGACTGAGGACCCATGCCCGCAGAAACCGGATTGGTTACAATATCTGCATCCGATACAACAATTTGTTGGGTTGGCTGCTTGTTTTCTGCTGCAAAAGGTACTCCGCTAGTTTTTAGTACAGAATCCTGCAAAGCTGCGGTGGCCCTGCCAGCAAACAAAGAATGAAAAGTGCCTTCTAACAAAACCGCAACGGGCAAATAGCTTTTATTAAAGGAGCTAAAATCTTCGGCAGAGCGAACACTATTTAATGTAACCTGAGCAGGTGAACTGATGCTGCGGCTATTCGAATCGGTTGCCAATAAAATGGTTTTTTGTATCCCGGGAGATTTCACGGTATCAATACTCGAAGGAAAAATCGGTAATACCCGATCGAGGTTAGCCGAAATCGGATGAAAATTACGCGCACTGAGAAAGGGATAATAGGGCCAGGGAATTCGTTGCATTACGGGACTCCCATCGGGATTTTTTCCAACAACGATGGGCAATTTGGCACAGTTCAAATCTTGCAGCAAATCGGGCTGAATGCGAACCCCGTATTTAAAAAACAAATCATCCAGCTCCAATCCTCTGTCGAAAGCAGTATAGCCCCCTTTATTGCGCATCAAACTATCTAACTCTGCATGCAGCTTATCTATAAACCAAATGATTTTACCTCCGTTCATTAAATACTGATCGAGTTTGAGCTTATCCTCTTCTGTAAACGGAAGGGTAGGTTTTACTACAATCAATGCTTGAATAAGCGAGGCATTGGGGAATCCCTTTTTTAAATCAAATCTCCCCAATTGATACCGACTGTATAAGGTTTCATACAGGTCACTTACCGTATAATCTACGGGCTCACCATTTCCGGTTACATATGCTACTACCGGAATGTTTTTCCGTGTTAATTTATCAATGGCATCTGCAAACTTATATTCCAATAAGGCTTCTGCAGCGTTGCGGGTAGCGTCTACATCTTCTTCCGGACTTTGATTGATTACGTCAAATGGTCTAAATATTTTACGACTGCTCCGCAGGTCGATAGCGATGGGTTTTTGACCATCTCGATAACTTACCAGTGCGGAAGGAATGATGCGTTGACTGATTTTTTTCTCCCGTTTACTGCCCACTTCTTCGGAGGTTTCGAAAACTACCCCCAAACGCGTTAAACTGTCGTATAACTGCATCCGCACCGTATCGTTCGAAATATTTTCACCGGGCAGGGCGAAGGTTACGTGAAGGTGATTGTGCGAGCGGGTTTTAAATTCATCTAATAATTCAGCGGTAGCAACAGACAATTTTTTATAATTGGCCGGCAGTTCTCCGGTAAGAAAAACCTGCACATCTATTGTGCTATCTACCTCACTCAATAATAGTTGGGTAGAGGGCGAAAGGGTATAGCGCTTTTCAGCAGTGAGGTCGATACGAGTATACCACCCGGCGGTTAAAAGCAATATAGCAACAAAGAGGATGCCTGCTATCCAGATACGATATGGTTGTATGATTTTACTCAGCATGCAGCATATTATGATTGTTGAATCCGTTGTTGCGTGAAATAAAGAAATAAGGCCGTTATCCCTATAAAATAAAAAAGATCGCGCGAATCAAGCACACCCCTGCTGATACTACTATAGTGAAATTTCATGCCCAACATTTGTACGTAATATTCGCTCTCAACTGGTAAGCTGGCGAGTTGACTAATTGAATCAAATCCGCTGTATAGTAATAATCCCAATAGCAACCCGATGATGAAAGCCACTACCGTGTTGGCTGTTAAACAACTGGCAGCTATGCCTATTGCCGTTGCGGCGGCCCCCAACAAAAGCAAGCCCACATAACTACCAGCAACACCGCCCACATCTATCCCACCGCTAACACTCAGTTGTTGCAGGGTGAATGCATATAATAAAGTGGGCAGCAAAGCAGCCCAAACAATTAGTAAGGCACCCAAAAATTTACCCAGTACCAGTTCCCAGGCAGTAATAGGCAGGGTTCGTAATAATTCGAAAAAACCAGATCGGTATTCATCCGAAAAGCTGCGCATGGTGATGATGGGAATAAATACCAATAATACCCAGGGTACCCAGCGAAAAAAGGGGGTTAAACTGGCATATCCATCTTGCAATAAACTGGTATCGGGAAAAACAAAAAACAACAAGCCGTTGAGCACAAAAAAGGCAGCCAATGCCAGATAACCGGTTAAGCTGCTAAAAAATTGCGCCCACTCTTTTTTGCAAATCATCCACATAGCTCAAAACTACTAGTTATTGATCAATCCGCCTGTGGAAGCGGATAGTTTAGGTATTTTCTCACATTTACGTTACCGTATAAATTCGTAGCGGTGCATAAAAAAACAGCCCGCAGGCTGTTGGAAACTTATTAAACCAGTTGAAGGCATTTATACGGCAAAACTCTCTCCACATCCGCAACTTCTGCTGGCATTGGGATTATTAAAATAAAATCCTTTCCCATTCAGTCCGTCCGAAAAATCGAGTTCGGTATTTACCAAGTATAAAAAGCTTTTCAGGTCGGTAACTATTTTAATGCCGTTGTGTTCAAATACCTGATCCATAGGCTTTACTTCATTATCAAAGTCCATCTGATAACTCAATCCAGAACAGCCTCCACCCACTACGCCTACGCGTAAGAAATAACCATCAGAAACTGACAGCGCGGCATCCTGCATCAACTGATCAACTTTGGTGCGGGCTTTATCGCTAATGTATATGCTGTTTTCGGTATCTACCATTTAACTGCTAAAGGGCTCCTGCCAATGATTAATGTATTTTTTCTTCAAAAACCAACTCTTCCAAACCGTTTTTCTTGCGGTAATCGTTGATAGCCGATTTTATGGCATCTTCAGCCAACACAGAACAGTGAATTTTTACGGGTGGCAGATTTAATTCTTCTACCAGATCCATATTGTCTATCTGCACAGCTTGATCTACGGTTTTTCCTTTCAGCCATTCGGTAGCCAGGGAAGAGGAAGCAATCGCTGAACCGCAACCAAAGGTTTTGAATTTAGCATCGGTAATTAAGCCGGTAGCATCATCCACTTCAATTTGCAAACGCATTACATCACCACATTCGGGTGCGCCTACCAATCCGGTACCTACATTTTTCTTAGACTTATCTAGGGTGCCTACATTTTTCGGGTTACTGTAGTGGTCAATTACTTTTTCTGAATATGCCATAGTAATATTATTTTCTGATAGGTTATTTACTGATTAATGATGTGCCCATTCAATTTTGTCGAGATCGATGCCTTCTTTAAACATTTCCCAAAGCGGACTCATTTCGCGTAATTTTAAAACGGTATCGGTTACGGCTTTGATGGTATAATCGATTTGCTCTTCGGTGGTAAAACGACCTAGGCCAAAGCGAAGAGAACTGTGTGCCAGATCATCTCCCAAACCGAGTGCTTTCAACACATAGCTGGGTTCGAGGGAGGCGGAGGTACAGGCAGAGCCAGACGACAGGGCAATATTTTTATTGAAACCCATCATCAGTCCTTCCCCTTCTACATATTTGAAAGAAACGTTGCTTACATGCGGCAGGCGATGCTGACGGCTTCCGTTTACATAGGTTTCTTCTATTTGTAATAATTCTGTTTCCAGCTTATCGCGGAGTTTGCTGAGTCTTTCGGCATCTTGTTGCATTTCTTCGCGGGCCAGTTCACAGGCTTTTCCAAAACCAACGATTCCGGGAACGTTCAGGGTACCGCTGCGCATACCGCGTTCGTGGCCACCTCCATCCATCTGGGCAGTTACTTTAACGCGTGGGTTTTTTCTGCGAACATATAAGGCACCTATTCCTTTGGGGCCATACATTTTGTGGGCGAACATATAAGGCACCTATTCCTTTGGGGCCATACATTTTGTGGGCAGTAAATGCCATAATATCTATTCCATCTTCCAATACATTTACGGGAATTTTACCTACGGCCTGAACGGCATCTGTAAAAAACAATACGCCATGTTTCCTTGCAAGGGAGCTGATTTCGCGTACCGGCTGTATCACTCCAATTTCGTTGTTGGCATACATGATGGCAATCAGAATAGTTGTTGGCTTAATGGCCGCTTCCAACTCTGCCAGGTTTACAAGACCTTCCTTATCCACTTCTAGGTAGGTTACTTCACCTCCCAGTTTTTCAATATGCTTGCAAGTATCTAGAACCGCTTTGTGTTCAGTGGTGCAGGTGATGATGTGATTTCCCTTGGAAGCATACATTTCGAACACCCCTTTGATACCCAAATTATCTCCTTCGGTAGCTCCGGAAGTGAAAATAATTTCTTTCGGATCGGCACCAATCAACTTAGCAACCTGCTCACGGGCATAATCTACCGCTTCCTCTGCCTGCCAGCCAAAAGGATGGTTACGGCTGGCCGCATTGCCAAAATGTTCCGTAAAGTACGGAATCATAGTTTCTAACACGCGGGGATCCATCGGGGTGGTAGCGTTATTATCCAGATAAACAGGTAACTTCAACATGAAAAAACGATTAATTTATTACTATAACACAAAAGTACTGCAATAGGTTGTCAAAAGAAATTCGAATCGACGGCTAGCCCTTTATTTTCCATATTTCGTAAAGGAATAGGTTGCCTATTTGTTTTTTTAACAATTTTGTTGCGCATGAAACCCTGCGACCAGGCAAATAAATTGCGGTTTTTTATTATATATTAAATAATTTTATTATGTACAAGGTTGAACATATTGGTATTGCTGTTAAGGATTTGTCCGTTTCGGTACCCCTGTATGAGCAACTCCTAAATACGGAGTGCTACAAAAAAGAAGCAGTGGAAACAGAGGGGGTACAAACGGCATTTTATCAAACAGGCGCCTCTAAAATTGAGCTCTCAGAAAGTATGCAGGCCGATGGGGTGATTGCTCGATTTATAGAACAAAAAGGAGAGGGCTTACATCATATTGCATTTGAAGTACCGGATATCCTGGCTGAAATGAGTCGGTTGAAGGCTGCTGGATTTCGCTTATTAAGCGATCAGCCCAAAAGGGGTGCCGACAATAAATGGGTATGTTTTGTGCATCCCAAATCTGCGGGGGGCGTGTTGGTTGAGTTGTGTGAGGAGATAAAAAAGTAATCGAAAAATACCACAGTGATTAAATGCCCAGTTTTAGCAGAGCAGCTTGTGCGGCTTGCTGACTGGCGTCTTTTTTATTGTATCCTTTTCCGGAGGCGATGGTTTCACCGTCTATCAGCACATCCATTTGAAACAAGCGCCGGTTGCCTTCCCGTTTTTCATCCACCAGTTCGAAACTGAGTGTTTTACCCGTTTTGCTGGCCCATCCGATGAGTTTATTTTTCAGGTTGATATCTACCGATTCCAAATCATCTACAAACATGTGGGGTAAAACCACCTGATTAAGCACCCAGTGCTGGGTTTTTCGGTAGCCCTTGTCCAGATAAACCGCGCCTACCAAGGCTTCGAGGGTATTTCCGAAAATATGACTTCCCTTAAGGGCATTGTCGAATTTATTATAGAAGGTCAGTTTTCGCAAGCCCATGCGAAGGGCGATTTCGTTCAGTTGCTGGCGGTTAACCATTTTACTGCGCATTTCAGTTAGGTAGCCTTCCCCCTTATAAGGATACCTTTTAAAAAGGTAGTCGGCAACTATAGCACTTAGAATAGCATCTCCCAGGTATTCGAGGCGCTCATTATTTTCGTCGGCGGTTTCTTTTACCGAACGATGGCTTAGGGCAGTACGATACAGCTGGGTATTGGAGGTTTCAATAGCCAATACCTCTTTTAGTTGAAGGGCGAATTTAGTTTCGTATCCAGGCTTTCTGGTAAAAAAGGAGAGCAGTTGTATCACGCACTCAAGCTAAGAATTTTTTCACAATGATACAAGCATTGTGCCCGCCAAAGCCAAATGTATTACTGAGCGCTGCACGAACCAGTCTTTTCTGGGGTGTATGAAAAGTATAGTTCAGCCGTTGATCTAACTCCGGATCATCGGTAAAGTGATTGATGGTTGGAGGCACTAAATCATGAATAACACTTTGAATAGCAGCGATTGCCTCAATTACGCCCGCGGCGCCCAAACAGTGGCCCGTCATAGATTTGGTAGAGGAAATATTCAACTGATACGAGTGTTCTCCGAATACATTCAGGATGGCATTCAGTTCGGCTCCATCACCCAAGGGAGTGGAAGTACCGTGAGTATTGATATAGTCGATGTCTTCGGGTTTCATTCCGGCATCTTGTAAGGCAGCATGCATAACATTTTTGGCACCCAATCCTTCGGGATGGGGGGCGGTAAGGTGATAGGCATCTGCAGTAGCGCCACCCCCGGCAATTTCGCAATAAATTTTGGCACCGCGTTTTACAGCGTGCTCATAATCTTCCAGCACCAGCACTCCGGAAGCCTCACCCATCACAAATCCGTCGCGGTCTTTATCGTATGGCCGGCTGGCGGTAAGTGGATCATCGTTCCGCTCACTCAGGGCTTTCATAGCATTGAATCCGCCTACACCCGATTCGCCCATTACCGATTCAGTACCACCGGTTAATATAATGTCAGACTTACCCATCCGGATATTATCTGTAGCAACAATGATGGCATTGGTACTGGATGCACAAGCACTCACCACCGCAAAGTTCGCTCCTCGGAAACCGTGGCGCATGGATATTTGTCCGGCAGCAATATCCAATATCATTTTTGGAATGAAGAAAGGATTGAAACGGGGAACTCCGTCGCCTTTGGCAAATTCCATCACTTCGTCCTGAAAAGTTACTAGTCCGCCAATACCACTAGCAAATATTACGCCTACGCGGTCGATGTTTACATTTTCGCGTGAGATGCCAGCATCTGCAACAGCCATATCACTGGCAGCCAAGGCAATTTGGGTAAATCGATCTAACTTCCGTGCCTCCTTTTTCTCCATATGATTAAGAGGGTCGAACCCTTTAATCTCGCAGGCAATACGGGTTTTAAATTTGGCAGGATCAAATTGGGTAATAGGGCCACATCCGGATACACCGTTCAGCATTCCCTGCCAAAATTCTTCCAGATTATTTCCGATGGGGGTAATGGCTCCTATACCGGTAACAACAACTCTTTTCAATTGCATGGTTAGCCTGATTAACTGATAATCCGCCATTATGCAACTCATTGAAAGTTACAAAATGACGGATTGTAAATTATTCCTGAAAGGAGTACAATTATTTTGCGTGCTCTTCCAGGTACGCAACAGCCTGACCAACCGTAGTGATGGTTTCAGCCTGCTCATCCGGAATGGAGATATTGAATTCTTTTTCAAACTCCATGATTAGCTCAACGGTATCGAGCGAATCGGCACCCAAATCATTGGTGAAAGAAGCCTCATTAGTTACTTCGGCTTCGTCAACTCCTAATTTGTCAACAATGATTTTCTTAACTCTTGTAGCGATGTCAGACATTGTAAAATGTTTTGTTACAGGCGCAAAAATATACTTTTTGTTAAATAACCAATGTTTTATAGACATATTTGTTTCGGGTTAATAAAAATGGTTGGGGCCTATTTTATCGATTTTGGCGTTTTTTTAGGCAAAACCTGCGTAAATTGTAAGAATTTATACCCAAAATGGCCTTAAAAATCATCGATCACGGCTCCTCCGATTACCAAAAAATGGTTGAATTAAGGCTACAATTACTCAGAAAACCGCTGGGATTAGGCTTTACCTCCGAGGAATTAGAGAAAGAAAAAGAAGATATTCTGCTCGGATGTTTTGAAGATGACCAGTTGGAAGCCTGCTGCATTTTAACGGAAACAGACCCCAGCACAATTCGTTTGCGTCAAATGGCGGTAGGTGCCCCCCTGCAAGGAAAAGGAATCGGTCGGGTTTTAATGAGTTTTGCCGAAAATATCTCTCGAGACAGAAAATATCAACGCCTAACTATGCACGCCCGTAAATCGGCAGTAGGGTTTTACGAAAAAAGTGGGTATCGTATTTGCAGTGATGAATTTACAGAAGTAACCATCCCACACTATGTGATGGAAAAAAATCTCTAAGCTTAATCTCCAATTTTTTGGTGAAATAAGCCCCTCAGGGTGTGTAAATCATCCTGACTTATAGTTTCTTTGGGTATAAGAAAAAATGAGCGAGGATTGAAGTATAAGTGAAAGAAATGAGGACTCTCGAAAAACCGACTAAACTTTTCCCATTCCCAGTGGGCCGCACCCCGCTCATTTTCTAGCACCAGTTCTTGGTCGGTTGTGTGAATAATAAACTGATCCCGAAAAGTGGGCGACTTGGCATAAATACTTTGGGGCATGATATACCAGAAAGCAGCCATCAGACCCAACCAGATTAATGAACCCAGCAAGAAAGGCTCTGGGCGAATCATTTTCCAATAAAGCAATCCGGCAGACAGTATGGCAAATACATTCACCAGTATTATTAGAATTCGGATTTCCGTTCGCTGAATAAAATGATACCGAAGTGCCTGTATTACTTTCTTTTTTTGATAGCTTACCGGGATGTACATAGAGCGAAGATAAGTAGCAAAGTAATACTACTTAGTTGAAAGCAAAAAGCCTTATTCCTTCCCCATTTTTTCGAACTGTTTTACCCACCGATCTACCCGGCTGGTTTCAGGAACCGGCAAGCCAGCCGTGATTACTAGGCGATATTGAAACCGAACCGATCGCCCCTTTAATAAACGAAAGTTCATGTTTTCACTTCCCTTTGAAAATATTTTTTGTCCCAACGGATTTGCCGCAAATAATCCATAATTCCTGGCATGCCAGTAGGTTGGATATCCCGGATTGGAAGGGTGATCGATAATGGTAATGCTAATCGGATTTCCGGCTCTTCTGCCATACAACATGCACCAGTTTCCGCGGGTACCCCAGGCTTCGTCGCCCTCTTTTCCGGCTGATGTAATATACTGACCAGTTACGGAGGGATCTTTCACCGAAGAGATATGGGTAACATTACCCTGTGCGTCGGTATAGTCTTTCGATTCGGTAATGGGCAATTCCAATTCATGCGCCACCCGCAAACCCAGGAGTCCGTCTTTGGCATCTGGCATAACAACATTCACAACTGCGGTTAACTCAGTAAAGCGGTCGATCCATTGAATTTGTTTTTCTTGATGAAACACCCATTTGGTTTTCTCTTGTAAAATTACTTGCCCACTTTGATTGGTCCAGTCGGCCTGGTACTCAATGATACCCTGATCCCCTCCTTCTGCCCGCAAAATTTTTCGGGTACGAATCCAGCCATACAATTGCTTTTTATCTGCAGGAATTGCAAAAGAGTTGTTCCAAAAATCGAGTCCGTTTACTTTTTCATAATTCATCCAAAGGCCCAGGTGATGGGGATGGTCGGTGGGATCATTGGGCTCGGGCTTCCAAGGAAAACCTCGGGTAATGGCAATACCATCGGCTGCCAGAATGGGATATAATACAGGCTTTTCAAGGGTATCAGAATAAATGAATTGGGTAAAGAGTCGATTGTTTACTTTCACTTCCACGCGCTTTTCTGCTGAAAGGTCGTTAACGGTAAATACTTCTTTAGATTGAGCTTTCAGTAGTGGATGTGCCCAACCAGAAAGGGCCAATATGCAAATACTTTTTACAAACGAATGATGTAACATATGCAGAATGATTATGCACTGTTCAAAACAAATTCAACATACTCATCTGAGCATTTCCCTAGTTTCCGCTTAAGTTAACCTGTTTTTCCTTTGGTACCAGCGCTTTCATAATTACCCAAGCCAGTAAATAGGCAATAGCACAATAAGCAAACAGCATCGTATAGGCCGTATTCATAGATGCATGTACCCATTGTTTTTGCAAACTTACTAGTTGCGTAAAGCCTTCTGGATTGAGTTGTTGAATCTGTGTTTGAATAGCCGCCGGTAAACTATATATTTCTTTTTTCGCCAGATCAATCAGGGCACCCTGCTTATCTAATAACTTCATTTCTTTTATCTGAGCAATATAATTACCTAAGCCTGCATCGGTTGCTTTGCTGAAAGCATCTTTAATCCCACTCATCTTATACCCATCAAATAACCAGCCAGCAATTTTAGAAATGATAACCCCGCCTAGTCCACCCGCCATCCCCCCAATACCCACCACCGAAGCAATGGCTTTTTGCGGAAACATATCCGAAACGGTGGTAAATATATTGGCCGACCAGGCTTGGTGAGCCGAAGTTCCTATACCGATTAATAAAACAGGCACCCAAAAACTAATACTACCAAAAGGTTGCGACAATAGAACTACCAGCGGGAAAAATGCAATAATCAACATGGCTTTCATCCTTCCATCGTAAGGCTTATATCCTTTATTGATAAAATAGGTAGGGAACCATCCACCGCCAACACTGCCCACCATCGTCATACTATACAGCACTGCTAAAGGAAGCATTACAGCGGTTCCTTCCTTTCCATACTGATCTTTTAAAAATCCGGGTAACCAGAACAGATAAAACCACCAAACGCCGTCGGTAAGAAATTTGCCGATTACAAAGGCCCAGGTTTGATTGAACCCCAGTAGGGGTAACCAAGCTGTTTTTTCACTTGTTGCCGGAGTAGTAGTTTCTGCGCGATCGCTATTGATATACGCCAGTTCGGCAGGCGACATTCTTTTTTGTTCTTCGGGTTTTTCGTAATACAAAAACCAAAAAATCAGCCATAAAAAACCAACAGCCCCAATGATTATGAAAGCGGCTTCCCACCCAAGGTGTTTGGCAATCCAGGGCACGGATAAAGGTGCCAGCACAGCCCCGATATTTGTTCCAGAATTAAAAATGCCCGTTGAAAAGGATCTTTCTTTTTTAGGGAAATACTCGGCAGTGGCTTTAATGGCTGCCGGAAAGTTTCCCGCTTCACCAAAGCCCAATAAAGCCCTCGAAACCATAAATCCGGCAATGGATACGGGCACAGCCGCCAAGCCCACCAAACCCAATACACTAGATACAACAGTACCCAGCGGCACTGCAAATGCATGGATAATGGCAGCCAGCGACCAGATAATTATCGACCAGGCATATCCCCATTTCGTTCCCAAACGATCGACAATTCTTCCTGCAAACACCATCGAAATGGCATATACAAACTGAAATACGGAGGTGATATTGGCATAATCAGAATTACTCCAGTTGAATTCTTTTTCCAGCAGGGGCTTTAATAAACTAAGTACCTGACGGTCGAGGTAGTTTACCGTTGTTGCAAAAAACAAGAGGGCACAGATCGTCCAGCGATAGTTGCCTATTTTTCCGTTTGAGCTCATGCTTGGATGGATTTAATTATGGCCATAACCTCACGGGTTGCCTGTGTAATTTGATCGTATTGTTTAGCCTCCAACAGGGGCTTGGTGATTAACTTACTCCCCATGCCTACAGCACAAACGCCTGCTTTAAACCAACCGGCGATATTATCCCGATCGAGTTCTACTCCGCCAGTTGGCATGAAAAGTAATTGGGGAAACAATTCTTTTATGGCCGACATAAAACTAGGGCCTAGCACATTACCTGGAAATAATTTAATCATACGAGCGCCCTTATTTTCTGCCGCAATAATTTCGGAGGGCGTCATACAACCCGGCACCCAAAGCATATCATGTTGATCGGCCACTTCGGCAACTTCGGGAACCCAACCCGGACAAATCAGATAATCGGCACCTGCATCAATAAAGGTTCTCGCCATATCAGCGTTTTTGATAGTGCCAATACCCAAGTACAAATCTTTCATTTCTGATTGGCACAATTGCTTCATCAATTTGAAGTTAGCAAGAGCAGCTTCCCCCCGATTGGTATATTCTACTGCACGGATACCGGCATTATATAAGGCTTTCAGCACTTGTATGCTAACTTCAGGATCTTTGTGAAAAAACAATGGCAAAATCCCTTGTTGGGGAATCAGTTGCAGCAATTCATTTTTCTTACTCATATAGATAAAAATCAGGCAACAATGTTAACTAAATCGCGGGTTTGATACGAAAATATTACGCAAACGATTGCGTATATTTATCAGGAAAAAATGCTCAAAAAAGATGTGGGGAACATAATATTGAACAAATTTGCCTGACTTAAAGATAGTCCTTTCCTTTCTTATTTTATTTGAACCGATAATTAATAAAACATGTCTCAAAAAGTTGTTACCCTCGGCGAAATCATGATGCGCCTCTCTACACCCGGCCATGAAAGATTTGTGCAAAGTGATTCTTTTGATGTTACCTATGGTGGCGGTGAAGCCAATGTGGCGGTTGCCTTATCGAATTATGGTTTGCAAGGTGTTTTTGTTACCAAAGTTCCCGATAATGCCCTTGGACAAGCAGCTATCAATCATATTCGTAGGTATGGGGTAGATACCCAATTTATTGTGCGGGGCGGCAAACGACTGGGCATCTATTTTCTCGAAACTGGCGCTTCTATGAGGGCTTCGCAAGTAATTTACGACCGGGCGGGTGCTTCTATTTCACAGGTAGATGTTGCTGAATTTGATTTTGACAAAATTTTTGAAGGAGCCAGCTGGTTTCATACCACGGGTATTACCCCCGCACTCAGCGATCAATCCGCAGCGCTTACGGAAGCTGCCCTAAAAGCTGCCAAAGCCAAAGGAATTACTACCAGCATCGATTTGAATTACCGTAAAAAATTATGGACCAAGGAAAAAGCCCGGGAAGTGATGACGCGGCTCTGCGCCCATGTAGATGTTTGTATCGGTAATGAAGAAGATGCCGATACCACCCTTGGATTTACCTCCGAAGGAACCGATGTTACCAAAGG
>JAPLEI010000149.1 GCA_026391195.1 Bacteroidota bacterium | reverse complement strand
GAGATAATACCGGCTGTCCGACAAATTTTTTAACTTCGCTCATCGTAATGTTTAGTTGTGGTAAACCAAACTTAACGATTATGGGCGGTTCTTAGGAACTGCCCTTTTTTATTCTAGTTTTATTTTAATTTAGTCGGACAACAATGTAATTTTTTTATTTTGTTTTTATAGGATTGGATTTTACAGCATTCAACTGTTGGACTATATCCCAGCGAAGCGTGTGGGCTTGAGCAGTTGAAATCTAATCGCCATTTCACCGATTTTTCACGAAATTCAGATAAAGACTGGTACAAATTTTCGTTCATTATTTCTGTTCTAAATTTTCAAAATCCAATCTCGTTTACCAGCCATTTCCAGTTCTGATTGACGAGAAAATCAACTCAAAATCAACCCATTTGATAATCAATCTAAACTCGATTTGAGTCAACAGGGCTTCCGGATTTTTCACTATAGCCCTAAATCAACACTTAAACATCGGCATAAATTAAATAAATTTATTGATAGCGGAAGACCCTTCGGAGAAAGAAAAACTGCACGGCAGGTGAGCAATATTTGAGTTAATAGATTATCATTCCAAAGCGTACAGTCTCTCGTTAGCACTCAAAGACTACACGAGGAAAATTCATACATATATTAGTTCCCCGTGAAGTTACCGAACGACAGAGAGGAACTGCAAAAAACAGCGTGAGTGTGAGTTTGAGTGTGAATTTTTTTTAGTTGTTAGATTATCATTCCAAAGCGTGCAGTACGCCTGGGTGTGCTACACGAGGAAAATTCATACATATATTAGTTCCCCGTGTAGTTACCGAAAAAGAAAGAGACTGTTCGCTTCCGTAGCATCAGCGTTATGTTTGATTGACCAGTAAATCTTCTGATTATCCTCTTATTTGATGTGCAAACTGAACTTGAATTCCGTGAACACAACCTCCGAATTTTCCACTATAGCCCAAAATCAACACTCAAACAACGGCATAAAAAAAGCCCGGCTCTATAAGCCGGGCTCTCTGTTTCTTCGATCTTAGCGTCCTTTTTTCTTTGGATCCGCTTTCTTTTGTGCTGAGCTTTTCTTTTTAGTAGGCTTATTCTTCCTAGGTTCGGCTGTTTTTTTCGACATAAATTTACTTTTAAGGTTAATGAATTATTTACTCATGGCTGCAACGTATTTCTACCCTTTTTTACCTATTGTGCTTTCAGAAGAGGCAACAATACAGCCATACTGTAAGTAAGTAAAGATATGACTATATGCGTAAACCGAAATGTAAGACTTGAATTATATGATTACCTGCAGTAGAGTACTACCTTTTATTTTAACTGCATTACCCACTTCCTTAGTATATCAGAAAAAGCAACCGGATCTTCTTCCATTGGCACATGCCCCAAATTATCCCAGATATGTACCTGGCTATTTTTAATTTTTTGCTGAAATAAAGCTGCATTTTCTACCGGTATCAGCCGGTCTTGGCTACCCCAAACTATTAAAGTAGTCGCTTGAACCTTGGTTAAAAAATTGCCATCTGTTACTAGCCAGCCCTGCCGCATTCTGTCTACCAATGCTTTTCTATTTCCCTCCCTGGTAAGCATATCAAAATATTGGGTAGTTAAACTATCCGTTACCTTTTCAGTATCTCCGTATGCGTCTTGTAAACTCTTTTTCACCAATACCCGCGGAGTAATTATGGTGAGCAATTGATTGATAACCGGCATTTGTGCCAACTTAAACCCAATTGCACCCGTTGTTTTTTTTGCAGGTGGTAATCCCGCCGCATCCACCAACACCAAACCCCGCACTTTGGCAGGCTGATAGATGGCATATTGGGTAGCTATCGCCCCGCCTAATGAATTCCCTACAATAATTACCCGTGAGATTTGTAAAGCCTTCAGCAGGGAATCGATTACCTCATTATAATAACGGGTTGTATAGTCATGATTCGGATTCGGTCCGGTTAATCCAAATCCTGGTAAATCAAATCGGATAATCCGATATTGGTTTTTCAATTGAGCAGTTACGCCATCCCAGGTTCTTAACGAAGAGGAAGTTCCATGGATCAGTAGGAGGGGGGTACTGTCTAACCGATTCCCCTCATCACTATAGTGCAATTGAACGCCCCCAATTGCAATTTGCTGTGAGCTAGCAAGGGCATATTTCTTATATACTTCTTCTGGCGACTGGTCTTTCTGGTAAAAAACAATGCCCAATACAATCAACAACACCAATATGCTTCCCAGTAACCATCCGAATAATCGCAATAATTTTCTGAACATATAATTGTTTTAAAGTGTTTTTTTGGGTTCTATCAAATCCCATCGATTGCCATATAAATCTGCAAATACCACCACTTTTCCATACGCTTCCTGCCGGGGAGATTCAATAAATTCAATACCGGCTTCCTGCATTTGATTATAATCTCTATCAAAATTGTCGGTATGTAAAAATAAAAATACCCTTCCTCCCGTTTGATTGCCCACTGCCGCTTTTTGCGCATCATTAGCAGCTTTGGCCAATAAGAGGGTACACCCTGTTGATCCCGGTGGCGCAATTACTACCCATCGCTTGGTATCACTCATGCGCGTATCTTCCAATAAAGTAAAGGATAATTTACGGGTATAAAAATCAATGGCTTCATCGTAGTCATTCACCACCAGAGAGATGCCCGCTAAGTACTGTTGCATAGAATTTTTATTGAATCATGTTTTTTATCTCATTCAGTTTCATCATGGCTTCCACTGGGGTTAGGCGATTAATATCCAGTTCAGTAAGCAGCTTGCGAATAGTTTCAAACGTTTGGGTATGGGCATCAAAAATGGATAACTGCATTTGGGGATTTTTCAATTGTTTTACCTGCCTGGCCATGGAAGATTGAGTTGTAACCAGTATATCCCCTTCACCTGCGCCCTGCTTGTTTTCGAGTAGCAGCAATATTTCATTGGCACGCGCAATCAAAGCGGGCGGCATTCCTGCCATACGGGCTACATGTATGCCAAAGCTGTGGGTGCTTCCCCCTTTTGCTAACTTTCTAAGGAAAATTATTTTAT
>JAPLEI010000010.1:2834-23094 GCA_026391195.1 Bacteroidota bacterium | reverse complement strand
TAGAAAACCAGTAAAGTTTGATGAAAAAACCGGTTTAGATAGACTAAAAAATAGACTAAAAACAGAGAAACCCGCGACTAGCGCGGGTTTCAGGGTAAAATTTGCGGACCGGACGGGCAATCCTAGGCAAAAATTTAGTTTATCTAACCTTACTTCATCTTACTCTAAAGCGTTGTTTTTCAATATGTTATAACATTTTCGGGATTTTTTGCGTGCTAACTTTACCATAGTTAATGAGATTTTAATAGACTAAAAATCGACTAAACTATGACGCTACCTCTCAAACTAATTTGCAGTAAAAACAAATTGCGTAAAAATGGCACCAGCCTCATTTTTATTCAGTACTGTTTTACTTCCGAAGAGAGAACTTTACTATGATTAAAGAGTATTGTCAATAAACTCTAGCCTCTCTACAATGGATTGTCGTTTACAAAAAATAATCTGTTATAATTAAGTTAGATTATTCTCCCTTTCTCGCACATGAAAATCAATTCTTGTTAGTCTTCCAAATTTCTAATTGCTATTTTTAAACTAACGCCCCAACTGTTCTGATAAGGTGAAATACCGGTGACTGTTTTAAGCGGTACCAGGTAATGAAAACCCAGTTCCGATTGACCAGCAAATGGGTTAATCATCAGGAGATTTGCCAGTCAATCAAGGCTGGATAGCTGGTCAATGAGATTGGATTTTATATAGTCCCCGAGCAATAAAAATATTCAATTGTCAATCATTGATTTTTTTCGATCTGACTATTTTATTTCTTTGGGTGTTTAATTTTATATCTGATCCTATCTAAAAGGCTATCAACGGTTAACCTGAATTAAATATTTTCAGTATATGAATCAGCATCCATCAATTCGGTTAATGGTNATGGTTTTATAAAGTACTTTAATTGTCCGGAGGTTTGTTCCGTATAATCTCGTTTTCAGGTACTCAAAGTACCGTAAAACGAGAAATAATAAACTAGCCGCCTTTTAAATTCACCTCTATAATCAGGCTATTATCGTCAATTTTTCGGTTTGGGCGATTTTTATTAATAATTTTTCATGCAAATTTAAATATTGACTTCAAATATTTGAAAGATAACCTTTAAATTTGCAAATAAATGAGTATGAATTACTTAAACAGGCATATAACCAAGAGGATTAAAGCAGGCAAAAGTACACTTGCGCGAACTATTGCTCCACAAATCGGGAAAAACAACCAGCCCGCCGAGTACCTTACTTTTGATAGGCCCACCTTGATGGCCGCTGCTTCTGCCGCGCCGGAATCCTTTTTGACCGGTTATGATTCTCCTGTGATTATAGATGAGGTACAATTGGTTCCAGAGCTCTTCCGCGCTCTCAAACTGGTGGTAGATGAGATGCGTATTACAGATAAAGAAAATGCCAATGGTAAATACCTGCTTACTGGATCAGCGAATATGCTAGCATTGCCGAAACTCGCTGATGCTCTTGTCGGCCGTGCTGCGATCATGACACTTTATCCATTTACAGCCGCCGAAGCCACCCACAATAATGCTGGTGGTTTAGAACGTATCATGAAGATGGATTTTAAAGGTATTAACGACCGTGGGTTGTCTTTAATCGATGCGATTAAAAAAGCTACATTTCCGGAGGTTTCTACACTTACTGGGGAAGAACGAAGGATCTGGTTCGATGGATATATCTCGTCTATGCTGCAAAGGGATGTAAGGCAAATAGCTGAACTGGAAAAAATTTCGGCACTGCCACATTTGCTTAGTATTCTAGCTGCACGCACAGGTTGCCTTATGAATGATTCGGATATCGCACGTGATATCGATATGAACCATGTGACTGCAAAATTTTATCGTAGTATTCTTAAATTGATGTTTCTCACTTTTGATGTGAGGCCTTGGTTCAGGAACATTGGTAAACGTTTGGTGAAGACACCCAAGGGATATTTACTCGATACTACTATGATCTGTCATTTGCTTGATTATAACATTGACGAGATTGTGAAAACAAAGCCGGAATTATTTGGGCACCTGGTTGAAAATTTTGTTGCCACCGAGATAATCAAACAGTTAAGCAACAGCGACATCAATGCAGAACTCTATCATTTCAGGACAAGTGACGGTAAAGAAGTTGATTTTGTTTTGGAAAAACCTGACGGATCGGTATTCGGTATCGAGGTAAAAAAATCCGAATCGGTAACGATTCAGGATTTTAAAGGAATCAAAGCATTCGAGGAACTCACAGGCAAAGATTTTGCAGGTGGTGTTGTTTTGTATGCAGGAAAAGATGCGGTTCCTTTCGGCAAGAATCTATGGGCAGTTCCTTTTTTTGCACTGTGGTAAAGCCCAATTTTCCCATCATTATTTTACTGATTTTTTACCTGTCTGTATTATCAAGACACTTAAATTGAGACTTTCTGTTACATAAAATATGGAGTATACCTGGATATTTCGCTCAAACAGCCCCCTGAAGATCGCACTTTACTGCCCCCTCATTTTAGACAGCCATTCCTAGTTTAAATTTAATCTGTTTTTATCATGTTTAGCTGGAAATATCACTTTCTTATTAAGTTTACCTCTGGCTTACGAATTATGGTAATTCCCAAATGGTGGGGAAAGCCTTCTTGCCCCAACAACTCAGTAAATGCTCGTTCTAGCTTTTCTTCTGTAAATTTCATTCAATTCTTTTTATTAATTCACTAAAGCATTTTGCAACATCTTTTTCATCAGGTATTGGTCTATATGCGAAAGCGGATAACTCAGTTTGATACTTTTCCTTTATTTGTTTCCATAAGGTTGAAAAATTAGTTACCAAAGGAGATTCCGAAATGGATTTAGTCTGCCAATCTTTCGGTTCTTCAAACATTTCTCTATCGTGTTCAAGAATAGTATCAAATTGTTTCTTGAACGAATCTGATGCTACAAATTCTGCACATTCGGGATTCTTCATTAAATAATACAAATCGTAAAAGTGTCTTATCTTTTCTGAAATACTTTCAGCCGTATTTTCCTTAAATGAAAATCGAATTAATGACACCATCTTTTCCAATAGCGTTTGCTCTTTGCTCAACACATTTACTTCAAAGGATTGTAGATTGTATTGCTCAATGTATTTTTCATTGTTTGTTTGCATCAAAAAATCAAACACCATACTTTGAATGGTTAGTCTTTTATATGGAAAGGGATTAGCAAACGAGTTTATTTCAACAATGAGTTTGTTATTTGCATTACCTTTTTCTGTGGTAACATATTCAAAAACAGATTTTCTGAATCTTGAACCTTTACTTGTTACACCTTCCATTTGCAACTCAGTTAAATCTGGGGTAATTTCTTTTTCAATGGTTCGGATGATGGTTTTTATCTCATTGCCTGTTTTCCCCTTGTTATTTATGATGGCTATATCCACATCTTCTGAAAAGCGTTCTATTAGATTGTATCCTTTTGATAACGATGTACCTCCTTTAAAAACGGATTCATCAATATATTTACTTTTTGACAAACGACTTAACACCAATGTTATCCAGTAATCTTTTTCTACAAATTCTAACTTAATATCTAAGTGCTGTGATGCAGCCCTCAATGTGTCGGAAAATAATTTTATGTTGTGGTGCAGCTTCATACTATGTTCCATTTTTCGGTGGTGGATAGCGCTTTCGCTGCACCTGTTAATTTATACTTGGTAATTGGGTTCAATGACTTGAAAAGCGTTTCTGTTGTATTGTCTTGTTCTAATTGCTCTAACAACGCACCTAATAAAGCCCTTGTAGCTGGCGGATATTTTAAAGCTAAGCGAACCAAGGTGTTGATTTCCTTTTCATCTTGTGTTCTAATAATGGCTAAAAACCTTTTGCAGGATGCTTCTATATTGGCATCTGGTATTTTTTTTATGTAGCGAATAGCATCTAGTAACTGCAACAAAGGAATATTCTCTTTGGTGATAGTGTTTTTTTGCTTTACTAAAGCTAACCTATAGCGTTCTCTTTTAAAATTGGGGCGAACCTGATTTTTACCTATCTGTATCGTATTGCTTACCTGTGTGGTTAAGCCCAACTGGTTGTATATGCTGTAACCCGTGAGATAGCCCGTTATTTTTCCGTTTTCTTCTAATAGGTCTTTTACTACTTGTGCCTGATTGGGTTGAAGGTTGCCAAATGGGGTATTTTCGGGTTTGTAATATTTCCCTTTGGATAGTTTGGTAATCTTGCCCGAAATCACCATACGATTCAGGGCTTTTATTACCGCTTCTTTTTGGTTAACCTCTGTAGAAAAGTCAGTATAGGTAAATACATAGCCCTTGGGTAGTCTGCCTATGGTAAATGCTATGTATTTTGATATTTTCATTCTTTTTATTGTAGTGCAAATATAATTTATTTGTCCTGTTTATTAGCAAAAAAACTGGACATTTTTAAATTTTATTGTATGGTAGTAACTTTGCAACTGCGCTGCGAAGTTACTACCAATGAATGTTTTGACATTTTAGATAGATTAAAAGGGTAAATCATCATCTAAATCTAACGGTGGATATTTCGCTCAAACAGCCCCCTCAAGATTGCACTATACTGCCCCCTCATTTTAGACTGCCATTCCTGGGTTAAATTTAATCGGTTTTTATCATGTTTAGCTGGAAAATCCGGATGCCGTGTTCACTGGAATCCAGTTCAGATTGGCCAGAAATGGGTTGATATTCAGAGGGCTTCCTAGTCAACTAAGAGTGGGAATGGGTGTTAAAAGAGATTAGATTTTGTAAAGTAGCAGTAGAAAACCAGTAAAGTTTGATGAAAAAACCGGTTTAGATAGACTAAAAAATAGACTAAAAACAGAGAAACCCGCGACCAGCGCGGGTTTCAGGGTAAAATTTGCGGACCGGACGGGACTCGAACCCGCGACCTCCGCCGTGACAGGGCGGCATTCTAACCAACTGAACTACCGATCCAAAATATTAATTGGTTGTTGAATTAACCAATTAAGATAAACTTTATTGCACTTTTTCAACCTTTTTTCACAAGCCATTGCTTCCTGGCGAGTTTCGAATTGTTGAACAAAAATTAATTTCCAGGGTCCTTTACCTCTCGTGAAGGTATTTAGACCATCATTGTGTTCTTGTAACCTTTTATTGTAATCAGAAGTACTGCCCTTATAGTAGATACCTTCCTTATTTACTAAAATATAGGTAAAAAACATAAATTAAAGAGCTTTTACAGGGCGTCTCGCCTTAGGCGAGATAACCAACTGAACTACCGATCCAAACTCATATTAAAATATAATACTATAAATATGGTAGCCTTTGGGGTGCAAATATAAGGTGAATAACCCTGTTGAAACAAATCTTTTCGAAAAAAGGATGATGATGTATTTTTACCCTCTTAAAGTTTTCTATGCCACAGTATCCCAACAGGCAATTTCTGGATTTCGAACAGCCCATTAAAGAAATTTATGAGCAAATAGAAGAAACCCGAAAGCTTGCCGAAAAAAATGCCAAGGTTGATTATACCTCCAATATACAGCAGTTGGAAGAGGAAATTGTTGCCAAAAGAAAAGAAATTACCGAACATCTTTCGCCCTGGCAAAGAGTGCAACTGAGCCGCCATCCCGACCGCCCCTATACCCTTAAATACATCGAAAAAATGTGCAGCGATTTTGTTGAGCTGCATGGCGACCGCAACTTTAAAGACGATAAAGCCATGGTGGGCGGATTTGCCAGCTTGGATGGACAAACCGTGATGATGATCGGACAGCAAAAAGGCATCAACACCAAGGCCCGCCAAATGCGCAATTTTGGTATGGCTAATCCGGAGGGTTATCGCAAAGCACTTCGCCTGATGAAGCTGGCAGAGAAGTTTAATAAGCCCGTAATTTGTTTAATAGATACACCCGGTGCCTTTCCGGGATTGGAAGCAGAAGAACGTGGACAGGGCGAAGCAATTGCACGAAACATTTACGAAATGATCCGCCTGAAAGTACCGGTAATTATTGTAATTATTGGGGAAGGCGCTAGTGGAGGTGCCCTGGGTATTGGCGTAGGCGATCGGGTATTGATGATGGAAAATACTTGGTACACCGTTATCTCTCCCGAAAGTTGCAGCTCTATTCTCTGGCGCAGTTGGGATAAAAAAGAAACAGCTGCAGAACAATTAAGGTTAACCGCTTCTGACATGAAGGGTTTTGGACTGGTAGATGAAATTGTTCCCGAACCCATGGGAGGTGCCCACTGGGATTATGCGGCAGCTGCCGAACTACTAAAGAGCTGCATTCTAAAAAATCTTGCAGAAATACTTCCACATTCCCCATCTGACCGGGTAGAACAAAGGATAGAGAAGTATGGCAAAATGGGATTTTGGGAAGAAACCAAATCGTAAATCGGAAGCAACGTTCACATCCAAAATAATTAATCATACCACCTATCAACTTACCCCCCTTGTTAAAAAAATCGCTTAGTGGAACCGGTGTAGCCATCGTAACTCCCTTTAACTCGCAACACCAAATTGATTTTAATGCCTTAGCCAATATCATTGAATTTCTGATACAAGGAGGCGTTCAATATATTGTTTCACTTGGAACAACCGGAGAAACCCCAGTGCTGGATGCATCCGAAAAAAAAGATATCCTCCAATTTACGTATCAACAGGTAGCTGGCAGAATTCCGGTTGTTGCCGGCATTGGCGGAAATAATACCCGAGCAGTTATAGAAGATCTTTCTACCTATCCACTGGATCAGGCAACGGCCATTTTAAGTGTTTCCCCCAGCTATAATAAGCCTTCGCAGGAGGGAATCTATCAACACTATAAAGCTATTGCCGAATCTTCTCCCCTACCCGTAATACTCTATAATGTTCCGGGGCGAACCGGCAGAAATATGACGGCTTCTACTACCCTTCGATTAGCCGAACTACCCAATATTGCCGGAATAAAAGAAGCCAGTGGATTGATGGAGCAGTGTGCCCTAATTCTAAAAGAAAAACCTGCCAATTTTTTAGTGGTAAGCGGTGAAGATGCCCTAACCCTTTCACAAATAGCAGCAGGTATGGATGGAGTGATTAGCGTGGCTGCCAATGCCTTTCCGGCCATTTTCTCGCAAATGGTGCAACATTGTTTACACAACGAATTTGCACAGGCACAACAACTCAATAATCGCCTGCTGTATGCCTACGACCTCTTATTTGTAGAAAATAATCCGGCCGGAGTAAAGGCGTTTATGCATTTACAAGGGCTACTCGAAAACCAACTCCGGCTTCCCATTGTTCCCCTGAGCCAGCCTGTATTTGAGCAGGTTGAAGCCTGCTGGAACAAAATCAATGCTGCATAGTTAACTTTTTTAAGTACTACATCTTAGTCTGATTTTAACAAAAAATATCAGCGCCTGATTTTGTATTTACTTATCTGAATTTGTACCTTCCAAAAAAAATCCTATGAATAATCCTGTCCGCCTCTGGCGGATCAACCTGGCCATTCTATTGTCTTCCGCCATCATTTGTATGGCATTCCTGGCCGGTAATCCCATCAGAGATATTCAATACAAATTTATATTTCATAACTTTCTCAATTCCGAACCCGATGCAGCATCCCTCAAAACATTTGTGCATACAAACGATAAAAGTGCTCCGATAGAAACCTATCGCCAGTTTAATCCTGTTTTTTATCCGGATACCAGCCTTATTTTTCACGACTCAACTCAAATAGGAAATAGCATTTTTAAACCCAATGGCCGCTATCTGGTTAGAAGTATCGAAAGCAGTTTTTATGCTTCTCCCGGTTATGCTTACCAATATACAAGGGATATCCTGGGTGAAGATTATCCGAGTGAAGGTTTTGTAAAAAAATGTAAGCAACAATTCGGATTATCTCCCTTTACCAAAACCGTTATTACTGCCAAAAAAGAAGCCTGGCATTTTTGGTCGGGAGCGGCAGTTGAAAAAATATTTCAGCAATATTATGGCAAACCGGAAAATAGATTTCAGCAGGTAACCTATGGTGTTTTGTATTCTATAGCAGCTAAAAAATACATGAAAGACTATGTATTTCTGCTGAATCACTTATTGGTTACCAAGCAAGCGCTTTGGTTAAAAATTTGCAAACAATACGAGCAACAAGCAATCACCGACACTACATTCGATGGGGGTATTGCCAGCTACAAAGCCTATGAAGAACTATTTTCTCCGGCCGATTTGAATCAATTAATAGTAATGGAATCTCAATATCTTTATCATCCCATTGGTGAATTAATCCGGCGACAAATTGATGGTAGTTTACCCTCCATTATCAAATGCATCCGAACCATTTTACAAGATTACGATCCGGAAACTTACAAAGCGCTGAAAGTATAAATCAAATAGATTAGCGAATTACAGTAACGGATCCGGAAAGAGGTGGTTGGCCGTTGTGCAATTGAATCAGGTAATAATAAGTGGCTACCGGAACCGGTTTCCCCTCCCAAGTGCCATCCCAAGCCCTACCATTTCCGTTGGATGAATATACCAATCGACCAGTTCTATTAAATATCTCAAGGGAACTATTGGGATAATCTTGCAGATATTTTATTTGCCAGGTATCATGGATGCCATCTCCATTGGGGGAAAATACATTGGGTATTTCCGGCATTTTCATAACCTTGACATGAAGCGTATCGGATACCATACAATACCCCTCACCGGTTAATTGTAGTTGATAGGTAATATCGTTATAAGGGGTTGAGAGCGGAGTGGCTGCGGTATCACTACTTAAATAAGTAGATGGGTACCATTTGTAAAATAAATTTTTCCCACTAACCAAGGAAGGCACCAGGCGAATACTATCTCCCCTGTTTACTGTTAGAGTAGGGGGTAATTTAAGTTTTGGTTTTTCATAAACAGGAATACTTACTGCTGCCGTATCACTGGTACAACCTTTTTGATTTACAAAATATACCTGAGCCGTTTGCATACCTGGTTTTTGAAACATCCAAACCGGATTTTGCAAACTCGTCCCTCCACCATCACTCATACTCCAATACCATTTACGGGGAGCAAATCCCATGCCATTGGCAGTTGCAAAAAAATGAATGGGCCTTCCCAAACATAGCTGAATATCGGTGGCAGATAAAAATACCTTGGGTTGCGGATAGATAGATTGCAGTAACTGAACTAGGGTGTCTACACAACCTTTATCAGAATACACAATCAATTGAACCGGATAATTACCCAATGCGGAATATCGATGAGTAGGATTTTGTAAGGTTGATGTTACTGGATTATTCAAATCACCAAAACTCCAGTCAAAAGTAAATTGTAATTGTGTACTGTCGGCAATGGTACTGCGGTTTACAAAAGTTCCCCTACCATCGGGTAAACAGATATCGGGCAAATCAAATTTGGCCCGGGGCCGGGGATGTACCGTTACATTAAAAGGAGCCGATACGGTAGTACATGCATAATTATTGGTAACCTGTAAAGTGATAGTTTGCGGACTCGTAATAGAAACAGCTGGGAGCAAACTACCATTACTCCAAAGGTAAATACCCGGCTCGGCTGCCACCAGGTTTACTTCCTTGCCCTCACAAATTACCGAGGGCCCCAACGATTGAATGGTAGCAGTGGGAACAGGTTTTATTTGCTCAGTGTAAGAAAAGGGAGTTCCTGCGCAAGCCAATCCATCTCGCAATGTTACAGGTACAACCCGATAAGAAAGCGAAACAGGGGTACTGGAAGTTGATATGAATTTACCGGCAAAATAGTTTACATTATTGGTAAATAATTCTCCGCTAACGAAAGCAGATGTGTTAACCGGTTGCCAGGTAAAGCTAGTAGAATCAGGGATTGAACCATTTACTCCAGTAACCGGTGTAAACCAAAAAGCAGTTCCACTGCAATGAGTGGTAGATAGTTCAACAACATTCGCTACCAACTGAACTCGGAACGCTAGGGTAAATACATTTCCCAAACAGGCACCCGGTGATGTGGGTTGCACCTGCAGAGGGATCACATTTATATTTCCGGTTAAGTTGCGAATATTTCCCTGAATAATGCCATTCGAACTGGTTCCGCTTAAACTTCCTGCCCAACCAGTGGAAACAGAACTTACCCAAGTATATTCAGTAGCGTTGGGAATGGCCGCGTTGGCTTGATTTTGCATTAGTATTTGAAATACCTGACCACTGCAAATGGTATCTTTTAACGACGGTATGGTTGCTTTGGGAAGCACAGCTGCAACAATAGAGAAAGCGGTTCCTTCTCCACAACCGGAGATAGGGGTAACTGCTAGTGTTGATTCGCCTGCGGTGGTTGCCAAGTTATAAAAACGGGTACTAATTTCGCGGGATGTTTTTACCAATGGCAATCCTGCAGTACCAGTGAGGCTATCTTTTTCAACCCAGGCAAACAGGGTTTCAACGGGTATAATTCCGTTTACACCATCTTTTGGTTGAACAGTGAACAAATTTTGTGTACAAACAGAACAGGCAATATTTTGAACATTGGCAACAGGCTTCACCTGCACCCAAACGGTAAAAGCAGCGCCGCTGCATCCAGCAGTTACCGGTACGATGCTATAAGTGGCAGTTTTTAGTGAGCTGGTTGTATTGGAAACAGATCCCTGAATGTGGGTTACTGAAGTAGCAGCTCCTCCCCCAGTAATACCAATACCAGATGGGGCAGTCCAGCTATAGTATGTTGTGGAAGGTAACCGATTGGGCACCTGCGATGTGGGCGTATAACCAAAACTATTTTTAGGGTGGTTGCTTGAATAAGTGCAGTGGGTTTTACCCAAACCGTTACAGAAAATACATTGCCCGAACAATTGGCAGTAGCTGCCCTTACCAAATAAGTAGCCGTAAGCGCAACAGTAGATGTAGAAAATAATTTTCCGGTTAGGGAGTTGTTAGTACCCGTTGCACCTCCACTAATGGATGAAGAGGTAGTTGGAACCGACCAACTGTAAATGGAAACAGCCGGGATGATACCAGTTGTATTGGATAGTACACTAATTGAAAAATTAACTCCTTCACAAACGGTTTGCGAAAAAGGAAGCACTGCCGGCACAGGAAAAACAGAAACAGTAAGGGTAAAGGGAGATCCAGCACATGCCCCAGTAACGGGAATAACCTGATAGGGAAGGGTCTGCACCGTATCGGTTAAGTTGGTAAGTACCCCCTGCACCGATACACCGGAACCAGAAAGTGCGCCGGAAATAAAGGCGGCCGGAGGTGCAGGAAAATATTGATAAGTGCTATTGGGCAATATCAATCCATTGGTACCATTCACCGGCGAAAAAGAAAATAAACTACCAGAACAAATGCTGATCGAAACAGCTGAAATAATACTGGTAGGTTGAATACGAACGGCAAGTGAAAAAGGTTGACCCGTGCATCCTCCACTGGAGGGAGTTACTAGATAAGTGGCTGTTTGAACGATTGATCCGCTAACACTCAGGTTACCCGATATGGAACTTGATGGAGTAGCTTCTGCTTGTCCGCCTATTAAATTAATACCGGATGGAGCAATCCAAGTATACAATGTAGCGGAGGGTACCCGATTGGAAACCTGTGAGGAGGGCGTAAAACCAAAACCAGTTCCACTGCAAATACTTAGGGTGGTTGCTTGAATAAGTGCAGTGGGTTTTACCCAAACCGTTACAGAAAATACATTGCCCGAACAATTGGCAGTTGCAGCCCTTACCAAATAAGTAGCCGTAAGCGCAACAGTAGATGCAGAATTTAATTTTCCGGTTAGGGAGTTGTTGGTACCCGCTGCACCTCCACTAATGGATGAAGAGGTAGTGGGAACCGACCAAGTGTAAACGGAAGCAGCCGGGATAATACCAGTTGTATTAGATAGTACACTAATTGAAAAATTAACTCCTTCACAAACGGTTTGCGAAAAAGGAAGCACTGCCGGTACAGGAAAAACAGCAACGGTAAGCGTAAAGGGAGATCCAGCACAGGCCCCGGTAACTGGAATAACCTGATAGGGAACCGATTGCACCGTATCGGTTAAGTTGGTAAGTACCCCCTGCACCGATACACCGGAACCAGAAAGTGAGCCGGAAATAACGGCTACCGGAGGTGCAGGAAAATATTGATAAGTGCTATTGGGCAATACCAATCCGTTGGTACCATTCACCGGCGAAAAAGAAAATAAACTACCAGAACAAATGCTGATCGAAACAGCTGAAATAATGCTGGTAGGTAGAATACGAACAGTAAGTGAAAAAGGTTTACCCGTGCATCCACCTCCAAAAGGAGTTACCAGATAAGTAGCAGTTTGAGCAATTGCTCCGCTAACACTTAAGTTACCAAATATGGCAGTTGACGGAGTAACCTGTGCTTGCGCACCAGTAAAATTACTACCGGAAGGGGCACTCCAGGTATAGTAAGTATCTGGAGGCACTAAACTACCCGAACCCGAAACGGGTGTAAATGAAAACTCAGTTCCCGAACAACTGGTAGTGGAAAGGGGTAAAATTTGTGCTACAGGGGTAAATTGAATGGCAAAGGCTGTAGCAGGGTTAACCGTATTCAAACAAAAATCTATAATGCCATTTCCATCGGTTCCATTTTTGGTTGAAATAGTATATTCACCGGCCACTAAATTTCCTGAAAACTGCAGCGTAATCGAGTCAGTATCAAAATCACCCGAACACTTATATCCTGCTGCGGAAACGATGGTAATAGGGGTAGGTCCGGAAACTACAAAATCACTGCCATTGGAAGCTATAGAAGAACATTGTATCGGTTTATTGATTTTTAAACCGATTTGTGGGTTGCTGCAAACTACTATTGCTTTTTGAATAGCCGGCATCAATGGATCAGTGATTAACGCCGTTCCCCCAGGTGCGGATAAGTTAAGCTGGTATCCACTTTGGTCTCCGGGGGTGTAATGACTCACCATCAATAAATAAATATGTCCCTGAATTAAATCGGGCACTTTACTAAATGTAGAGATACTAGATGTTGGATCAGAAGCACATTCGTTGGAATTGGGAGCAGTTAGGGAGGCCCCGGTAACTCCATAAACGCCCGACCAGTTGCCGGCTACAATTAAACTGGGATCGGTATAAATCAACATCGGATCCTTTCCTGTTATATCAAATAACTGCCAGTCGTAATCGTCGGACAATACTTTTGGAGTAATAGTAAAACATAATTTGCCGGGTTGATAACAAGTGAACTGATAATAATAGGGATTAAAATCCCGATAACTTACCCCATCTCCCCCACATCGGGTTACCATGGGAAGCCCAATGCAGGCGGGTACAATATTTTGGGTGAAAACCAAATTACCACAAACCGGAAAAGGTGTTAATGGATTCTGACCAGGGTTCGTGCACATCTGTGCCGAAAGCGACCCTTGATAAATCAATAGCCAGCAAATAATAAAAAGACAAAACCGGCTTCGCTGGAATGTCATGGATAGGAGGATTGGCTTTTCAATAACCAGATTTCATTAATAAATCCTTGAAAATGAACTCCGGCGAGTGTCCGCAAATTAACATTTATTACCAAAAATTAACCCTGCCAAGCGGAAATTAACAAATCGCTAAACGATTGATACTAATTTATACTATATAAGCTATTTACAGAATGAAGATATTTAGGGAGTTTATGCATCTGTACCCAAAAAAAGCAACCGGTGATAGGCCGATTGCTTTAGAAAATATTTTCTACAAAACGTTTTATTTCAACAAACCTTCCTCTTTTAATTGCTTAATCAGCTGAGAGGTATAGGCTTTACTAAATTTAGAGAGTGAACTAGGATCGAAAACGGTTGATTGTACCGACCACATAATTTCTTCAGAGGCTACATCGTATAAATTACTTTGCATAAAGTAATTTTTTTCTTTGGTATAATAGCCATCATTGTAAACGGTAGGATACCAATGGCTATAATAGCCAAAATAGTTGCCGCTCCAAGAATAGTAAGGACGAACCGAATAAGCAGTGGTTCCGGGAGTGTATCTAACATCCTCTTCTTTCTTTAACAGGGAGGCCACAAAAACGGCATCGCAATTATTGTCTTTTACTTTTTTCACAATGTCTTCTTTAGATGGCATGGCGGCATCTTTTAATCCGGGAGGCATTACATCCATGCTCTTTACTACTTTATACCCTTTTTCCTGAGCAATGGAAGCAAGATTATTTTCCAGTAAAGCCCTAGCTTCTAAATTGGCCGTCATTACAATAATAAAAATATTACCGTAGGATTTTCCCTGATATTTTTCTTTATTCACCCAAACGCCTGTAGATTCTTTATAGGGTGAACAGGCCTGTAACAATAAAACAAACAAAACAAAAGGAAGTAACTTTTTCATGCTATATAATTTAAAGGTTAATTTACTTTTTCATTAAAACCGAAAACCTACATTAATCATATATCTAAAACCAATAGTAGTAGTTTTATAATTTCCGTTTGTACGGAGAGATCCTTCGCCCACTACTTTATTGAATCCGGGAATTTTTTCCTGTAAGTATTTATTCAGCTGATCGAAGAAAGGGCCTTTTTGATTTTCGGGCAAGGTAGTGGCTAATGCCGCATTTACTTGATAAAAACCCATACCTGGTCCGGCAAGCACCATATCAACCACCCATTTTTTATTGAATACAAATTGATAACCCATCTCAACACCAATCGTATGTACCCGAAACCCTAAATCGGTATTTACATTTCCGGTATAATTGGTAGCTTTTAAGTTCCAGGAATTAGATCGATTAAATTGGTTATAAGAGTAATACGGCCCGATATATACTCCTCTCGGCGCTGGGTATTTGTTTTCTTTAGATAGGTAAAAGCGGTAATCCGCAGAAATATGAAACCCTTTTTGACTTACGTTCGGCAATAATTTGAGGGAATCATTCACCGAACCCGAACCAAATGAGGGAAGCGCCATGGTACCAATATCAATTGAGAAGCTACGATTGGGTGAAAGCACCCGCTCATAGCCTATAACAATTGCCTTACCCCCAAAAATCATCGGATTGGTGAGGTTTAGCTTGATGGTATTTTTTCTTACATCGCTTTTTTCAGCTTTCTCCTGGGCACCGGCCGATATTGCAAAAACTACCAATACCCAAGTTAAAAAAATCGGTACGCATTTGATGCGGGACTGATACATAATAAAGGTTTAGAATATAAAGATACTACTACCAATTATAATCTGCCACTGGATAGAACCTTCCGGAGAATATTACTGGCGAAAGCAAGTGGGAGCGCATATTTCCGCTAGTTACATTTTATAAGATTGTACAAATTCGCAAACAAAATCACTGATTCTTCTCTACTTTTCCGAATTCGACTAAAAAAAGAACTTTTACCAAAATTTATTCGAATGAATTTCAGATGGCAAATTTACGGTAACTTCCTTTATAAAATAAAAAACACCTATGACTAGCAGAAAAAAATTCATCCATCAGTCCGCTATTTTAGTGGGTGGTAGTATGCTTTCTACCGCTGTTTCAGCAAAAAAAATTTTTGGGGGCAGATTGCTGGCCGCCTCTGACACCCTGCATGTTGGCTTAATTGGGATGAACGGAATGGGCTGGGCCAATGCCATGGCTGCCATAAATGTTCCTGGCGTAAAGCTACTGGCGGTTTGCGACGTAGATGCCGGGGTAATGAATAAGCGGCTAAGCGAATTAACAGCGAAAAATAAAGATATTTCTACCATCAAAAAATATACCGATTACCGGGCTTTGCTGGATGATAAAGACATTGATGCCGTTATCATTGGCACCCCCGATCACTGGCATGCCCTTATGATGATTCATGCTTGTGAAGCGGGAAAAGATGTATACGTAGAAAAGCCAGTAGGTAACTCGATTGAAGAATGCCGCAGAATGGTAGCAGCACAACAAAAATATGGCCGCGTGGTGCAGGCAGGACAGTGGCAGCGAAGTCAACAACATTTTGCAGATGCCATTGAAATGGTGCACAGCGGCAAGTTGGGGAATATCCGAACAGTAAAAGTTTGGTGTTATCAGGGGTGGATGCGTCCTCAACCGGTGGTGCCCGATTCTGCTGTACCGGCGGGGGTGGATTATAAACAGCACCTATGTTGCCCTTTAACAGTAGCCGGTTTCATTTCCATTTTCGGTGGTTTTGGGATTATGCGGGCGGACTAATGACCGATTGGGGGGTGCATTTGTTAGATTATGCGTTATTAGGTATGAAGGCAACTGTTCCTAAAAGTATTGATGGGTTGGGGGGGAAATTTGCCTATCCCGAATTGGCAGAAGAAACGCCCGATACACTCACTACTTTATATGAATTTGATGGATTTAATCTGGTTTGGGATTCTGCCATGGGAATAGACAATGGATCGTATGGAAGAGATCATGGCATTGCATTTATTGGTAATAATGGCACGCTGATATTAAATAGAAATGGATGGGAAGTAGTGGAAGAAAAACAAAGTAAAAATAAAATCAGCGAACCCCTGCATCCCTCCTCCGATAATGGTCTGCAGAAGCATTGGATCAATTTTGTAGAGGTTATAAAATCGAGAAAAATGGAAAACCTTCGTTGCTCTATTCAAGCAGGAGCAGCGGTAGCAACGGTTGCACAGATGGGCAATATTTCGTATCGTTCCGGAAAAAAATTATACTGGAATGCCGAAAAAGGAGGTTTTACAGATGCAGACATGAATGCCAAATACTTACTGAAACCGTATCATAATGGATATACATTACCAAAAGTTTAAAGCCATACACATGAAAAAAACCCACTTATTGAGTTGTTTACTACTACTCATAACCGGCATACAGGCTCAGCAGAAATACGATCCCAAAGAAACAGAATATTATACACCCGTTCCGCGTTTGGTAACTCCAGGAAATCTGACGGGCCAACCCCCTTCGGATGCTATTATTTTATTGGGCGGTGGTGATTTGAGCGAATGGGTAAATGATAATGATAAAGCAGGGCCTGCAGAATGGCTATTAGAAAAAGGAGTGATGACGGTTAACAAAAAAACCGGTGATATCAGAACCAAAAGAAACTTTACCGATTTTCAACTGCATCTCGAATACCGAATACCGGAAAACATTACCGGATCTGGACAAGCCAGGGGAAATAGTGGCTTATTTCTGGCATCCCTTCAGGTAAAAGAGGGAGCGGGAGGATATGAATTACAGATTTTAGATAACTATCAAAATGACACTTACGTAAATGGCCAGGCAGGCAGTATCTATAAGCAGTATCCACCGCTGGTGAATGCGTGCAAACCTCCCGGACAATGGCAAACCTATGATGTGATATGGATTGCTCCTCGTTTTAATGCCGACGGGTCACTGAAAACTGCAGCTACCTTAACAGCATTTCATAATGGGGTGCTGGTACAAAACAATGCGCTATTAAAAGGAGATACGCCCTATACGGGTCCTCCGGCATATCGCCCCCACGGCCCCGCCCCTATCAAACTGCAGTCGCATGGTGATAAAAGTGAGCCGCTTAGTTTTCAAAATATTTGGGTAAGAGAACTTTAATTAGATAAGGCCCCGGCCCAGCACTTAATCGAAAGGAATTTTTAGTTTTTCAATTATATAATTATATTATATAATTTTATATTAATTGTATAGTACAAATATAATCAATTAGATATAAATAAAAATATACTTAATTTATATTGCTTGCGATTGTAACATTTCATTTACACAAGCTTGGCAGCATTTTTGGATACTACAGGTATCCTTAATAAAATAGGAAGCCATGCAGCCATTTATCACATTACGGAAAATTCTACAGCAGAAATTAAACATCGAATCACCGGCACTGCGACCCAACACTAATCTTAAAAAAGAATTAGATATGTCGGACTGGGAATGGAATTATTTATTGAATTCAGTTGAACAGGCATGGAAAATTTCTTTACCTCTATCGGAAACCGAAGAAATTGTAAACGTAAAACATTTATTAGCGGTTGTAAAAAAGCAGATACCCCCTGCATACGCAAAGGCCATTAAGGTATAAATAATAGGGGGTTACCATCATAGGATAGTGTACCCCCCTATTATTTTCACCCGCACATTAATTGGCAATTTCTACTATCATAGAACCAATTCGATCGTTCCATCTACCCTGGCCTTCAGCAGCAAAGTTGTCGATTGTATAAGATAGTATCCGAAAATCTCCATCAAAATTAGCCCCTTCGTACACAGTTACTTTTATACCGGGTGGAATTTTGATGGAAGAGATGGTACGTTGACCCACAAGATTTAGCTGACTGCCATTGGTGTGTCCCATCATCAATTGCTGAACTGCACCTGAGAAATAGGAATCGGCATAAGCAAATACCCCACTGGGCTGGCTATTAGTACTGGGTTGTGGTCTTGCTGGTGGCATACCATTTGGCGGCATAACGGGTTCGGGGCGACCGATAACAGGGGCAGGAGCACCATTATTTCTTTGAACGATAAAAGATGAGATACGATCATTCCATCCGAGGCCCTCTTGTACCAGATTATCTACTGTTCGTTCGATTTCTCTGGAGGCTCCATTATACTCAGGCCCCTCATAGGCAACCACTTTTAACCCGGGGGGCACACTTAGGGATGATATGGTACGCTGACCAACAACATTAAGTTGATAGCCACGATAATTACCGATAGGAAAAGCCTGAGCAGCTCCTCTAAAATTTGCATCCGCATACATAATAACCGAATTGGAGTTATTATTGATTACTGGCGGAGGTGGAGGCGGCGGAGTAATGGGTTGTATAATATTAGGTTGATGGCTCAGCCGCTCTACTATAATGGAACGAATGCGATTTCCCCAACTGGGATAACCGCTATGCAAGTTATTATTAGAACTATTGTAAATGATAGAAGCACCATCAAAATTAGAACCAGTAAAAGCAATGGCCCGATAGCCGGGAGCCAGCATAATGGAAGAGATGGCATTTTCACCCACCTGCGTTAACTGATAACCGCGATAGGCCCCTGGATACAATAGTTGCGTTCTTCCTCTAAAGAAGGGATCGGTGTATACAACAGCTCCTTGTTGAAAGTTTTGAGCGGGAGGCGGCGGATTAGGTACCTGCGACCAGTTGCCCGGATTTACATTGCCTAGTCGATAAACAAATACGGCTTTAACAGCTGCACCCCATAATATTTTTAAGCAATTTTGGTCGGCCCGGTACTCTTCATTTATAACCTGTATGTTAGATCCGAAACCAGTTTCCTTTCTAACAATCACACCAAAGCCCGGCGCAACCCGCATAGCCTGTATGGTAATAAACCCCATGGGTATGCTATAATAAGTACCTTCTTGTAGCGGCTCTTGATTTCCCTGATAATTGCATCGATTGTAGAAAATTACAGGGGCATCCGGATACTGATTTACAAAACCATTATTCATTACCTGAATAGAAACCATCTGATCGTTAAACTGCTCGTTTAGTAAACAGGCAGTAGACCGATTTAGGGTAATATAATGCCCATTAAAAAAATCCTGTGTAAATAAATTTACCGACATGCCGGGAGGAATATTAATGGCAGACAAATCTCTTATCCGCATTCCATGCTGTGCCGCTGTGTAATTTCCGGGAGGTAAGTTTACCGAATATCCCCTAAAGTTGCAATCAGCAAAAAGGGTTACTTGTTGGGCCTTACCTACAACAAGTGTAAAGCATAGGATCAGTATTGCAAAAAAACGATTCATGCTGTATAATTTAAGCTGAAAATTAATGGATGGTTATTTGTACGCAACTAAAGCCCGCATTTAATTATTCATAAAACTGTGCCTTGATATAAACCCTTCTATTTTGTGCCCGCCCTTCCGAACTGGCATTGTCTGCAATCGGTTGTTCCATTCCATAACCAACCACTTTCGTAAACCGATTAGCCACAACTCCTTTACTGATTAAATAATTCTTAACCCGATTTGCCCTTCTTTGCGATAAATTTAGGTTATAAGCTTTTCCAGCTACATTATCGGTATGTCCTTCTATAATTAAAGTGGTTTGGGGATACGCCAGTAATATTTTTATTGCTTCATCTAATGGAGAATACGCAGCGGCAGTTAATACGTCTTTATCCGTTTCGAAGAATATCAGTTTGGCGAGTTCATTCAGCTTTTTCTGAATTTCGGGGCATCCATTATTGGAGGTCAATCCAGCCAAATCTGGACATTTATCCAATGCATCTTCTATTCCGTCTCCATCCGTATCAACGGGTTTAGGCGCTGGAGGAGGAGGTGGGATAGGACGCATCATTAAAGCGGGTATCTGCAAATCATTGATAATTGAATCTTTGTTAACCTTGATAGAATCAGTATAATAACCCTCCTTGGTAAAATACAAAGTATACGACTGGCGGGATCTTCC
>JAPLEI010000010.1:0-2820 GCA_026391195.1 Bacteroidota bacterium | reverse complement strand
TATAATTCAGTAAGCATCTGTTGATCGGGTAAGGAAGCAGGATCATCCTGTTTCAACAAAACCCGAACACCGGCTAATTCTTTTCCGGTTGAAGCATCAAACACAGAGCCGGTAACTTTTATGGGATACTTTAGTGCCTCAATCGTAAAAATGTCATCCGACCCCAATCGATTACTAGCAAACAATCCCTTTCGCTTATCAGATTTCCATATCAATCCAAAATCATCGTAACTGGAATTAAAAGGGGCTCCCACATTTACAGGCTCACCTGAAATTCCATTTTCGGAAAGGCGAATAGCAAAAAGATCTAAGCCGCCCAATCCCGGCAATCCATTGCTGCTAAAAAATAAAGTGTCGCCCGTAATAGTTGGAAACAATTCATCCCCTTCTGTATTGATTCGATTATCTAGTAAAACGGGGTTAGATTTGGCAGAGTCGGGGTGTAATGAAAAATAATAAACATCGGCCCCGCCTTTTCCACCGGGCTGATTGCTTGAAAAATACAACCTCTTTTCATCTTTGCTTAGGGCAGGATGAAAATAGTCGTAGTCGTTATTTACAAATGCCATTGCCCGCACATTCACCCATCCTGCTTTATCGAGGGTTGCTTCGCAGATTTCGAGATGATGTTTTCGGGTATTTGATTTAAGCGAATTGCGAGTAAAGTAAATTTTGGTTTCAGATTGGTTGAAACAAAGGGAACCATAATTATACAATGAACTAAACTGGTCGGAAAAACGACTGAGTGGATTGGATTGAACCAGAGATCGGGTTCTTTCTACCCTCCGATAATCGATCCGAATATTATTATCATTCGATGTAGTAGGGGTATAGTCGTCGTTGATGATGATATTTATTTTCTGATCACGCTCTTTTCTAACTGGCATAGTATCCAAGGTTCTCAGCATATAATCATCAGGAATGGTATACACCCTTGCATACGGCAATCCATCCCAACCAAATTCTTTTTCAGATTCTGGTCCGGCAAAACGATTGGAAACAAATAAGATGCCTTTTTGAAAATATACCGGACTGAAATCCTGCTCAGATGAGTTGTCTTTTAAAAATCGAATGGCATACGCGCTGGTATCTTTTAAAAACGAAGTGGGATTGGCAAATCCCTGCAACCGGTTCGCGACCAATTTTTCGTGCTGGCCGGGAAATCGTGATTGAATATTTTGATAAATGCCAGTTGCCACTGGCGCTTTCTTTCGAATGCCCGCCAATTCTGCCAGTCGTTGAGAAGAGAAATAAGAAGATCCAATGGCTGTTTCGTATTTTGAAAAGTACAGTTGTGCAGAATCGTAAAAATCCATTTGCCAATAAGATTCAGCCAGATGAAGCAAAGAGGCGGAATCGTATTGAGCAGCTTTTTGTTCGAGGGCAACTTTGTAAAAAGGTATTGCATACCAAAATCGATAATCCTGATAATCCCGTTCGGCCAGTTGAAAAAAGGCTTTTGCGCGATTGCTGCTTTTGTTTTGTGCATGGAGCGTTGATTGACTCAGCAAGAGAGAAAACAACGAGTAAATAAGTACTTTTTTCATGCTACTGTATTATCTAAAAATAACGTGGGGAGGTTACCCGAACAGCTGGTGAGCCGAACTCCATCCGAAACATCAATTCATGCGTTCCGTTCACCAATGTTCCCAGATTAGAAAATGTTTTATCGTATGCATACCCAAAACGAAACTGCTGATTAAACTGAAATTCAACCATACCTACAATAGCATCTCCGGTTCTATACGAAGCGCCAATGGCAATTTTATTTTGCAGCCAGAGGTTCAAATTCAAGTCCATTTCAACGGGTGCGCCACTAACTGCTTTAATCAGCATAGAAGGTTTAAGGGCTAAGTCCTGATTTAATTCAAATACGGTTCCCGCCGTTAAAAACAGGTGCAAATCGCGGGAACTTACCGAGGCAATTTCAGCAGCATTGTTGTACTTAATCTTCGTTCTCAAGAGGGCAGGTGTAGAAAATCCTACATAAAATTTATCTGAGTTATAGTAAACACCGGCAGCAAATGCGGGTAGAATTCCCCGAACATTGGAGGAAAAAGCAGGGTCATTCGGCACATAGGTATTTACCTCGGTATAATTGGCCTGGTAATTCAGTAAGCCTGCCTGCAATCCCAGACTCAATGTTCCGGATCCAGCAAACTGAAAACGAAATGCATACATGGCATTAAAACCGGTTGTGCGTTCTATTCCAATGCGATCGTCGTAAAACTGAGCACCTACTCCAATTTTTTTATTCTGTAGAGGCATGTCAAATGAAAAAGAAGCGGTTCGGGGTGCACCGGGAAAGCCTACCCATTGATTACGATACAATGCAACAGTTGAAATAGCCCCCCGGCTTCCTGCATAGGCTGGATTAATATTCAGCATATTAAACATGTACTGCGAGTACATAGGCTCTTGCTGCCCATAGGCGCTCATGCTAAAAAACATGAGTGCTAAAGCGCTAAGTAACCTATTTACTGTGAACATATTTTTCATACTTCCTATAATTTAAAATCGGCCTAATTATCTTTTTACGGTTATAAATCCATTCAAGCGGGTAATCTTGCCCGAAATTCTGTCTGTACCAGTTACGATATAATAATAAGTTCCATCCGGTATTTCTGGTCCTAATACATTACCCGGCTGGTTGGTTCTTCCATTCCAATCATTTTTATAATCAGCAGCACGATAAACCGGATTACCCCATCTATTGAATATTTCTAGCTGGATGGTGGTAGTAGAAGGTCTTCTGATTACCAGATAATCGTTGATCCCATCTTGGTTTGGTGAGAATCCGCCGGGAACAAATATTTCTAC
>JAPLEI010000100.1 GCA_026391195.1 Bacteroidota bacterium | reverse complement strand
TTATTGTGTGCTGATGGCTCAGTTGCTGATGGTAGTTATAAGGAAAAAGGCGGCGACCAAGAAGTCTTTTGCCAATATGATTACAGTTATACGCCTGCATTTGATGAGCTATGTAGGGTTACTGGAATTTATAAAAGACACTTATAAAGCCTGGAGAAAAATGAATGGACTACCCCTAGCATTTTCTCCTTAAAAAAGGGTGGGGTACTACCACCGAAATTGAAATAACGTATTTTTGGGCTGTAACTCTTTACAGAAAAGGGTTACAGCTAATTTAAACCCGACTTTAGTCGGACAACAATGATAATAAATTAACGGTTACATATATCGAAATACATTTAATCGACGCCTACTTATTAGACACACGCTTTAACCTTGTTCTACCATTTAAAACGTAGATAGCTTATTAAATTCTTTGCTTTATCCTTTATCTATTACTTAAGGGGAAATTATAATAGATGCCCAACTTGTTAATAAATCTTTTATAAGGTATAGTAATATCATTTTACGCTTATAATTTTAAAGATTATTTTACTTTCAATAGTAATTAAGTTCTTCTATTTTGCAAATATACTATTCCGAATAAGGGGTTTCCAAATTTATTTTTTAAACTTCAAAACAATTTGTTAAGGAAATGTAAACGAGTAGATTTTTGTGCTAAATGCTTTTAGACAAAACCTTTAGCGATAGAATAGAAAGACAGTAAACAAAGAAATTTTGGTTAACTAGTGGTAGGTAATGTGACAAGCTATTTCCTCAATTTATGAATAATCCATAACTTCAAAATGGCATTGCCTGATGTACCATTAAAAACAAACCAATGAAATATTTTACCTCCCTTTTACTAATCTTTTTTTGTTGCCAGGCATCGGCGCAAAAAAATGCATCCATATCTTTTGAAAAATGGCTCAGCCTTAAACAAGCAGGAGCACCCGTAATTTCTCCCAACGGAAAATACATCGCCTATACGGTTACTGGCACTGATTGGGTAAATAATGGATATGATGCAGAAATCTGTTTATCAAAGGAGGGGCAGCCGCCTGTTCAGTTAACGCGCACCCTCAAGGGGAGTAGCACTGCTGCCGCCTTTACTCCGGATAATAAATATGTCAGCTTTCTGGCCGACAGGGGTGATAAGGCACAGCTATTCATCATTCCCGTTGATGGCGGCGAAGCATTACAAATTTCTAAAGACGAAGATGGCATTTCGGGATATGAATGGAATCCTGCTGGCACACAAATCATTTATACAAAAAGTGAACCCGATAGCAAAAAAGATAAAGCGTTTAAAGAGCGGTTTGGCGCATTTGCTGTAGAGGGAGAAGAGTACAAACAAAGCCATCTTTGGTTATTGAATTATAACTATGATTCTATTTTGCTGGCAGGTCAATTTCCCTGCAATGGGCTAAAAGAAGGATCAGAAAAACAAAATCCCTGTTTTAAAATACCCCTTGCAACTAAATTAACAGACGGCGATTTTACTGTTGCCGGGTTTGCCTGGAGTAAAGATGGACAATCCGTTATTTTTAATAAGCAACCGAATCCGCTGATTAATTCCGGTATTTATAGTGATATAGCGAGTATAGATATTGCTACAAAAAAAATAAACATATTGGTGGCCAATGCTGCAAATGATGCTTTTGCAGATTGGAGTCCTGATGGCAAAGCCTTTGTATATAGAAGTTCTGTTGATGATTCGGTTACCAATTTTTTTAAAAATGGGCGACTTTTTATCTATGATACGGCTACCAAAAAAAGCCACGAAATTGGTCAGGATATAGATGAAAACAAATCAGTCTTTTCCTGGACGCCTCAGGGTATTTATTTTGGTGTCGCACTCAAAATGAAAAGCGGTGTGTACCTCGCCGATCCGGTAAGCGGGAAATCTGTACGTATCAAAACACCACTGGAAACAATTAGTTATATAGGCTTTAGTAAAAAATCAGAGGGTATTACCATTCTTGGCAGAAACTTCACCGACCTGCCAGAAGTATACCTGGGAACCATCAATGGCAATTGGCAAAAAATTACCAGCATGACGGAACAAATCAGTGCATGGAATACACCCGTAAATGAAATAGTTGATTGGAACAGTAAAGATGGTACCCTAATAGAAGGTGTTTTGCACAAGCCCCGGAATTTTGATCCTCAAAAGAAATACCCTTTGCTGGTGGTAATTCATGGTGGTCCAACCGGTACTGATCGGCCCGAACCAACCCCAACTTATGTTTACCCAATTCAGCAATGGGTAGAAAAGGGGGCAGTAGTATTAAGGGTTAACTATCGGGGGAGTGCGGGTTATGGCGAAAAATTCAGATCACTAAACGTGGGTAATTTGGGTGTTGGCGATATGTGGGATGTAATCAGTGGGGTTGAATCATTGGCAAAAAAAGGATTTATTGATACATCAAAAATGGGTTGCATGGGCTGGAGCCAGGGAGGATATATTTCAGCATTTTTAACTACCAATTCCAACATATTTAGAGCAATCTCGGTTGGTGCAGGTATATCCAACTGGATTACCTATTATGTAAGTACAGATATCACTCCTTTTACCCGTCAATATTTAAAAGCCACCCCCTGGCAGGATAAGGCGATCTATAACATCACTTCTCCTATGACCAACATCAACAAAGCCCAAACACCCACCCTTATTCAGCATGGTGAGCTGGATAAACGCGTACCCATTTCGAACGCTTACGAATTATACAGGGGCTTACAGGATAGGGGCATCCCATCGAAATTAATCGTGTACAAAGGTTTTGGACATTCCATTTCCAAGCCCAAAGAGCGCTTAGCAGCCATTTGGCATAACTGGTTATGGTTTAACCATTATGTATTTGGTGAGCCTGAATCTGGTTTGCCTATTGAGTAAACTGGCAGGCAGTTTAGCTGCGGTAAATATTCGAATGGGAGGTAGGCTCTAAATGAAGGGCCTTGTTATTTTAATTTGTTGACTGCTTAAGTGGGGGTGTCAATGCTCATCAAGTGTGTAAAATTTGTCATTGATATACTTTAGTCCGTAATATTCTGTCTGTCTAATTTGTTTGTTTTTTTGAAAGTCAGTATAAGGACTTAAACAATGCGGGCAACAAAATGAATTGTAATAACGGTAACTCCCTTTTCCCTTTGTCGGCTTTGGAAGTTCTGCTTCTACTTCTGCGATTATTTTTTCGTCAACCTCTTTTTGTAAATGTGTCGGCAAGTTTTTTATTTTGTCGTAAGGCACAGTCAGTGTTTGTTTGCTGTCTTCTGAATAGTAGTATTGACTTTCTGAAAAGCCACCATGAAAGTGTTGAACCGTAAAACTTTTGTCGCAGTTGTCGCAAATACAAATTACACGAACAGTTGTCGGTGTTACTGTCCCTGAATAATGCAATCCTCTTTCAAAAACTCCTTTACCAATTATTCTCTGACTTGTCGCAACGTCGGCTGTCGACAAAAAGAAAGGTTGAAATCTTATTGCCTCATAGTCGCTATCCTGCCAGTCGGGATGCTTGTCTTTTTGCTTGGAGATAACACCATCAATCATTACTCCATCATTTTCTAAAAGTCTAACCGAAATATGAAAGTATTGTCCTGCGAGATTGGAATTTGTTGCAAGGGTTTCAATATTGAAAGTCTTTAGCAGTATGTTGTTTTCAAAAACTTTTATTGTCGGTGTCGAGGTGTCAAAACTTAACACACCCAAATACTCTTCGGTCTTTTGTCCAAATAGTCCGGGCTTATTGATGTAAATGTCGTTTCCTTTTATTGTAATCCTCTTTGTCGTAAACATTGTCGTTTGTTGGGTCTGTTAAACTTGTCGCTAACGTTTTGCAGCTAAAAGAAGTTGGCGATTTCAGAGATGAAACTGTCTGCCACCACTAAACTTGATGCGGGCATAAAGCTTTTTTAACTACTGAACCGACAATTTCTTGTAGGTGTCATTGAAAGCCCCGCATTTTTGTACACTTTTGTAAGCTGAAACAATTATAGCGGTCTAAATCTTGATAATGCCATAATTGATTGAGCATAACTCCGGATTTCAGCGGGGACTTCTTTTAAATTAGTGTCAATATGAAATGTCTTTAGTTTATCAGCAACCTTAAATTGTATAAAAATACCACATTGATCATATTCGTCTGGGTTTCCAAATTTTCTGTCTTTAGAGTCAAGCAATAATTTAGGAATTGTACTCTTTAGAATGATGGCTTTTTGGAATTGCTCTCTGTTTAAAGAATCTCCTGTGAAAGTTACTTTTTCTCCTTGAGGCTGATTCTTAAAATATGAGTCTGTAGTGTCAATTAGTAAATGTGTATTGTCAATTTTAAACATTGTTGCACAATGACCGTAACATTCTCCACAATAAATACCATAAACTATATATTCAACATTAGGTGTCGTCTTATCAACGAACGAGCAGGCGCAAGATAAAAATATGGAGAGTAAAATAATTCGGGAATAGACAGTCATATATTATTGCAACTAACTTATTTATACTCGCCACACATTATCGCTTATGCACTCAAAGTCGGATACATATGCAAAAAAGAATAAGGCATTCCTTAAATGTAAGAATAATATTATTATATTTTAATATGTAGTCCGATATTTCATCAACTATTTCTTACATGCCAAGATCTCGGACTGAAGATAAAACGCCCCCCCTAATTCGATGCTCTTAAAGAATCCCTTTTTTATTCCAGGAAGCCAACATAGTGTTTATATAGCGGCTTTATATAGTTTAAAAGTCTCCGCCCACGACAGCAATTTAGCTTGCTGTATGTTTAATTTTAATTCTTGCTTTATACTTTGTTATAAACATTTGAATTAGCCCTTTTCTTTGGGACATAAATTTATACCCAAGAAAATCAAGGTATAAGTATGTTGCAATCATTAAAAAACTAAAAATTAATTCGGAAGTCATAACTTGTTATTTGGTTTAAAAATGCAGAAGTAAATTACCACTTTTAGATATAAAAAAGCCGAGAAATCGTGGCCTAAAGTAGAGTGGTAGGCTTTTAGTCCACGTGTTTAGCTTTTGTTTCGCCACTGGCGCACACACTCAGGGTGATTTTGCTCTCATTACTGATAAATAATGTTTTCTTATTCGTTGAATAGATTTGTCTATATCAGAAAATTTCAAAACATCGTTTCTTATACTACGCTCACCCACTCACCTTCCTTTTAAAAACAAACAGCACATCCGTCGTCTCACTTATACGGAATAATGCTGAACCTTCAGTCATACCCTCGATGGTGATTAGCTCCCAACCTTTGGCTCCGAGTTCGTTAAGCTTTTCCATTAACTCTAACTGAAATCCTTCCTTCTTAATCTGCGTTCTGGAAACATCCAGTATTTTGTATTCAAATTTGTCCATAATGATGTATTTACTTTGTATAAGTAGCTAATCCTACCATAATATTACAACAGATGTTTGTTGCTTCTGATGCTTTCTGAAATATTTTGAATTTGAAGATCCTGAAAAATTCAAACAACACCTCAACAAACAGCCTATTCAATGAAGTCTGACTAGCAATTATATCTACATGTAAAAAATAGCAGGATGCCAATTAGCCGGATGAAAATAATTCCCCGACATTTTACTAGCCAACCACCCCGATTTTTTGGTGCAAATTTTGGTGCAAATAGGGTATAAACTCGTAACTGCTTGATTATCACCTTGCTTTGTTGTCTAAGATGCAGCTATTTTGGGTTTGCTGTAATTAAAAAGGGCATCCAGAAATGAATGCGCTATAACTTTGTCTTAATCAGAAAATTTAAAACTTCCTTTTCTTTACAGCTTCGTAAGCATGGGCACCAAACTGATGAGTGCTATTTGCATTTACAAACTCATGGGTAAGAAAAGGCATCATAGTCTTACCCGAATTAATCGAAAACATTACTTAATTTCACAATAAAAAAATGGAAAACCCAACAATTGCAGGAAAAACTCCGCTACCGGTTCAATTAGAAGCCGGTAAAACTTACGCATGGTGTTCTTGCGGCAAATCAACTAATCAACCATTTTGTGATGGTTCACATAAAGGTTCTTCTTTTGTTCCAAAAGTATTTGTAGCTGAAGAAACTAAAACAGCCTACTTGTGTAATTGTAAGCATACAAAAAATCCAGGGTTTTGTGATGGCTCGCATAAAACATTGTAGCAGTTTATCACTTTAGGGAACTTTCACGCTGTTTAATTCTTATTCAGGCTGGTGTTAATTTTACTGTTGGCATTATCGGAATTAAGAGAAAAACCGGTAAAACATTTATTTTGCTCCTCTTTTCCTAGAAAGATGCAGCCAAAATGCGATGATTGAGTTTGTGACTATCAGGAAAGTATTTGACAAGCCATCGCACACAATCTTAAATAACTAATCTTGCTCGTTAATTTTTATTCGTTTTATTTATCAATTCGTAGGATATAGCGTCAATTTGGCCATTAATACCTGATACATTTGATAAGATAATAACTGCCGTTTTATCTGAAATTTTAAATATTATTGAAGATGAATATCCGCCTGTTCCTCCATTATGCCAAAGGAATCCTTTTCCATTTTCGGATTCTAATTTGTGCCAGCCTAAACCAATTTTCGTATTTCCTTTAATTTCAGAAGTTGTTTTTCTTGTCAATTCGAGCTCTTTGTTTTTAGGATTGAATTGTGCATTTACGAAAAGTGCCAAATCTTCTGTTGTAGATAATATTCCTCCTGCTCCAAATAGAACATCAAAATCCCAGTTAGATACAACTTCTCCCTTTTTATTCAATCCTTTAATAAGATTATTCCCCAAATTTTGGGAACTTGTAAATGAATTTTTCATTTTGTATTTGTCAAAAACTTTCTTTTGTAAAAGGCTTTGAAAATTTGTTTTTTGAGATAAACCGAGTGTATAACCTAAAAGTCCTACACCCAAGTTTGAATATGAATATGTTTTGTTTCCAAGTTTCAATAAATTTTTCAGATACTGCTCAATTTCGGGTTTGCCAAAATTTTTATATGGATTAACTTGATTTGATAAGTCTAGGTTTTCTGGCAAACGTGGTAACCCTGATGTATGGTTAGCTAAACTCTCAAAATTTATCTTGATGTTATCTTTGAAAGCAAAAGGGTAATAAGAATTTATTTCGTCAGTCAAGTTTATTTTTTTATTCTCAACAAGTGACGCTAAAATAGTTGATGTGAATACTTTTGTGATTGAGCCTATTTCAAATATTTTCTTTTGATTTTCGGCTGGTTTTAAGGTGTCATTTTCTATTATAATTCCATAATAATAGGTTTCCCCATTTTCAATTAAGGCTATGGAAAGTTGCGTATTATTTGGCAAATCTTTGGTTTTTGAATAAATGATCTCGGCAATTTCTTTAGGGTATTTGCTCAATATGTTTACCGTCTTATTATCAGGTTCTTTTGGACTCAGCGTACTTTGGGAATATAAATTTCCATACAGTAAGAAGGTTAGAACAAAAAGAAATGTTTTCATATGGTGAATATAAGAAAAGATACACCCCCCCTAGCGCACTGATGGACAAAGAAAAAGCCCCGATTATAGCGGCGCTTTAAGTAGAGTGATACGCTTGCAGTGCACAGGCGCTCGCACTGATTTTCGCTCGCCTTATTGGCGAAAGATGCAGCTATTCCGGGTTACTCAGTTTTAAATTTGTTGATTATCAATGAATTAGTTCGTTTGATTTTGAGGGAACTAAGTTGGGGACAATCAGTATTCATTTTCTAAATGCTTTATCATAACAACTGGATTTATGTTGGATCTACCTAACACTTGCCCCTTAAAAAGCAATAAATTGATTGTACTTTTGAATATGGCGGATTTTAGGGGAGCTGACAATTTGTTTTGCTGAAACTGGACTTGTTTTATCATGGTTACACCACCAAGTTAGAAATGCCTGAAACAATAAGCATAGAACATGAACTACCACAAACACCGCAGGATGCTAGCCAAAGAAAGATTGATTTTACAGATTTAGAAGAATCAGAATGGACAAATAAAATGCAGAACCTGGTGCTTATTTCAAGAAGAAAAAAATCAGCGCGAAGCAATAAAGCTTATGCCGAAAAAAAGGAAATGTATTTTAAAAGTCACGTTGAATTATTCAGCAATTTTGGGAGGATATACAACCAATACTCTACATGGAACCTGAATGATATTAAAAAGAGCCACCCGGAGGTATTGAATAAAATTAAACAAGGCTATGGCCTTTAAATAAGTTACCATGGCAACAAAAAAATATACACAAAGGGAGTTGATGGTAATGGCCATCGAGGAAATGCGAAAGTCGGTTCCCGACCCCAACAGGTCTGATGGTAAACCTAATCCAAAAGTAGGCGCTGTGATTGCAACACCAGATGGAAAATTGGTTGGTAAATCACATCGTGGCGAATTACGCATTGGCGATCATGCAGAGTTCACTGCAATTGAACGTCACCACTGGGGCAGTAACCTTACCGGTCTTGTGGTATTTGCAACACTGGAGCCTTGTGCTCCTGGTGCAAGAAACCATCCCAAGCTTTCCTGTGCCGAAAGGATAACCAATGCCCGTATAGGTAAAGTATATATTGGCGCAATTGATCCTGACCCTTCCGTGGCAGGTGAAGGCAGAGATTTCTTAATTGCCAATAAAATTGAAGTGGATTATTTCGATGGCGACCTGTATGATATTATTTATAATGAAAACAAGAAGTTTTTTGATGATGCTGAAATAAGAGCGAAAGAGGAACACCATAAAACACTTGTTCCTACTGTAACTGTATTGACACAGCACATGAATAATTTCGATTTAACAGATTTTTCAGAAGAAGCACAGCAGGAATTGATTGATCGGATGGGTTTGAGTGTTAAGGTCGGGTCAGAGGGATTTTTTAAATTCTTGTTGCAGTTGGACATGTTATACAAACCCGACCATTCAAATACTGTAAAGCCGACAGGCCTTGGGTTATTGGTGTTGGGTCGTAATCCGCAGTCTGCTTTTGAACAAGCAAGGATAAAATTTACAATAGAACAATCTGTTGGTGATGCAAAAATAAAAGATATTGAAGGCCCAATCTTGTTGATGCCAGATAAGGCAGAAAGTTTACTCGATTTAACTTTTCTGCCTGAGATTAATCGTGATAATTTTCATCGGGAAGAGATAGTTGATATTCCTAAGAAGTTGCTGCGTGAATTAATAGTGAATGCAATTGTTCACCGGGATTATACCATTCAGAATAAGCAAATCCGGATTGTCGCTTCAAAGGATAAAATAGAAATATGGAGCCCCGGTGAACCAATTATAGATATTGAAAGGTTCCGTGCATTCCAGGTGCCCTCCATTAGTCGTAATCCGAAACTGGCATATGTCTTTTTTAAATCGGGGGTTGTTGAAGAACGGGGAATTGGTATGAAGGAACTGAAAGCCTTTAAGAATAATGAAGAGTTACCAGATCCGGATTTCAGGATGGAAGAAGGCTATTTTGTAATAACCGTTTATCGGAAGAAGCAGAAAGCAACGGAAGTTAAGCCGGTTGCCCCTGCTTTATCTGATGAAGCGGTAGTTGCTTTTGTGAGGCAGAAGGGCAAGATTTCGACCGGGGATTATGCTATGCACTTTAATTTAGTTCCAAAGACAGCAGGAAGGCATTTGAATAAATTGGTGAAGGATGAAGTATTAGCCAGGGAGGGTGAAAAGAAAGGGACAAGGTATTTTATAAAGAACAAATGATGAATCGGCACCGCCATGGCGGTAATATTAGCCGCTATCAGCCGGATAATGTCGGCGATATCGGTCAGGCTGCCGCAAGTGTGTCCTATATTTTGGCGCCGCCGCCGCCAGCGGCGATAAAACCGCCGAAAAGCCGGATATATCGGACAAAATATCGGACGTGTCCGATAAAACTGCCGCCGTTGGCGGGAAAATGCCGGTATTTCGGAAGGCTACCAGCTCAATGTCCGATATTTTGCCGCCAGCCGCCGGCAGAAGCTGCGGTTTAGGGCGGTTCCCCGGGTATTTACGGCGATAAAACCGCCGGAAAACCGGGCATATCGGACAGGATAACGGACATGTCCGTTATTTTATCGGACAGCGCCGGGATTAACCGGTAAACTCCGGCGCTAAATAAAAACGTTATGTACGAATTGCAAAAAAATAAGGAACTCCGTATAGACGAGTACACCAAAGTAGAGAGCCCTTTTATTAATCAACTCAAGGAATTAGCTGGGAGTTGAAAGAGCTCAACGAAGCTAATCAGGTCAACGAAACCTCGACATCCCTTCCTAAATCGCTGCGGGAAGTAATACTTAAAGATTTACTAGCAGAAAGGCTGGTAAAAATCAATCCATTTCTGAAAGATCAACCGGCGCAAATTCAGCAGCTGATTATGATTTACCGACAGATTTGATGGACGCCAATGAACAGGTATTGCACCTTTTACTGAAAAATACAAAAGTTGCCGAGAACCGTGTTACCAGTGCAATAAGGGAACACTTCGCTGAAGCAATTGAACTATTTCAGGAAGAGAAGACGGTGATCCTTGTAGCCTGGTGAAGGCGAACCCCGACCGAATTTTACCGATTGGCTTCAAAGCTGATACCCTTGCAACTGGAAACTGAAACCGAACAAGCCACTCAAACTATTATTCAAATTGTTCCTGATCCATACATCGAACCGATAACCGATTGAATAATGCCTGTAATTAGTTAAAGTAGCTATAAATAGATGCTTCCTTCAGCCCACCAGCAACCCTTAAAAACAGGTTTATTTTGCCGTTTGTTTCGGAATTGTTTCGGAAGGGCTTAATAAAAAAAGAGCTATATTTCTGTAATCCATTGATTTTCAGTGCTCCCCATGTTGGACCACCGACGAACGCTCTGCGTTGTCGGGGCATGCATACGAGAAAATGAAAAAGACCGGCATAAAGCCGGTCTTGCATGCTACTCTTATTGACAAAACCTGCAGCTATCTTCCAATTGTAGAAATAAAAAAGCCGAGCTTAAATCCTGGCCTGAATTAGTATTTAAATAGTTTCTTCCATTAGTCTTTTTGACAACTCTTCCTTTTTACTTTGTTCAATTGCGTCACACAATTGAATATATTTACAAACGATTTCCTTATTATCTAAACATACTTTTATTAATCTGCCAGTAGATAAGGATGTCATCCCTTCGTTTTCAATATTAGAAATCGTGTTTTTGCTAAACCCTAAAATAATACTAAAAATAGAAGCAGATATTTTATACTTATTTCTAAAATCAATGATTTCACTCGGGTCTGCTGCTCCTTTTGCAATAAGATAAGCAGATTTAAGTGCTTTAATATTTCGTTCTATTTGATTTTTAGTGTAATGTTTAACCTTTACACTTCTATTGATTTTTCCGGTTTCTTCATCTACATTATGATCAAGATAATAAACTTCAGGGTACTTTAATTTAATTCCTCTAAAAGTTTTTTCAGTCATACCACTAATTTCATTGGTAGGAATATTTTCTCTTGTTAATACTTTCTTGGTTTCCATAATATTAATTTTTAAAAGGCTGTTTCATCGGAAAATCTGGTTCATGATTAGAGAAAAGTAAAATCTGAAAACCGTTCACCTCTAACCTATATTTTAAATAAATTTCAATTTTAGCTTCTGCAATATTTGTGCAAAATGCACATACATTAAAATCGGCGCTCCAAGAAGGATCAATTCCTCTATAATAATTTTCAGTAGTCAGATTTGATATAGCTGCTTCAATATCACTCACTTCGATATCGTAAACCAGAGCTAAATCTTCCAATTCAGAGCCAGCTTTTTTTGTGAAAATAATTTCGACACCATCAGATATTCGCTTCTTAGTTTCATCTAAAAAGTCTTGTATAATGGAAACATTCTCTTCTGTTTATCGCTATTGTTTCATTAGTTACTTGCTTTTTTAAAGGTAAGGGTATTTTTTAAAATTCCTAATGATTGGGAATTATTTTAGCAAATGAAAAGAGCCTGAATTAAGGCTAATTTATTAATATCGTATGAAAATCAATTGGTTATGATTGAATATAAGAGAGCTGATAAATTTCGCACAACAATCTCGCATTGGCGTTGCGGGGGGAATTCTGTGATCCATCAGCCTGGAACTGCTGCAGATAAAAGATACAAAAGAAGAGGATTTATTACTCTTGTAAAAGGCCCTGTTTAGTCAATGAAGTCGGGGTAGCTCTTGTAATAGCCGCTTTAAAAAGTTTACAGGTCTCCGCTTGTGACAGCAGTTTCTATGGCTGTTCTAATTGCGCTTGTCGAATTTCTTCTTTGATTTTAGGTCTCAATAGTTCGATCAACTGCTAAACGGAAAGGCCATTTAATAATATTTCACTTGGAGTCATTGCTAAAAATTATAAAAGAATGGGAAGCTGGATGAATTTCTTAAAATTAATTCCCGCACATTTCAATTGCGAGCTCCCCGACTTTGTGGTGCAAATTTTGGTGCAAATAAAAAAGCAGCTACGGCTATAAACTCGTAACTGCTTGATTATCATTTTGCGTTATTGACGCAAGCTGTAGCTATTTTGCATTTAATTTAATAAAAAAGCGCATCCGAAAATGAATGCGCTTAGAGTGATACGCTTGCAGCGCACAAGTAAGGCTTGTGCGCCTTTGGTGCATTTGAGCCTGTGCGCCTCTGGAGCATGCGAAGAAAAATCAGTGTAGGAAAATTTCCCACACCCAATCCCACACTCACACTGATTTTGCTCCCCTTATTGACGAAAAATGCATCTATAATAGACTGTCGGAAATATTAATTATCTGTAAATCAATAAAATAGTTCGTTCAAAAATTGCACGAGGTTGATTGTAACGGTGAGCAATTGTATGGTAAAGTGACTAAAACACGAGGTTGTGTAAAAATAATTTAATAATAGTACGCTTCGGGAATTGTTTTCTAATAGAAAACATTTTATCATCTTTGCCTTGTGTTTAGCATCATTACCAGAAAGACCTTGTTGGATTATTGTAAAAAATATCCTGCCGCTTCAACAGCTTTACAGGAATGGTATCACGAGTTGGTAAACAGTGATTTTAAAAACTTTAATGAGTTAAAAAGGGTATATGGTAATGTAAGGGTTGTGGCAGATAATTGTGTGGTATTTAATATAATGGGTAATAAATACCGGTTGGTGGTACGAATTGTTTTTGATTTCAAAGTTGTTCAGATCAAATGGTTTGGTACACATGCCGAGTATGATAAAATTGATGTTACTACTATTCAACACTCAAAGAAATAATTATGGAGCTCAAAATCATTAGAACAAAAAAACAATACCAAGAATATCTTGACTGGGTTGATAAACAATTGGATAAAAAAGTAAAACCAGATAGCCCAAAGGGAGAAAAAGTGCAGGTCGCGCTTTTACTGATTAAACAATATGAAGATCTGCATTATCCGATACCTGTACCAGATCCGATTGAAACCATCAAATTAAAGATGCAAGACCTGGGATTAAAAAATAAGGATTTGGTAGGGAAGGTAGGTAGCAAAGGGTATGTATCTGCACTCCTCAACAAGCGTAAGCCCCTTACACTGGAACTGGCAAAGTTGTTTCACAGAGAACTGAGTATTCCTGCTGATGTACTCTTAGCGTAATCTTTCAAATTTGATTATATCACCATTTTTGCCACCACCTGTAACTGTGTAACATTAAAATTGAAATAAAAAAAGCCCCGATTATAGCAGGAATTTAAGTAGAGTGATACGCTTCCAGCGCACAAGTAAGGCCTGTGCGCCTCTGGAGCATTTGAGCCTGTGCGCCTTTGGTGCATGTGAAGTAAAATCAGTGTAGGAAAATATCCCACACCCATAATCCAAAGCCGCACAGGCACTCACGCTGATTTTCGTTTTACTTATTGACAAATGCTGCTGCTATTTCTCTATGTGAGTAATAAATAAAAATATCAACTGAATCTTCTTCATATAAATTTGAACGAACCGGAATAATCTTAAATCATTAAAGTAAAAAACGGATCGCCGCTAACTCGCTGCCTATCTGTTGTACTCCCTTTAAAATTCTTTGAGTTTGGGTTGTAGATGGTTTTTTATTTCCTTTTATATATTGAGCAAGAAGGCTTTGGTTCATGCCGATTCTTTCTGATAAGGCTTTTGCATTGATCACTTTATAAAACTCAAAAAAATGAGGTAGATCTAACTTGATTTTTAAATCTTTTTCAGTGATGTTTGTGCCCTCTTTCTCAAAATAAAGATTGAGCGCTTCAATAATTTTATTTTTAAGTTCATCCAAGGATTTCCCAACTGTATAAACGGGATATTTTTCAGCATAGGCTGAATAGCCAGTTTTTGTTTTTTCAACTATCATTTCAATTTTCATAAAAATTTTTATTTAATGCCTGCGTCTTTTTTAATTTTCTTTTCCAATCCCTTTCCGACTTCTTGACTGCCATGATAAGGGCAAACTATCTGTCCTTTTTTAGATGGATGCTCCATTATCATGTGGCTTCCTGTTTGCCTTATGACAAACCAACCATCCTTTTTAAGTAGTCGAACAAGTTCGCTGGATTTCATCTAGTAAAGGTAATATATTTATTACTTTCTCCGAAAATTTAAATAATCATATACAAAAAAATCATACTTTAAAAGTATAACCCTTTTACTTTTATGTCTAATCTCCTTATTGACAAAAGCTATTGCTTCCTTCCAGTTGTAGAATTAAAAAGCCCCGATTATAGCGGGGCTTTAAGTAGAGTGATACGCTTGCAGCGCACAAGGTTTGAGCCTGTGCGCCTCTGGAGCATTTGAGAGCGAAGAAAAATCAGTGTAGGAGATTTTCCCACACTCAATCTCGCTCTCACACTGATTTCGCTCCCCTTACCGACGAAAGATGCAGCTACCTTCCAATAGTAGCAATTAAAAAGCCGAGATAAAATCCCGGCTTTAAGTAGAGTGAGTTCGAGTTTGAGTGTGAAGTAAAATCAGTGTAGGAAAAATTTCCCACACCCACACTCGCTCTCACACTGGTTTTGCTCCCCCTGTCTGACTTGAACAGACGACCCTCTGATTAACAGTCAGATGCTCTAACCAACTGAGCTAAGGAGGAATATGCTTTCCCGCTATCGGCGGATTGCAAAAGTAGGGGAAAATTTATTGGAGATGAAATCAGAAGGCAAAAAAAACTCAAATTATATCTGTTTCGGGTGGCTCAGGCAGGCCTATATACAATCCATCGGCCTTTTGTTCCAATATATAGGTAGTTAAACGGTAGCCCTCCCCCGAACTGTTATAGCCATTTTGGAGGCGAAATCGGTAGTGGTGTAGTGGACAAACAATTTCTCCGCGAGCATTCAGGCATCCATCTGCCAGGGGGGCGCCGGCATGGGGACAGGTGGCAGATACGGCCTTGCAGGCTTCGCCTACCTTTGCCAGTAAACGATCTTTACCACGCACTTGTACCACACAAATGCCATTTTCTTGCCAGGGAAGTGCGTTGGCGTGCTCGGCTATTTTATACCAATACAGCATGGCTACTGCTATTAATAAATCATGGTTTTGTAAGGATAGCGGATGCCGTACATATCGCGCACTTTTTCTAAAATCAGGTTGCGCAATGCCTCCAGGTTGTCGCGCTCGGTAGCCGAAACAAATACACACTGATTTTGCGTGGCTTCCTCCCAGCGATGGCGTAAATCGCGGAGAATCTCTTCTTTTACATCTTCCGACAGCCACTGATCAAAATGCCGTTCTACATATAAATCCATCTTATTAAATATCGTAAGAATCGGCTTTTCAAAGGCTTTTAACTCTTGCAGGGTTTTATTAACTACGCCAATCTGCTCTTCGTATTGCGGATGAGAAGTGTCTACCACATGCAATAATATATCCGCCTCCCGCACTTCATCCAGCGTACTTTTAAAACTTTCTACCAGATGATGGGGCAGCTTGCGAATAAAACCCACCGTATCACTTAACAAAAAAGGCGTATTCTCAAATACTACTTTGCGGGTAGTAGTGTCTAGGGTGGCAAAGAGTTTGTTTTCGGCAAATACTTCTGCCTTACTCAGCACATTCATCAGCGTACTCTTGCCCACATTGGTATACCCCACCAATGCTACCCGTATCAGCTCACCCCGCTCTTTGCGCTGGGTAAAGGATTGTTTGTCTATTTCGGCCAATCGCTTACGTAACAGGGATATCTTGTCTTTCACTATCCGGCGGTCGGTTTCAATCTCCGTTTCCCCGGGGCCTCGTGTACCAATGCCCCCTCCCTGTCTTTCTAGGTGTTTCCATAAGCCCTTGAGGCGTGGTAACAAGTATTGGTATTGGGCCAGTTCTACCTGCACTTTACTCTGGGCGGTGCGGGCTCGACTGGCAAAAATGTCGAGAATTAAATCACTCCGATCGATGGTTTTTACGCCAAGCTCTTTTTCTATATTGGATATCTGCGAACCGGTAAGTTCATCATCAAATATCACCAGCGGAATGCCTTTTTGTTTTACGTATTGTTTAATTTCTTCCAGCTTACCCTTGCCCACAAAGGTTCTACTGTCGGGATGCGGCAATCTTTGGGTAAAACGTTTCACGGCGATTGCTCCGGCAGTTTCCGACAAAAAAGTGAGCTCATCCAGGTATTCGTTTACCTGAATTTCGGTATGGTCTTTCTGTATCACCCCCACTAACACGGCCTGGTCTTCTTTAAAAGCGGCTGATTTTCTTTCTATCAAGTAATCTGATTTTATGCAAAGGTAGTTCAATTGCCACCCCCACGAAAAAAACCCCGTTCGCACGTCCACCTTTGGCGGACCGCACGTACAAACGGGGTTGTAAATATTTAATGGAGTGTTAGACTATAATCCGCTGATGGTAATACCAAATGAGAATTTGTTCATCACCGGTCCGGCGCCATCTTTTAATACACCTGTTATCTGGTAGCCGGCATCAAGAGAGATAAATCCATACCCTACCCTTCCAGTAACTGCCAGCATGGTTCCGTTGAAGAAACGTTTTTCACTTTCTTTCTGAATATAAGTGGCCCCATAAGTTGAAAATCCGTTTTTCGAGAGCTGGTTTTTACCCTTGGTATAGGTTTTCAGCAGGGTTCCCACTTTAACGCCCAAAGCAGCTTTCCACGATTTATTGGGGTTTTCGGGGTTTGAATAGTACCGAAGTTCTACGGGTATTTCGGCATACACATTGGTAACCTTGTACTTTTTAAAATGATCGGTACTGTCTACTCTGGTAAACGGCAAACGAGCTGCATTGGCTTTGATGTCAACCTTTGTATTGTTAAAGAAAATATGACTACTTCCAATGCCTAGTCCAAATGCCACACTAAACCGGGCATTAGATTTAAAAGGCTTATCTAGCATTACATACATATTAAAATGTCTACTGAATCCACTTCCTATGCGAACACTGTCGGGGCGGTTCAACCAGGTGTCCGAGCCATATTGTATCATAATATGATCAGCCGCCCTGGATGATAAGTCAACCTTACTCCAATCCTTTTTGGGCATTACCGGGGTAGCCACTGCCTGTTTTTTGGCAGGAGGCGTTGGTTTTTTAGTAACAGCCGAATCTTTAGAAGTCGATTGGGAATAACTCACCAGCGCAGCTGGCAGTACGAATAATAAAAGCAGTAGTTTCTTCATGTGGTAACGTTGAACAGCAATCATTTGCTGTAGCGGGGCAAAAATAACTGAATTGGCCGCATTAAGAGGGTTAAAAATTAGTCAAAAATATATAAATACCTCCCTTCAACCCCTAAAACCAAGTCCAAAGCTCCCAAACAGGGCCTATTAACACCCCCGGCCAACCCAAACAACCTATCTTTGTCCTATTATTTATTAAACAAGCAATTTTGAAATTTACTGAGTTAGGCCTGGATGAAAGATTATTAGAGGGAATTGATTCGATGGGCTATGAAACGGCCACCCCGGTGCAGGAGCAGGTGATACAACCCATTCTGGAGGGCAAAGATATTATTGCCTCCGCACAAACCGGCACCGGCAAAACAGCCGCTTTTTTGTTACCGGTAATTCACCGGATACTTACCGAACCACAGGAAGAGCATCAGATCAAAGCCATGATTATTGTGCCTACCCGCGAGCTGGCAGTGCAAATTGAGCAGGCAATGGAAGGACTTTCTTACTTTACCTCCGTTAGTTCTATGGCGGTATATGGGGGAGGGGATGGCATAAATTTTTCTTTAGAAAAGAAAGCACTTACAACCGGAGTTGATATGGTGATTTGTACGCCCGGGCGGATGATTACCCACCTGAATATGGGGTATGTGCAGGTAAAATCGCTCAAATACCTGATTTTAGATGAGGCCGACCGGATGCTGGATATGGGATTTCATGATGATATTATGAAAATCATCTCCTACCTGCCCAAGCAACGCCAGAATTTGTTGTTTTCGGCAACCATGCCTGCTAAAATGCGAGAGCTGGCGCGAAAAATTTTGCATAATCCATTAGAGATTAATATTGCCGTTTCTAAACCACCCGAGCAAATAGTGCAAGAAGCTTTTGTGGTATACGAGCCGCAGAAGATTCCCTTAATCAAAGCCCTGTTGGCGGGAAGAGAGCAGCAAAGTGTGATTGTTTTTTGCTCGAGAAAGCAACAGGTGAAGCAGCTTACCCGCGATTTACAACGTGCCAACCTGCATGCCGATGAAATTCATGCCGATCTGGAGCAGTCTCAACGCGAACAGGTATTACAAGATTTTCGTAATCGTAAAGTGAAAGTACTGGTAGCTACCGACATCCTCAGCCGGGGTATTGATGTGGAGGATATTGACCTGGTAATTAATTATGATGTGCCCCACGATGGCGAAGATTATATCCACCGCATCGGAAGAACCGCCCGTGCCGAAAGTAAGGGAACGGCCTATACCTTTATTACCGAGGGCGAACAGGCATCTTTTTCCCGCATAGAAAAACTATTGGGCAAAGAAGTTACCAAAAGTCCGGTTCCCGAGCAACTTGGCCCTACGCCTGCCTATAATCCACGAGCAGCTCGCCCCTCAGGTGGCCGCGGCGGTCAATACCCGCAACGCCCCAATAAAGGAGCGCATACGGATACCCATTCGAAAGGTACCCGACATCAGGGATTTCGGTCTTCTGTACATCGGCCCAAAGGATCTTCTAACAGTTCTGCTAAGGGATAGGGTAATTTATGGATGTTGGTTGGTAAGGCTATCTGGCCGCAGGTTTCCCGCAGGATCTTTTAATAAAATGCTGTTCTCATTAATCAGTGTTGAGAGGTAGCTATTGTGCAGCGAGTCGATCGGACTATTTTTCAGAAACCAGCTTTGGGTGGGTTGATTAGGTTGATGCCAGCGTACTATCTTACACTTGCACTGCGCATTTTCCAGTGAATTGTATACTTCTTCCAGGGTGCCTCCTTTTCCGATCTTTTGATATACTTCTCGGATGCCGATAATCTGATTGAATTTGCCTACATCAAAATTCCAGGAGGTAGACATTACATTTATATAAGGAGAGGATGCACTGTGTTGAAGGGTAAGTAGTGAGTGGCGGGGCGACTCTATTTGTTGTAAGTTATTTTTTACATGGGTATGGATAGATACCAGTCCCGGGCTTTCGAATTGGGCATAGCCGTTGTGATTGAAGCTGGCTCCATATCTTTCTACCAAAAAATATCCCTCCGGCTGGTAGGTAATCTGTACTAGATTAGCCACTATTTTATGGTATCGGTCCGGATCTGATTGCCGAACCTGTGGTGAACCGGTATAGCAAATCCAGATACCTTGTAAACTATCTATTTCGGCTGTAGTGGGCTGATAGGGCAGCAAACTCATTTGTTTGCTCAGGCGTTGATGCGAGAGATGCGATTTGTAATAAAGTGTACCCAGTATAATGGATAGCAAACCGAAAGCTCCCACCAATAACTTCAGCCATTTTATAGATGTAGGATTACGCGTAAGTGGGCTCGATTGTAATTCCTGCAGCTGATTTTTAAGCTGTTCATTTTCCTGGTAAACGGATAAAGACTCTCCAACTTGCGAATCTTCGGCTTTTATTTTTTTCTCTAACTGTTCATCAACCGGATTCATTTCAAATCCTTGTCTACCTACCTTATACAGATATATATAGCAGGCATCTACCAAAAAGGGGCGCGGGTTGGCTACTAACCCCATAAAAGCATCTCTTATTTGCCCGCCGGTTATATCATATTTTCTAAAAGGATACTCCGTGCTAAGCTTTTTTGCGTCTGGCGTATAGGGGATATGTTGCTGAGATTCTGCCGTTTCGGGGAGTCGGTTGCTGATTTCACTCAACAAAATAGAAAGGGGCTCGTAGTTTTTCTTATTGGTGTTGGGCACCAAAGCCATGCCGGTTTCCTGCTGATATTTTTCGATACAGCGGGTTAGGAGATAAATTATTTCAGCCCTGGATACAGTCAAAATATTTATAAATTACTGGTAATCAATTTTTTATAAAATTTCCGAAATTTACCTGCTATTTCAGATTTACATAAAGTTAAAGAAAGATTAACAAAACAAATCTTTTTGGCAACATTAAATGTTTATTGTGAGGTCATTTGATTCGCTTATATTTTAACTATTGTAATATGAAAAGAGTTGCCACAATTGTTGCCCTTTTGGGTATTTTGGTAGGAGCTGTTCCACAGGCGGCCTGGTCGCAAACCGCGGTGCCCGAAAGCAGAACCATAAAAGGGAAGGTTGTTTTACAAAAAGAGAACACGCCCTTGGGTAATGTTTCTGTACAAACATCCAAAAGCAAAACCGGAACCGTTACTGCCGATGATGGGTCTTTTACCATCGTACTGAAAAAAGGAGAAACCTTGCGTTTTAGCCGGGTAGATCTGCAGTCCGAAACGGTATCCAACTTCCCCAATCAATCACTCACCGTTCAAATGCAGCAGGCAGAGAATAACCTGGAAGATGTATTGGTGGTTGCTTATTCTAATCAGCGCAAGAAAACATTTACCGGTTCGGTAGGTACCATTAAAAATACCATAATCGAATCTGCCCCCAATGCCTCTGTACAGGAAACCATGCAGGGCAATATTGCCGGTGTGCAAAGTACCAACGGATCGGGTCAGCCGGGAAGTGTGCCCAATATTCGTATTCGGGGTGTAGGCTCTATCAATGCAACAGCGGCTCCTTTGTATGTTATAGATGGTATTCCGGTGGTGAGCGGAGATATTTCTGGTTTGAACAGTAACACCATTGCCGGATTAAACGCCAACGATATTGAAAATCTTACGGTATTGAAAGATGCCAGCGCCACTTCTTTATATGGATCCCGAGCTGCCAATGGGGTAATATTAATTACCACCAAAAAAGGGAAGGCAGGAAAAACCAAACTGGGATTAATTTATCAGCGTGGAGTAACCAGCAATACCATTCGGGAAGAACAAAAAACACTCACTACTCCCCAGTACTTACAATATTATAAAGAGGGTTGGGTAAATGCCGGCAACAGAGCCAGTTCTTTTGATTCTTTATTATCCGCCAACGGCGTAGATCCAACCGTAAATACCGATTGGTTTGATAAAGTTCTTCGTCAGGGTAACTACTCACAGTATAACCTCAACGCCAGTGGCGGAAGTGATAAAACCACTTATTTCTTATCTGGAAGCTATTATAAAGCGGATGCCCCTACTAAAAATATCGACTACGATAAAGCCACTTATCGGGTAAACGTAAACTCTGAAATTGCCAAAAGCATAACTATCAAAGGCGGAATCAGCGGAAGTTATCAGCGTACCAGTAACTTTTTGGGCGGTAGTTTCTTCGGAAACCCCGTGCGAGCTATGTATCGTTTAGCACCTTGGTTACCCGTTTATAAAAGTGATGGTACAACCTACGAACTGGGTTACAACAGCGGATACAATCCAGTAGCCGTGTTGGAAACCACCAAGCGTAATGCGAAAACCTATAATATTTCTGCGGTGCTGAGTCCAACCATTCGCTTAGCCAAGGGCCTCACTTTTGAAGGAAATTATGCGTTGGATTTTAACCATGCTTTCACTTCCATTTTTTATGATCCACGCGTAGGTAATGCAAATGTGGCTGCTGGGGGTGTTATCAGCAACTATTCGCAGGATATTATTAACTGGATAACCACCAATATCGTTCGATATAAAACCACTTTTAAAGACGATCATAGTCTGGAACTCTTTGCCGGTATCGAAAACCAGAGTCGGTCAGATATGGATATCACCATAGAAGTAAATGGAATTGCACCGGGTACCAATACACCTGCTGGCGGATCTAATCCGGTTACCACCACGGGAACTGCTACTGGTAATCGCTTGTTAAGTAAATTTTTAAATGGTAACTATAGCTATAACGATCGCTTCTTTGTATCAGGATCTATTCGTCAGGATGCTTCTTCTCGTTTTGCCAAGAATTTTCAATCAGCCGTATTCTGGTCAGTTGGTGCGGGCTGGAATATTAGCAATGAAAAATTCTTCAACGTAGATTGGGTGAAAGATTTGAAACTGAGAGCCAGCTATGGATATACCGGAAATCAGGGTATCGATAACTTTGAATCACAGGGATTGTATTCTGCAGGTAGCGACTACGATTTCCGTTCTGGTCTTACCCTTTCTCAGTTGGCCAATGATAACCTTACCTGGGAAAAAAATATTCCCTTTAACATAGGGCTCGATTTCGCATTGGCGAAAGGACGTTTTTCAGGGTCCATCGAATATTATAACCGGGTTAGTAGTAATTTATTAATCAGTCAGCCAGTACCCAGTGTAAATGGCGTATCCAGCATTACAGTAAATAGCGGTGCGATGCGAAATAGTGGTGTGGAGTTGACTTTGTCTTCTATTAACATAGCACCAACATCTGCTCGTGGGTTAAAATGGACCACCGATTTTAATATTACTACAAACCGTAATCGGGTAACGGAACTGGATCCTTCTTATCCATCCGGAAGCTATTTGCGTAAAGTGGGATATGATTTTTATACCCACTATCAAAGGGCCTATGCGGGTGTAAATCCAGATAATGGCGAACAGCTGTGGTACACAAATACTGCAAAAGACACTACAACCAATGTGTTTACTACCGCATTACCTCGGCAAGCTTTTGGAAGTGCTTCTCCTAAGTTTTACGGAGGACTTACCAACTCGTTTACTTATCATGGAATTGGACTTAGCTTTCAGTTCTATGCTTTTTGGGGTAATACGATTTATGATGAGTATGGATATCTGCAAAAAACAGATGCGAACCTGGGATTCTCCGATCAGAGCAATGGCTTAAGCAGATATGAATATGAAAGACGGTGGACAACGGTGGGACAAAAAACGGATGTGCCCAAGCCGATATTCCTTGGCCCTACAGCTGGTAGCAGTCCAGAAAGCAGTCGCTTTTTATATGATGGTAGCTATCTGCGGTTGAGAGATATTACTTTGTCTTACACGATTGCGCCTAAGATGCTTTCTAAATGGAAAATCAACAGTGCCCGAATTTATATGCGCGCACAGAATGTATTCACCTACACCAAAGACAAGCGATTTAATACCGATCCGGAAGTTTCTGTAGACGGAGTATTGTCGCAGCGTCCACCGGTATTTAGAACCGTATTGTTAGGTATTGACATCAATTTATAATTCCAGAAAAAATGAAGAATATGAAAAAGTTATTATTTATTGTTTTTGCCGGCTCTTGTTTAGTTGCCTGTAACAAAGATTTCCTGGAAGTGAAACCACAGCAAAGTGTGTTAACTACGGATGTGTTTTCTCAGGTATCCACCTCTCGCGCAGCTGTAAACGGATTGTATTCTTTGATGCAATCGTATAGCTATTATGGAAGAGATGCTATGGTAATTCCAGAGGTATTATCTGATAACATGACGCGAAGCGTTAAAACCGGAAACCGATATACTGGTATGAATACGATGACGCATACTGCTACGGATGCCAATGTAAGCCGTATGTGGAATCAGATGTATCAGGTAGTTACCAATGCCAATACGATTATTGCCAATGAGGATAATATAAAAAAAGTGGCCACCGCTTTAGAGCAGGAAGAAGCGTTGCAATTGGTGGGAGAAGCCTATGCAGTAAGAGCGTTGGTATATTTTGATCTGGCCAAATTCTTTGGTCGCCCATTAAAATTTACTGCCGATGGTTCTCACCTTTGTGTGCCCTTGGTTTTAAAGTCAATTACTACTATTGCCGATGTAGTTTATCCTGCCCGTAATACTGCTGCAGAAGTGTATACACAAATTGATAAGGATATTACAGATGCATTAAAGCGCATGCCCGTTAGTGGAGGGGTAATCAGCAGCGGAACAGTAAACAGCGCCTTGTTCAGAACCCGGTTGAATAGATTTAGTGTATTAGCGCTTCGTGCCAGAATTGCTATCTTTAAAGAAGACTGGGCAACGGCGGTAACTGCTTCCACTGAAGTGATTGCTTCAGGAAAATATTCCTTGTATCCGTATAGTTCTATGGTGCAAGACTTCCGTACCCAAAACAGTATTGAGTCTATTTTTGAAGTAGTTAATAATTCCAACGACAATCCCGGCAGCGATTCTTATGCTTATTTATCTAGTCAGCAGGGATATGGCGAATTATTGGGTACCATTGCCAGCATGAACAGTAAAAGCACAGGTACCACCCTATCTACGTTCCGTGGCCTGTATGATGCCTATGCTGCTACCGATGTGCGCAGAGGTTTTATTGCCTTGGGAAATCGTAATTCGTTGGGCGGAGAAACCAATGTACCCCTTTGTGCCAAGTATGTAAATATCAGCACCTATCTAGAAAACATCAAAGTGCTTCGGGTAGCGGAAATGTATTTGTCTAGAGGAGAGGCACTGGCACGTTTGGCTATCGCAAATAATGATGCCAACCAGTTGAATTCCTCCCTTACTGATATTAACCTGATTAGAAAGTTACGCGACACTGCTTCTACTACCAAACCCTATGTAGCTTCATTATTAGCTACTCCTCCAGTGGGTTCTATTCGGGCTACTGCCTTTGTAGATAGTATTATTGTAGAAAGAAGAAAGGAGTTTGCGTTAGAAGGGCAGCGGTTGTTTGATTTAAACAGAACCCAAACGAATTACGTGAAAATCAATGCTGCCGGCAATGGCGCTTCCCGATTAATTTCATATGCTACCCTAACAAGTTCATACACACTTCGTACTATTCTGCCGATTCCGGTATCACAGGTGCAGAATAATCCGAATATGGTGCAAAACCCCGGATTCTAATGAATAGGGTAAATAAAAAGTTTGCTATCAATTGGCAAGTGCTTAGAAGTTGGATGCTGTTCATAGTAATATTGAGCAGCACCCAACTGCAAGCTGCCGATAAGCGCGATACCATTCGGGTATTGTTTGTGGGCAATAGCTATGTATATTATAATAACCTCTCACAACTGATTAATTTACTCACCGAGTCGATGCCTACTCAGTTGATTTGTACTAAGTCAACCGTAGGGGCTGCCCACCTGGGTGAACATTGGCGTGGATTGCGGGGATTGCGTTCTAAAGAACTGATCAGCCAAAAGAAGTACGATGTAGTGGTAATTCAGGATAATAGCATGTGGCCTATTGAGCATAAAGACAGCCTTCTGTATTATGGTGCGTTGTTTTGTAAATTGATCAGCAAACAGGGGGCTAACCCTTATTTGTATACCACCTGGGCCCGGGAGAAAACACCGGAAACTCAGTCGGTAATTACACAGGCCTATCAGGAGTTATCTGCCAACACCGGAGCCACTCGAGTGCCGGTAGGGGATGCCTGGCAGTTGGCGAGGGAGCTTCATCCGGAGATGAACTTGTTTTTTACCGACGGATCACATCCGGCTAATTTGGGAACTTTTTTAATTGCCTTGAGTTTTATAAAAAAAATAACCGGACAACTTCCTTCTAAATTTCAAACAGTATATAATTATCCGGATAAAGACGGGGAATCATTTCGATTGATGCAGCTCACAGAGCAGGAAATGAAATTATGTGCCGAAATGGTTGAGCAAATTCAGCGTAAACAAAATCAGTAATGCCCCGCACATGATAAAGAAGTTAATTACCAATTTAACCTTTTGGGTATTACTCGCCATTACTGCCGGTGTACTGTTGGGGCACTTTAGTCCGGCAACAGCCGTAAAGATGAAGCCACTGGGCGACTATTTTATTCAGGTGGTAAAATGGTTTATTGGTCCTATTATTTTTATTACCATCGTTACCGGTATTTCCGGAATGGGTGATTTGAAAAAAGTAGGTAGGGTTGGCGGAAAAGCCTTACTCTATTTTGAGATAGTAACCACCATTGCTTTGATAATCGGCATGGCAGTTGGCTGGATTTTTAAACCTGGAGCGGGCATCAATACTAAGGCGGCCGGTGCTGCGGATATTTCTAAATACAAAACAGGCAATCCTTCCATCTCGTGGATAGATTTTTTTAAAGACAATAGCACCATTCAGGTTTTACTAATTGCCATTGTGGTGGGTATTGTTATCAGCCGCAGTGTGCGCAGAGAGCAAGTGCTGCATTACTTTTATATCGCCTCTTCTTATGTGTTTAAGGCACTGCATTGGGTTATGAAACTCGCTCCGGTGGGGGCTTTTGGCGGAATGGCTTTTACCATCGGAAAATATGGAGTTGCCTCCCTGCTGCCCTTGGGTAAATTGATGTTGTGCGTATATCTAACCATGGCATTGTTTATTTTTTTGATATTGGGAGGTTTGCTCAAATATTATTCTATCAGTATACTTGCTTTTCTCGCCTACATAAAAAATGAGTTGCTGATTGTGCTCGGAACCTCCTCTTCCGAAGCGGGTTTGCCTTCGCTGATGGAAAAACTAGAAGCTATGGGATGCCATAAATCGGTGGTTGGTTTGGTGGTGCCGGCCGGCTATTCATTTAACCTGGATGGTACTTCTATTTATTTGTCGATGGCCATGATTTTTCTGGCGCAGGTATTTGATATCAACCTGAATTTCTCTCAAATCATCACCATCATTGGTATATTGATGGTTACCTCCAAGGGGGCTGCCGGTGTTACGGGTAGTGGCTTTATTATATTAGCCTCTACTTTAACCGCAACAAAAGTTATACCGATAGAAGGATTGGCACTTTTGTTAGGGGTAGATCGATTTATGTCGGAAGCCAGGGCGATAACCAATTTTATCGGTAATGGGGTGGCTACCATTGTGATTTCGCATCATGAAAAGATGTTTGATAAAGGCCGCTTGCACCAAGCCTTTGGCCATAAGGGGTTGCATCGGGTTGAGTAGTCCTTTTTACAATGTTTTTCAGAATCTATCCGGGTTTTAAAAATCTCGCAATTCATAATTGGTATTTCTACCCCCTTCATTTTCTTGTTGTAAAATTCCTTTTTCAATCAGGTCTTTTATATCGCGAAGTGCAGTGTCGGAAGAACATTTTGTCATTTTCGCCCAATTAGATGATTTTAGTTTCCCTTCCAATCCATCTAATAGTTTATTGAGCATATATCGCTGTCGATCATTTAATGCTGTTGTTTCGTGTATTTGCCAAAATGTAGCTTTTCTCCAAATATTTTGTAAACTTTTTTCTGAAGATAGCAATGCATTTTTCAAACAATGTAGAAACCAGTTTATCCATTCACTAATATCTCCCGAACTATGTTGCATGCTTTGTAAAACAGCATAGTACTGTTTACGCTCTGCCAGTATTTGACTGGAAATGCTGTAGTATCTTTCGGATGTTGCTTCCGACTTTGCAAGCAGGAGGTCACTCAGTGCTCTTGCTATTCTGCCATTCCCATCATCAAAAGGGTGTATGATGATAAACCAAAAATGCGCAATGGCTGATTTGATTACGGGATCTATGGGCTGACTATTGTTGAACCACACCAGGAATTTGTTCATTGCTGCCTTTACTTCTTTAGCTGGCAGGGCAACATAATGTATTTTTTCTTTACCCATTGCTCCCGAAACGATTTGCATTTCTTCTGAGCGATACCTGCCTGTCTCAATTTTAACCATTCCGCTATATCCGGTTGGGAAAAGTGCAGCATGCCATGCAAACAGCCGTTTATTGGTTAGCGGCTGCTGAAATTGCCGAGTTGCATCCAGCATCATTTCTACCACACCTTCCACATTTCTATTGCTTGGAACTAGTCCGGCAATATTGATTCCCAATTTTCTGGCAATGGACGACCGAACTTGTGCGTAATCTAATTTCTCCCCTTCTATTTCTGAGGTGCTAACAACATCTAGGGTGAGCGCTCTGAGTGAGGCTTCCTCTTGCGTGTTAAATCCAACCGTTTTCATTTGTCCAAGCAGCTTCCCTTGCAAATGTCTTACCTCACCAAGTAGTAGATTTACGTCCGTCTCTTGCCATGTAAAGGTTGTCCAGTTTTCATATTGATAGATGTATTTTGCCATCGTACGCATCAATTATGCGGCAAAAATAGCTCTTTTTCTCCGCATTATTGCGGCGAATAAAGCAATTATTCACCACATATATAAGGGGAATACGTAATAAATACTTGTCCGTTTCTCAATTCCCGATAATAGCCAAACACTATATGTAAACCTATTTTACCGGTGGTGCTTTCACCGGAATTGTATCCGCCGCTATCATTGCCAGCCGATAGTTTCCAGTATCCAATTGTGTGTGGGGGAACGCTGAAGCCAAAGCGGCTATTTCATTGCCTACTATTTTGGTGTTCCATATATACAGCGACTGCAATTTAGGCAACGATTGTAGCGAAAAGAGGGCATCGCGACTGATGGGATTATTCGAGAGGTTCAGGTATTGTAATTGACTGAGCGATCGGAAAGCAGGCAAGTACTTATCTGTTAATTTACCATGCGCCCAGCTTAACCGGGTGAGATTGCTCAAAGAACTAATGGCATTTACAATTTGCTCGGTAGCGGGCAGATAGTCTGCTTTCATCCAGATAATTTGGGCTTGCAGTTGTTGCAGTAGTTGTATAACTGAATCGGAGGCAGCCGGCATATTAATCATACTTGCCGATAAATAATTACTATTCGCTGCAACCGGCACAATCACTACACCCGCAGCTTGTAGCGATGCTATTATTTTTTCTGCCGCAGCCGCAACTGGCATTTCCGGAATCAATGATCTCTTTTCTTTTATCGGACTCTCTAAACTTTTCAGCCAATTTTTAATGGGTTCGGGTTGGGCAAGCTCTTTTACTTTTGTATGCCAGCCCGCCCCACTATTAATCCACCAGGTAATTAATTGTATTTCCTGTTCTGTTAAAGCAGGCTTTCCTTTTGGAGGCATGTGTTTTTCTTCCAAGGGGTCTAGCGTGATGCGCTTGAACAATTCGCTTTCAGCAGCAAGGCCCATTTTAAAAACTACTCCATGTTCGCCGCCCTTCAACAGATAACTGCTATCGTCTAAACGGAGTTTTCCTTTTTGCTTTTTGGGTCCATGGCAACCCACACATTTACTGTTTAAAACAGGTTGCACCAACTGAGCATACACTGCTGCATCCTGCGCTGAGGTGATGGGTGCGATTACTTGTGTGGGTGCCGCAGGCGTAGCTGTCCATAAATATCCTTCCCCATGCGTAAGCGTTCCCCCATAATGCCCTGCAGCTGTTACCACCATCAACAACACCCCTGCCCAAATATTTTGTACTAAACGAGAAGCATGGGGTTGCATCCAGTAACCGCCTGCACTCAACAGCAAAACGCCAATACCCAACCAGCGGTGCGTAAATAAAATATCCGCTTCCTGCGAATAGGTACCGCTATCAGCCAACAGCCATCCACTTACTACGGCAGCAGCAGCTGTTACCATACCCACCAGATAAGCGGGCCGAATAGCCACTATTAGTCCGGCATATTTTTCTTTATTCGATAACCACTGAAAAAAAATCGTGAGCAATAAAACACCTACAGGCAAGTGAACCCATAAGGGGTGAAGCTTTCCGAGTATTGTAACGATTGACTCCATTATTTTTTAGCACTATAGCGGTTACGAATCAATTGCATCATGTATACATTAATATCCCACTGGTTCGCCACCGGCTGTCTCGAATAGGGTAAGGTGGGTAAATAATCTGCTGGTCCAAACTCAGTGAGAAAGGTCATCCGCGAAGCCCCTCCCGCAATTGCCTGTTGCACCACGGTATCCCACCATTGCAAGTGTTGATCTACTGCCTGTTTCCATTCGGGGGCTCTGGGATCGTTTACTTGCGGGCCCTCGGCATGACCGATGCGGGCATGGATATGTCCGGTTCTTTTAAGTGCCAGTTGAATGGTTTCGGTTTGGTCTTGCAATAAGGATTCATGCACATTACACCAGTGAGATATATCCAACGTTAGTTTAAGATCAGGATGTTGTTCCAGGTATTGGCGGGTAATGGGTGCGGAATATAACATACGTCCCCGATGGGTTTCGTGATATACGGGAATGCCGGTTTGCCCACTGAGTTGTTGCGTGAGTTGGATAAAGGGTAGATTTTGCGCCGGGGTGAAATAATCTTTTCCGGAATGACAATTGATATACAAAGGTCGAATTCGGGTTTGCAACATTGCTCCTTTTATCATTTGCGTAAACTGCTCTACATGTTTTTCGGGTTGCGAACTGCTGCCGCCGGTTAAAAAGCCCACCTGTAACTGATATTTTTCCAGCGCCTGAAAAAGTTCCTGTTGACTTGCTTCCGAAGTTGGCCACCATACTTCAATGCCATCATATCCGGCTGCTTTGGCTTTGGCACAAAAGGCATCGGTACTTCCTTCAAAGCCCCAGTTGGTGGCTAGTATCAGGGGAGAAAATTCGGCGGGTATTTGCATACAATTTTTTTGAGGATGATTAGCCCCTGCCTGCAAAAAACTGCCTGCAGCTAGGGCACTTGAAAGGGTTATAAAATTTCTTCGGTTGATGGGCATGGTTCGCATTTTATGCAATGATATCTTGTATTACTTTTCCATGCACATCGGTAAGTCGGAAAGATCGTCCCTGAAATGGATAGGTAAATCGCTCATGATCGAAACCCAGCTGATGCAGCATAGTAGCTTGTACATCATAGGTACTTGTTTTTCCGGAAACAGCACTATAGCCTATCTCATCGGTTTCTCCATAACTGGTTCCCCGTTGAATGCCGCCTCCTGCCATCCACATGGTAAATGCTTCGGTATGATGGTCTCTTCCCTTAAATGGATTTTGTTTGCCATCTCTGTTCTCTTGCATTGGTGTTCTGCCGAATTCACCTCCCCATACTACCAGGGTATCTTCCAGTAATCCCCGTTGCTTCAGATCTAACAATAAAGCAGCCACGGGTTTGTCCATGGTTTTACATTTATTAATCAGTCCATAATCAATCGCTCCGTCTTCACTGGTTCCATGCGTATCCCAGCCCCAGTCGTACAATTGCACAAAGCGTACTCCTTTTTCTACCAGCTTGCGGGCGAGTAGAATATTATTGGCCAAGCTCGGTTTTGCCGGGTCACTTCCATAGAGTTCATGAATATAAGCGGGTTCATCCTGAATATTCATTACATCTGGCACCGACATTTGCATGCGAAAAGCCAGTTCGTATTGTGCCATCCGCGAAATGATTTCCGGATCCTGAAAAGTAGCATAGGTGGCTGCATTGGATTGGTTAATCGCTTCAATAGAAGCTTTGCGCAAATCGCGACTGATGCCGGCGGGGTCTTGTAAAAAAAGTACTGGGTCGCCCTCACTTCTGCATTGAACTCCCTGATAAACGGAAGGGAGAAAGCCACTGCCCCAAACACTTTTACCCGCATCTGGAAAACGCCCCCCCGAAGTGAGTACTACAAAACCAGGTAAGTTATTGTTTTCACTGCCCAGTCCATAGGTTGCCCAGGCACCCATTGAAGGTCTGCCCGCCCTAGCCGAACCTGTATGCATCAGCATTTGTGCGGGACCGTGGTTAAACTGATCGGTTTGTACGGCTTTTAAAAAACTTACTTCATCGGCTACATCTGCAAAATGGGGCAAGTGTTCCGAAACCCAGGCGCCGCTCTGGCCTCTTTGTGCAAACTTTGCCTGTGGCCCCAACATGGTGGGTACGCCGCGTATGAATGCAAACTTTTTTCCTTCCAGTAAGGAGGGCGGACAAGATTGTCCATCCAGTTTCATCAGATCGGGCTTATAATCGAAAAGTTCTAGTTGAGAAGGAGCGCCGGCCATGTGTAGGTAGATGACTGATTTAGCACGTGGCGCAAAATGAGGGGCTCTGGGTAATAAGGGGTGAATGGGATCGCGCTCAATTATGCCATTCTGTGAAACCGAATCGGAACAACTTCCCAACATCGAGCCCAGGGCCAGGCCTCCTAACCCCAGCAGACTATCTTTAAAAAATAATCTGCGGGTAATATAGGCTGCCTGTTGTAATTGAGCTTCTTCAAAAAGTTTATTATGATGGGCAGGCATGCGATTTAATTTTTGGTTAGTACTTCATCCAAGTTCATCAGCGCATTCATCACTACTATCCAAGCAGCATCTGCAGGTTGTTGATGGGTAGCCTGATTGCCGGTTATTAGTGAGATACTTTCTGGATGGGATTGATAGTATTGAACAGATTGTTGATATAGTTTTTGCAGAGCAGCTAATGTAGTAGATGGTATGGGTGCAAATAAAACTTTTTGATAAGCCAGTTGCATTTTTTCGGCAAACGAATTTGCTGGAAGGGCAACGGTTGCAAAAGCAAAGGCTCTACACAAATCTACATATGCCGAATCGTTTAACGTGGTAAGTGATTGCAACGGCGTGTTGGTGCGGATTCTGCGGGCGGTGCAAACTTCATGGGTAGGTCCATCGAAATTTATGAGAGAAGGATAGGGGGATGATCTTTTCCAATAGGTATATACTGCTCTTCGATATTGATCTCCATCTTCATTCATTTTCCAGGTGGCCCCATTATATGGCGACATCCAAACACCTTCGGGCTGATACGGAAATACGCCGGCACCAAACATTTTTGTATTTAGTTGGCTGCTCACACACAAAGCCTGGTCGCGCACCTGCTCGGCACTCAGGCGAATGCGCGGGCCGCGGGCATACCATTTATTAGTAGGGTCTTTCGCAAGGGTTTCTTTGGTGGGTGCGCTATTTTGTTGGTAGGTGGCCGACAGTAAAATTTCGCGCATCAGTTTTTTCATATCCCACCGATACGTATGTACTAGTTGCCAGGCAAGATAATCGAGCAATTCGGGGTGTGTGGGTTGTGCGCCTTGGGTACCCAAATCTTCCAGGGTTTCTACGAGGCCCTTTCCAAAAAATTGTTCCCATATTCGGTTCACGAGTGCACGGGCGGTAAGTGGATTGTTTTCGCTGGTTATCCAACGGGCCAGTGCCAATCGGTTGCGGGTTTCACCTGCAGGAAGTTTGCCCAGGTAGGCAGGAATATCTGCGGTTACTTGCTTCCCTTTCACCAGCCAATTGCCTCTTTCGAATACATAGGTGTTGCGCCTAAAGCCTTCGGGATTCTCCACCATAATAGGAGTATAGGTAGCTGTACTTGGTTGCATCAGTTGCTGATAATAGGTATAGGCACTATCATATCCTGGTAAACCTTTTCCGGGAAAAGGGTCAGTAAAAAAGAACCAGTCGAACTGAATGCCGGTCTCTAATGGATCGCGTGTTGATGTATTATTATATTGTAGATAGCAGTCGTGGTTGCCAGCCAGCGTGGGCAGGTTAATTTGAAGTATCATCCATTTACCGCCCGTATTGGTTAGCGGAATCGAAGCAAGAAGAGGACCATTAGATGCATCGGATCTCAATTGTAATTTACCCCCGGCTTTCCAGGTTTTATAATTGAATACAAGTTGGGTATGATTTTCAAAAGGGCTTTTGGGTATGCGTGCTTCGCTGTGGTTGCGCATTACCAACCATTTTGTATCGGTTAGGGCGCTGTTCACCAATTGGTCGGCGGCGATGGAGTTTAGGGCGGGTTGACCGGTAGCGAGAAAGAAGCCAATCTCATGGGCTCTTTTTGGTGCATTTTGTTGAAGAAAAGCGGTTACTTCTTTAAAATGTAAACTGTCTTTCCCATGAAACTCTCTCAGCAGCGGGTAATCGGCATAAGTATCTTCATCGCGGGTATTATTGAAAAATGCCAGAAACTGATAATATTCTTCGTGTTTAAAGGGATCATAGGGATGGCTATGGCATTGAACGCAGGCAAAAGTGGTGCCCATTAAGGTTTCCCAGGTAGTGTTTACACGATCAATTACTGCGGCGGTTCTAAATTCTTCATTATCGGTTCCTCCTTCATCATTGGTAAGGGTGTTCCGATGGAAGGCGGTTGCGATTAATTGATCGGTGGATGGATTCGGTAGCAGGTCGCCGGCCAGTTGTTCTGTAATAAATTCGTTATAGGGCTTGTTGTTATTGAATGATTGAATTAACCAGTCGCGGTAACGCCAGATAGAGCGTCTGTCGTCGCGTTCGTACCCTTTGGTATCGGCATAGCGGGCTAGGTCCATCCAAACCGAGGCCCATTTTTCTCCGAAGTGGGGAGATGCCAGCAGGGAATCAATCAGAGAAGCGTATTCGAGGGGTTGTTTGTTGGAGAGAAATTTTTTGGCAAGGGTTTCAGTAGGAAGCATACCTGTAAGGTCGAGGGAAGCTCTTCGGAGAAGCGTGGCTTTGTCTGCAGTGGGTGAGGGGGAAAGGTTTTGTGTTTGAAGGGATTGCCAAATATAATGGTCGATGGGGTTTTGTGCCCAGCGGTTGCCATTTCCGGGTGAGTACCAATGATTGATAACGGGAATTTGGGGTGCCTTCACCGGCACATAGGCCCAGTGTTTACCCCAGGGGGCACCTTGTTTGATCCAGCGTTTGAGCAAGGAAACTTCTGTGGGGGTGAGGGCTTCGTGCTGATAGGGCATCCTTTCTTCCGGATCGGAGAGGGTGAGGCGGCGGATCATTTCACTTTCTTCGGGGTGGTAGGGAACGATGGCTTTTTTACCCGATTTGGCTGGTGCGAGGGCTTCTTCTTGAAACAGCAAACTGAATCCCCCCTGCTTTTTAACCCCACCATGGCAGGTAATACATTTTTTATTCAACAGGGGTTTGATGTCGGCATTATAGTCTACCGGCGTATCAGAAAAATACCAGGCGGATGCTACCAATAATAGCAATCCGATTAACAATAGGTATTTTTTTTTAATGCCAGGCAGCGTCATGGGGTAAAAGCGTGCCAAAAGATACGAAATTGACTGAAAAAACGGAGTTGGATATCCGAAAACTGTCTCATTTTTAAAATTATGCTTATGCGGAAGTCTATGTTAGTTACCCTATCTGCGGTATTTATTTTACTAACTGGTATGATTTCATGTGACAAGATTGGTATTGGCCCCGATGGTGGCTGCACTTCTCCTCCATTCAATGATACTTCATTGATATACAAACAAACCCAATGTGCCGATGTTTGGGGGTATGGTAAAACTGATTCAAGTACTGCACTGATGGCATATCGGTATCTTGATTCGCTTAGCTTATTGGACCAAACCAGCCGATTTATGATAATAAAGGATAGTACTCAGCTGTCCAGTTGTTTGTCGTGTACTTGTCCTTCCGGCAAGTTGATCCGGTTAATTACAGAAAGGGGTTCTGCCGACACCTTGCGCTATAAAAGGTTGCGGGAGCTAGGATTTAAGTAGTAGTAAACTGCCTTGGGTGATTTCGTTTTTATCACAGTAGCTAATCAGGCATTTACTTTAGTGGGATGCCCCTTCGATATCTGCTGGAGGGATGCTACGGCAATATTGATAATGGGATAGGCATTATTATCCTATTGCACTTAAAGGCTATTGTAATAATGTATGATTTCAACAAAATCACTTTCTTTTTTCAGGGATAGTTTTTTCTCGGCAAGATATTTATCAATCAACTCTTTTTTGTCGGCCATCAGTTGTAAACATTCGTTACTGTTTAGTTTAGTAAATTTCAGGTTAGCTGAATTGCCAATATAATATTTAATATTGGGGGTAAAGGTTTTAACCATTCCTGCATTGATTTCGCTCATTTCAGATACCTGTTTGCCGAAATATTTATACAGATTAATCTTTCCCTCTTCGAGCACTTGTATAAATTGTTGTGGCTGGATGCCGTTAGCCGAAATGCCGTTTTTAAAATTGAGATTGGATGCGTTGTCTCCAGTTTTAGGCATTAGTGAGAAGGCTAGAATGGTCTCCTGAAATTCGTAGGGTTCATCGTTGTTATTAAAAATCAGCAGGTTGTCGTAGGCATTAAATTTTAGCAAGAGTTTTTGGTAAATGCCCTTGGGGGTGGTTACGCTGCCCTCGATCCATTTATCAATCATAAATGGACTCCCTTTAATTTCTGAATACTTCTCCAGTGAAAAGTTTTTATTGGTAACGGGATCACTTAGTTGGGTAATGTTTTGGCTAAAGCCTGAGAGATACCCCAGCAGCAATACACTCAATAAACTTTTTTTCATCGCTATCGGATTAAATATTTTTATAAAGCTAGTATTTTTTTTATAGCTAGTCAACCGCAAAAAAAAGGCTGCCCAGTGGGCAGCCTTTAATAAAAAGTAGTAAACGATTAATAGCCAGGATTTTGCTGTGCTTTTATCGTAGGATTTGCATCCACTTCTGTTTGTGGAATTGGAAGTAATCTTCTAAAAGTAGAGTAAGGGATACTTCTGGAAGTAGCCGGATAGTTAGTAGAGCGAGTGATATCTCTTTTCAAGCGCTGGTAATCGTGGAAGCGATCTCCTTCAAATGCCAGTTCTTTTCTTCTTTCTTTGATAACATCTTCGAACAACTGAGTTCCTGAGGAAGTAATTGTATTTGCGCCTCTTCTGAAAGTTAGAAAATTAACATACGTTAATGCATCTCCTTCATTTGCTGGCAAAGAAGCTTCAGAAGCGATTAAATACAGTTCACTTAGGCGTAATACTTTCGTATCGCTCAGGTCGCCGGAAATAACAGGATATTTATTAACACCAAATACAGGAACTCCTGCACGGGTTGTTGGAAAATAAAGTGCTTTTCTAGCATCGGTTGCATCAAAAGAATTGTACAAATCATCTGCACAAAGCAAGTCTCCGTAGTTTCCTGCCTGGCTATACAGGTAGCTAAGAGCATCAAATGCCAGGTTAGCAACCGCATCAGAAGAAACCTCAAACAGGGTTTCTAACTTATCTGTTCTAACGGTTGCACTTGCCCAATAGGCAGCGTGGGTAGTTGGAGTAACCAGGGTAAATCCACCATTGTTAATCACATCCAGTGCGGCTGCTTTTGCATTGGTTTTATCTCCCATATTCAGGTATATTTTTGCCTGAAGACCTTTGGCAGCGTATTTGCTGAATTGAGAAGAGTTTGAGTATTTAGTCATCAAGGTATACGCCTTGTTTAAGTCGTCTATCATCAGAGCATATACTTCAGATACTTTGCTTCTGCCGGGCTTTAAATCTGGGTTATAGGTAGTGACTATAGGAACACCTAAAGCAGCAGGATTGTCAGCATACGGAGTAGCGAAATTACGTACCAGTGTGAAATAGCACAATGCTCTAATAGCATATGCTTCTCCTTTATATTGATCAATATTTGCATTAGCAGCTAAGCTCGAATTGATAATATTATTCGCACGCAGAATAGTGCTGTATCCAGAAGTCCACATTCCCAATACATTTCCGTCTCCGGCGGTACAGCCCTTGGTGGTGCTGTAGTCGTTGAAGAAAGTATATCGGTTGGTGTTCAATGCAGATTGATACGCATTGTCGGCCATGATATCACCCATTACTGGGATAGATCTTCCGTAAAAATCAACTCCGCGCAAACCGGCATAGGCACCCCGAAGAGCAACCAGCAAATCCGCTTCAGTTGATAAAGCCTGTGAAGGGGTAAGAGAAGTGGGAGGAGTTAATTCAACAAAACTCTTACTACAGGAGGCCATTGTTACCAGTAATATTACAATGGGTAACAGTTTAGTGGTTATGTTATGTTTCATATATAATTATTTAAGTTATCTGTATTAATTAAAAAGTGATATTAAGTCCTACAGTAACTGTTCTCGGAATAAAAACGTTCAAGTTAGTGGCGCTTCCTGTTCCTTGCTCTGGATCAAAAGGTATGTTTTTGTCTTTTACCCAAGTAAACAGGTTCGTTCCTCTCACATAGAAGTTAGCACTGGTAATTTTCGCTTTTGCTAATACTTCTTTTGGTATCGTATACCCAACTTGTAATTCACGTAAGCGAACAAAATCGCCATCGTTCAAGTAGAAGGTTGAAGAACTTTGGAAGTTTTTATTACCGTTGTAGATGTATTTAGGAATATCGGTAACATCGCCTGGTTTCATCCAACGATTCATTTGACGAGCTACTTTATTATACACGGCTCCAAATCCAGATCCTAAGTAATAGCTTCCCCAGGTATCATACACTTTATTACCGTAGTTGTAGTAGAAGGAAACTTGCAGATAGAACCCTTTAAAGTTTACGCTGGTAGCCAATGATCCAAAATATTTTGGCTGGGCGTTACCTGCAATTACTCTGGCAGCAACTCCTGGATAAATATTTGTAGTTGAACCTCTTTTGTCATCTGCATACCAAAGTGGATCTCCGTTGGCAGCATCAACACCAGCCCACTCTCTTAAGAAGAAAGAGTTGAGGGCAACGCCTTGTCTGATTAGGAAAGATCCATTCACGATGTCGTTACCATCTGGTAAACTCAACACCTGATTTTTATTATTCGCAAAGTTGAAATCTATATCCCAACGAGTGTTCTTAGTTTGAACTGGTATAACATTTAATGTAAGTTCAAATCCTTTGTTTTCCATAGAACCGATGTTCCGGGTGGCAGTGCTGAATCCGGAAGTTCTGGAAAGCGGAACTCCTAATAAAAGGTCGGAAGTAGTTCTGGTATAGTATTCAGCAGTGATGCTTACTCTGCTTTTTAAGAAACTCATGTCTAAGCCGATATTGAATGGCTTATTCAATTCCCAAGATAAAATAGGGTTACCTACGTTAGAAGGCGCACTACCTGGCAATTGGTTGTAATTAAAGCCATAACCATATAATGGTAAGGCGTCGTAGTTACCAATGGCAGTATTGTTACCATTCACCCCATAAGAAGAACGGAGTTTCAGCTGAGTGAAAAACCGGTTGTTCTGCATAAACTTCTCCCGATCAATATTCCAGGTACCTCCTATTGAATAAAAGTTACCATATTTAAAGTTCGAGCTGAATTTAGAAGAACCGTCTCTACGGAAGCTACCTGAAATTACAAATCTGTTTTGGAAATTGATGGCTGCTGTAGCAAACGAAGAAGCAAATGAATAATCTGAAATCGAAGCGGTGGCAGTTGTTGGACTAGCACCGGATGCAGGATAGGTTAACGCCAGGGTAGGAGGAAACTGTTGAGACTGCAGTGAGGTAAAGTAGCCATTTGATTTTTGTGATTCATAACCAATTTGTGCATTCAAAGACAGGTCGCCATTTTTGGTGATATTTTGTTGCAAATCGAGGGTATTGGTCCATACCCAGTTGAAATATCTTGTATAATAAGCAAAAGCTCTACCGTTTGAAGCGGCGCCATCACCATGTAATGGGTTGTTATACTGATCTTCTTCCAATACGTTATAATCTACGCCAAAATTAGTTTTGAATTTCAGGTTTTCGAAAATCTTATATTCTCCATACACGCTACCTCTTAAAGAGGTTTGTCTCAAAAACCGCTTATCCCATTCTGTTAAAGCGATGGTGTTGTGTAAGCCACCTGTATTGGTGATATTGTAAGTGCCATCTGTATTATAGGCAGAACGAGTAGGCAATAAGAAGTAAGAAGAAAGAACCGGATTACCAAAAGCGCCACCGGCCAGTGGGGCTCTTTGACTAACATATCCACCATTCAGGTTAAAGCCAATATTTATGCGTTCGGTGGCTTTATTGTTAATGCGAACATTAAAGTTGGTTCGGGTTAATTTCGAGTTGATGGTAGTTCCTTCTTGAATAAAACGTCCACCGGAAAGATAAAAAGTTGTTTTATCGTTACCGCCATCTGCACTAAAGTTGTACTGTTGTTGGGTACCATTTCTGCTAACATTGTTTAACCAGTTATAATCAACTCCACTGGTACTTCCTAATGAAGCCAGGGTGGCATCAATGGTTGCTTGTGCTACCCCTAAATTCACCAAACCTTCGCGAGTAATATTTACATATTCCTGGGCATTCAGTGGGCGGTAAGCTGGGTTAGTATAAGCGGTATTAGATTGACCTAATTCAGTATCGAATCTGAATTTGGTTTTACCGGCCTTACCTTTTTTGGTAGTAACTACTATAACTCCATTGGCAGCGCGGCTTCCGTAGATAGACTGAGAAGCAGCATCTTTTAAAACAGAGATACTTTCAATGTCATTGGGATTGAGCGTACTTAATAAGTTAGCAGTGGTCTGCAAGCGAGAGGCATCCCCAATATTCACAGGAATACCGTCAATTACCCATAAAGGGTTATTACTACCGCTGATGGAACTAACTCCACGGATAATAATATTTTGAGAAGCACCGGGTTGTCCGGAAGCGGCCACCGATTGTAAACCAGCTACCTTACCTTGTAAGGCCTTATCAACTGAAGAAAAAGGCAGGTTTTCAATGTCTGCAGCTTTCACAGTGGTTACTGATCCGGTTAAATCTGATTTTTTAGATGTACCATAACCAGTAACTACCACTTCTTGTAAATCGTTGGATTTTGCTGCCATTGAAACAGCAATCGTTGATTTACCTCCAATGGATACCTGTTGTGGGGCAAAATTTAAGGAGGAAATAGACAGTGACTTTGCATTTGCAGGAACACTGATTGAAAAATTTCCACCAGCATCGGTGGTGGTTCCGGATGTAGCACCGGTTACAACTACTGAAGCATTTGCTACTGGCAAATTATTAGCATCAGTAACTTTTCCTTTAATCGTGCGATTTTGGGCTGCTACTTGTAACAGCACCGCATACACACAAAAAAGTGTTGTGAGTAATTTTCTCATAATGTAGTTTTAGTTAAATGTCCTTTTGTTAACATCCCTATAACAAAATAGGGAACGCAAAGTTAAAGGAATATAAATTTTTTTGAGTCAATCAATAAATTAATTTAATCAAACTGCCTAAAATAATGATAATCAATTTAATATACATAATTAATATTTAAAAATTTTCATTTAAAATGTTAATAAATTCTTTTTTTACTCAATCGGCAATCGAGTATGGAAAAAACGGGCTTATGAATATGCTATTTTTAATATATATTGATTAATCATTTAAACGCATTTACTTTATTACTTTCAGGGTATATTGGACTGCTTTGAAGTATTATCGTTTTCATATTATTTTTTCCCTTTTCCTGCTTGTTGTCAATTCTACATGGGCCCAACGTAGGCCTAACATTGTCTTTATATATGCGGATGATTTGGGTTATGGCGAATTGGGATCGTATGGACAGCAAAAAATAAAAACCCCTTATCTCGATCAGTTGGCAGCAGCCGGCATTCGGTTTACGCAACATTATGCCGGAGCACCGGTATGCGCCCCTTCTCGTTGCATGTTATTAACCGGCAAGCACCCAGGCCACGCAGCCATTCGGGGTAATTTTGAATTGGGTGGTTATGCCGATTCTACCGAGCGAGGACAAATGCCCTTGCCAGCCGGAACTTTTACAATGGCTCACTTACTAAAGCAGGCCGGGTATGCTACGGCTATCATTGGCAAATGGGGATTGGGCATGAACAATAATTCCGGCAATCCCAATAGTCAGGGCTTTGATGTTGCCTATGGCTACCTCGATCAAAAACAGGCACATAATTATTATCCTACCCATTTATGGGATAATGGCAAAAAAGATATGCTGGGTAATACTGAAATAAAAGTTCATCGGCCCATCGATAGTACAACTGCTACCGATAGTGCATTTGCGTATTATCAGCAGAAAATATATGCCCCCGATAAACTAACCGAAAAGGCGATGGGATTTATTGAGCAGCATGCCAAGGAACCCTTCTTTCTATATCTACCCTATACTTTGCCGCATCTCTCTCTGCAGATACCCGATTCGTTGCGCAAATTATACGAGGGAGTTTTTGAGGAGCGTTCTTATTATGGTCAAAAAGGCTATGCCCCCCAGCGATATCCCCTATCTGCCTATGCGGCTATGATTACGTATTTAGATGCCCAGGTGGGTAAAATACTCGGACTGTTGGCTGACCGAAAATTAGATAGCAATACACTGGTAATTTTTTCGAGTGATAACGGTGCTACGTTTGATATAGGCGGAGCCAATACGCCTTTTTTCAATAGCAATGGTGCATTGCGGGGAACCAAAGGAGAATTATTCGAAGGGGGTATCCGCGTACCCATGATTGCCCGATGGCCCGGACATATTGCTGCGGGTGCTGTGTCGGATCATATTTCGGTTCAATACGATTGGATGGCAACTTTTGCAGCGCTTACGCAGCAAACTATTCCGGCAACCGATGGCATTTCTATGCTGCCTACTTTACTGGGAAACAATGCTGCACAGCAGCAACATCCATTTTTATACTTTGAGTTTCCCGAAACAGGCGGACAACTAGCAGTTCGGATGGGGAAATGGAAAGGGGTAAAAAAAGACATCCGAAAAAATCCTGGGCAGTCTTGGATGTTATTCGATTTAGAGCGGGATCCTGCTGAACGAGAAGATATTGCCAGCCGCTTTCCAAAAATAATCCGTAAGATGGAAGCTATTGTGAAAAAAGAGCATCAGCATCCTTTGCTGAAAGAGTGGGAGTTGATGGTGGAACATGCTACCAGTCATTAGTTTTTAATGCCGTCCTACACAGCTGCCGTTATTGTTTAGCAATCAGTTGCGGCAGCGAAATTTGTCGCGAGTAGGATGCTGATTATCCCAAACCAAGAAATTGTTTACCGGTATATGCATGCTCCCTAACTCCTCCTCAAAAATGATTGCAAATGATGTGATTGATACTCAACTGCTGGGGGCAATTAAATGCAGCACATCTGTTAGTTAGAACAATACGAAATTGGGTGTACGCTCTCGTTTGATTATGCTATCCAATTAATAATAACGTTTTACACATAAAAATAAAATAGTATTTATTTTATTCCGCTCATCCATTAAAAAGAAAGTATTTAAAAAAAATTCCCTATTTTGCATATGTTTAACATTTCAGTCCGCAACGCGGATTCGGTGTTAATTTAACCAAACTAAAATTAGGTAATATGAGAAAATCGCGCTTCTTATTAGCGATAATTTCCATGTTTTTTCTGTGGATGCCCGTTTCGCAGGCACAGATGAAGACAGTCTCTGGAACAATCATCGCAGAAGATAATCAATCTCCTCTGGCAGGGGCAACTGTAAAAATCAGGGGAACAAGAAGACTTACCCAAACGGATGCCAATGGTAAATTTTCTATTCAGGCTTCTGAAGGGGAAATATTACAGTTCTCGTATGTGGGGTATACCACCAAAGACATTAAAGTTGGATCTGCTCCATCCATAAATGTGAAGCTTGGGGTATCGGATAATACGATGGGAGAGGTAGTAGTAACTGCCATGGATATTAAGCGAAATCCTCGTTCGCTCGGGTATTCGACCCAAACGGTAAAAGGAGAAGAATTGCAGGAGACTCAGCGTGAGAACTTCCTGAACGGATTACAAGGTCGTGTAGCTGGTTTAACGCTCGACCAAACTTCAGGAGTTGCAGGTGCATCTTCTTCTGTTGTGCTTCGTGGTTTCAATTCATTGTCTCTTAGTAACCAACCCTTGTATGTAGTAGATGGTGTTATTCTTGATAACCAAACAGTAAACGAAACCTCTAGTGGAGGTCAGGGTGTTGGGCTTGCATCAGACAGACCTAACCGGAATAACGACTATCAGAATCGGATTGCAGATATTAATCCGAATGATATTGAAACCATTACTATATTAAAAGGGCCTGAGGCTACTGCTTTATACGGAAGCCAGGCGAGTTCCGGGGCTATTTTAATTACAACCAAAAAGGCTAAAAATAATAAACTGGCAATTCAGTACGACAATAGTTTTCGTATTCAGAAAGTAACCCGTTGGCCTCAGGTAAATGACGAATATTCCAATGGTCAGAATAATAATCCGTCTAACCTATTTTCTTATTTTGGTCCTCGTTGGGCTGCAGGCACTCAGCTGTATGATAATAAAAACCAATTCTTCCGAACAGGTCGTGCACAAACGCACAATTTGGGGATGGACTTCGGGGTTAAAAAATCTGTTTTCCGCATTTCTGCCAGTTATTTTGATCAGGAGGGTGTAGTGCCTGAAAATACATTCCGTCGCTATAATCTGCGTATCAGCAATACCACTAAATTATTTAAAGACAAAGTTGAATTAATACCTTCACTTGCTTATATCCGCTCAGAAAATAATAAAGTGCTAAGAAGTGCGGGAGGTTATCTGCTTTCTCTATTATCCTGGCCCAACAACAATGATATTCGTAATTATGAAGACCTTTCAACCGGCGATAAGCTTGACCTATATTCTGGTTTGTCTGCCAATGCAGAAATTGACAATCCCTTGTTCAACGTTAAAAAGAATCGGGCATACGATCAAACCGACCGTATCACTGCAACATTGGGAATCAACATTAATCCTACCAAATGGTGGACCATCTCTGGCCGTTTCGGATATGATACCTATGATCTAAATGGTTATTGGTTCTATCATCCGCAGTCATTCTACGTTTCAGCCGGATCGGGGGGTAACTTAGACCAATATTGGAGAAAATACATTGGCTATAATCATACCATTACTTCTACTTTCAAAAAAAATATTGGCAAAGATCTGAGTCTGCGTTTGATGGTGGGAACGATGTGGCAGAATTATGAAACCCGCATGTGGGCTGTTTCAGGAACCAATATTATAGATAATGTTAACTCTACAGATGGGAAAATGTACCGCACACCACGGGATGCCAATGGCGATCCGGTAGTAGGAGGAACGCAGGTTTTGGTTACCGATCGTGACTTACAAGGAATTGTTGGCAATTATATGGATAGCAATGTTACGCGCAGAAATACTCGTTTGCGTTTGCTACGGAATGCTTATGGCGAATACAACCAACAAATTCTTCGTCAGAACGCCTATTTTGGTGAATTTGCCGTGAGTTATAAAAACTATGCCTTCTTTAGTTACACCCATCGTTTTGAAGAAGCCTCTACACTGCCGGTTCAAAATCGACAGTACAATTACCCGGGTGCAAGTTTGAGTTTAATTATGAGTGATATCTTCCCCTCATTAAAAACCAATGGATTAATTAATTACTGGAAGCTGCGGACCTCTCTGGCTGGAACGGCTCGCCTCAATACACCCTATTCAACGCAATCTGTATTCGTTAATAATTTTGCCAGTGGTGGTGGATTCTCATACGGATTCTTCAACAACAGTCCTGATTTGGCACCCGAAAGACAACGCACGTATGAGGTGGGTACGGAATTCCGATTGCTTAATAATCGGTTAAACCTGGATGTTACTTATTACAACACAAAGAATACGGGTCAAATCATTCAAGCCTTCCGCTTGAGTTATGGTACTGGTTTCGTTTTAAATACGCAGAATGCTGCCAGCACGCTTAATCAGGGTATTGAGTTAAGCCTTGACTATGATGTAATCCGTAAAAAAGGATTGGTTTGGAACATGCGTTTCAACTTTAACCGGATGTGGAATGAAGTAATTGGACTTCCAAAAAATGTTGCCGAGTATTATATTTCTGATACCTGGCTATATGGAAATGCACGAGGTGGTTTAACATTTGGTGGACCTACCACTTCAATTACAGCTTTTGGATATGCAAAAAATAATGCTGGTCAAATCTTAATTAATCCTTCTAATGGTTTGCCAGTTGGGAACGGTGTTTTCACGGTTGCTGGCGATCGCAATCCTGCGTTTACCCTTGGTTGGAACAACACTGTTCGTTGGGGTAATTGGAGACTCAGTATGCTTTGGGATTTGAAAGTGGGTGGTGATATTTTCAATGGTACGAATGCCTACCTCACACGGATTGGTAAGAGTAAGTTAACGGAAGATCGTTATACCCCGCGGGTTATTTCGGGTGTGTTGAACGACGGCTTGCAGAATTCCGCAACGCCTACGCCAAATGCCATTGCAGTGATACCGGCTTTCAACGACCAGTACTATTCAACCATGCCAGAAGAGGCCTTTATAGAGCGCAATGTGAACTGGTTCCGGTTACGGGATGTAACATTGAATTATACCTTCCCTAAAACCTTTGTGAAGCGAATTAAATTGTTGAGTGTGTTTGTTACAGGCAACGATTTGGTATTGCTTACCAACTATAGCGGAGCAGATCCGGCAGTGAATGGTAATACCGCCGGAAGTTTGGGGGTAGGTGCTTTTGGTTTTGATTATGGAACCCTTCCTTCTCCTTTACAATTAAACTTTGGAATCAGAGCTTCCTTTTGATAAAAGTCAAAAAAAAGATTATGAAATATTTACATAAATTACTGCCGCTGTTGTTCTTTGTCACACTCATCTTGTGTGCCCCCTCCTGCAGCAAAAAAATCGATGAGGCCTATAAAAATCCCAATGCCAGTGTACGGGTTCCGGTGGAGACTCTTTTACCGGGTATTATTGGAACCTTAGTAGGAAATTCCTCTGCACAGGGAAGTGCCTATGGGGTAGCCAATGATGGTTTATACATTGGCCGTTATATACAGAATTGGGGAACCAATTCTACTGGAAATCAATACGATCAGATGGGGGGTGCTACTGGAGCCAGTGATGTGCTGGGTTCTATTTGGGCTATGCATTATTATGGAATGGGCCAAAACCTGCAACGTATGATTGAGTGGGGTACGGAAGAAAAGAAATGGGATTATGTTGGCGTAGGGCATGCCCTATTGGCCTGGAGTTGGCTTACTTTAACCACTACATATGGAGAAGCCATACAGAAACAAGCATTTGATGCCAATTTACTGGTTTTTAAATATGATACCCAGCAAGAGATGTATGATGAATGCCGCAGACAGGCTAGTCTGGCACTTACCTTCCTCAATCAAAGTGGAGATAATGTGAGCCAAACTAATCTGGCCATAGGGGATGCTTATTTTTATAATGGCGATCGCGATAAATGGAAGAAATTTGTTTATTCGGTTATGGCACGCAGTTTCAATCATTTAACCAATAAGAGTACTTACCAGCCTGATTCTGTTATTGCATATGCTAATCTGGGAATTAATCTTACCAAAGATGATGCTACGGCAAAATTTCAGGCTTCCGGACTTTCAGGAACCTATAATTTCTATGGTCCATTCCGAAGCAACGTAGGTGCCTTACGCCAATCAAGATTTGTAGTAGACCTGATGCAGGGGTTGAGTACCATGTTTACCGGGGTTGTTGATCCGCGTACCTCCTATTTATTGAGAGAAAACACTAATGGCACTTACCGCGGTATACGGCCAAATAAAGGCACAGACGGTTTGGCGCTCAATGATCAACCCCAGAATTTTTGGGGAGGCACGTTTGCTTCCACCGCTGCTCCCGGAACAGATGCAACTTCCCGATATATCTTTCGCAACGGTGCTCCATTCCCGATTTTAACGGCAGCTGAAAATCATTTTATGAAGGCTGAGGCATTTCTTAGAAAGGGAGCTGCTTTTGCTGCTCAAGCCAGGCAGTCGTACATCGACGGAATCAATGCCAACTTCGATATGTTAATAAACACAGCTGATTATCATACTAGTGTTCCAGTTGCTCTTCAGATTACTCCTGCCGGCAGGGCCGCCTATTTGGCCAATCCGGCTGTGGTACCTGCAGTTGGTAGTCTTACTCGTTCACATATTATGTTGCAAAAATATATAGCCATGTATGGCTGGGGATTACAGGAAACCTGGGTAGATATTCGGCGCTATCACTATACTGATTTGGATCCCGTAACAGGGCAACAAGTATATGCCGGCTTCACTCCTCCCTCAGGTATCGATTTATTCACCAACAATGCCAATAAATGGGTGTATCGTGCTCGTCCACGCTATAATTCAGAATACCTCTATAACATAGATGCACTGAATGGCGTTGGTGGATTGGCATTAGATTATCACACGAAAGAGCAATGGTTTTCTCTACCCTAACAATTTAAACTATGTATATGAAAGTTAATTTGAAACATATCCTTGGTATAGGAACTGTATTTTTTACAGGACTCTTATTGTCATCCTGTGAAAAGAGCTTCGACGAAAAAACAACGCAAGACCGAAATATAACCGATCAAAGTGGCGTTGTGCAGGTATATATCGCTACAGTAGGCGCCGCCCGAAACTATGTTTTTGTGGATGGAGTGCCTCAAAATGGATCCGCACTTAGTGCCGGGAGTGTTTTTCCTGCAGTGGGTTACGGATTTGTAGTTCCCATGGGCCAGCGCGTATTTCAGGTTCGTGACACACTAAAAACAACTACTCAGTTGCCGATTAGCTTTGATAATGTATTGGAGTATGGGAAAAATTATACCATCTTCACTTTTGATACAATCACTGCTGTAAAGCAAAGAACAGTCGCTACTACGATCACCATTCCGGAAGACACTTCCTGCCGTATTCGCTTTGCACATTTTGCGTATTCAACCGTTGCAATGCCTAACGTAGATATCTATTCCTTCAAGCGAATGGGAAATGTATTTACCAATGTGTCGCCTACATCCATAGGCAGTTTTATTGCTTTCCCTTCTCGGCTTAGTGATACTTTGCAAGTGCGCGAAGCAGGAACTTCTAACGTATTGGCCCAGTTGAACGGCTTTCTGGGAACAGAAAAACGCAGCTATACCCTGATTTATCGGGGCATCCATCGCGTTTCTACTGCGCGGTTTTTAAGTTCTTTTGTGAACTACTAATTCAATTACCAGTTAATTCAATTCATACAGGCGGCCATGGTCGCCTGTTTTTTTTGAACTTACTGATGTAATTTATTACTGACAGAACCTTGCAGAAATTAGCAGACTAGTGAAGACTCAATAAAGCTAGTAAAACCGACATGCTGAAAATAATCACCAAAATAAACGTACTTCCAAGTAAAAGCAGGAAAGTTTTCCAGATAGTTTTTCTAATTGATTGTGCGTAGAAATTTCGTAGGCTGCTATAATAAAAGAAAGGTAATAGGATGCCAAATCCTATACCAAGTATCCGATTAATCAGATTCCAGTGAAGCATGGTGAATACCAGCGAGAGAATGAGTTGTATTGCTAAAAGAAGAAAAGTGGCACTAAACAGATGCAGGGTAAGTATGGCATGATCTGCATACCCCCATTGTTTACGCCTAAAATATAAGCCCGCCAGCAATAATGCAACCAAGGGCAATGAAATAAACAGCAACTTAGGAAGCTGTGCCGGGAATTTCTCACTTAGTAGGCTTATCAGCTCTGAACTACTATTGAACTTTCCGTTTGCCCTGGCAATTTTTTTCTTTATCCAATGCTCTACCCCGCTATCTCTTTTTTCCGGAGGCAACTGGCGCTGTTGTAATTCGTACCACTCAGCACTTACTAAATTACTGTCTTTGCTATCGAAAACCAATGAACTGTCATTCAGATTTTTCCATATTTCTGTTATCTGAGATGAATCTGCTTTCAGTTGCCATTTTCTTTTTTCTAATTGAAGAATTTTCTCTCGAATTACAAAATCTCCTATACCCGAATCATTGGGCTGCTGTTTTTTTTGTAAGGCGACAATTTGTTTCGTAAGAACCGTAGTAACCGAATCTATGGAAGGAGTTTGCGAAGCAGGAACCTCTGTAGATGAAACCTTTTCGGTTAGATAAATGATAAGGAAAAAAGCAAAGGAAATAAACAGATACATCCGAATAGGATGCAGATAGGAAGCCCTTTTTCCATTGATATATGCTTTTGATAACTCCCCCGGCTGAAAGAGCAATACCCGAATGGTATGAAAGAATTTTCCGTCGAAATGAGTGAAATCCTTAATAAAATGCGTTAATAAACTGCGAAAATTTTCCCTCGGCTCAATATTTTCCTGGCCACATACGGTGCAGAATCTCCCCTGCACATCCTGACCACAATTGAGGCAAACCGGCTCTTTTCTAATACGACTTCCCGACATATAAATAAAATTACTTTTGTGATTGGTAATTTTTATATCTACAAAGATTCATTTTTATATTCATTTGTAGATCATCTCGCTTGCCTATTATATTCTTTGCAGTTGTTTTTTCTATAATTTAGCCCTCCAATTATCCATCCTATGCAAATTCGGCAGGGCATTCTATCTGTATATACGCTATACCAGCATTCTTTTTACCAGATTACAACTACTCTTTTCCCTCAGTTTATTCTAACCCTTATTTTCGGTGATTTGACCCGAAAAAAGTTGTGTTTATATATTCCCCCATTCATTTATCATCCAATTATTTCTATATGATTCGTTTCAAAGGGCTCCGCAATAATGGAGCAGTAAGTATTGTTTGTATACTAATTTGTTTGTTATCCTGTACCTCTGCAAAACAAGGCAGTCAGTCAACAACCGGTTCTGCTTCAAAAAGCAATGTAGTAGAAGTAACCGGATATGGAAAAACCGAAGAAGAAGCTCGGATGAATGCAGAAGTAAAAGCAATCGTAAGTACCATCGGTTCTTTTGTTACCCAAGAAACCGAAGTGGTAAACGATCGACTGGTTTCTGATAAGATTGCTGAAATAGCAGCCGGCACCATTACAAAAGTAGAACCGGTAAAACCATTTAATGGTAAATCCATTACTATCCGGGCACATGTTTCGGTTAAAGAAGTAATGACTTTTTGTAAAAATAATGGCATAGGAACCGAAATACAGGGATCGGCTATTGCCAGTGAATTTGGCCGGCAAGAGAGAAATGAAAGCGGAGAAAAGGTTGCTTTATCCGCGCTTTCAGATAAAGTAGCTGCAATTCTCAATCGGGCTTTTGATTATAAAATCATATCCGATGAGCCCAAACTCAATCCCTATAGCAAGTACACTGCCGACAGGGAATGGGTAGCTACAGATGAGTTTATACTTCCCCTTACCGTAGAAGTGTATTCGAACGATAATTTTAAAATCGTGTATCAGGAAATCATTACCACTTTTAAAGGAATCACTATGACGCCCAGTGAAGCGGCTACCTATAAAAAAATGGGAAAAGAAGTGTATGAAGTTTCTGTATTTTCCGAAGAGGATATTAAAAGATATTACGCTGGCTGGCATACCGGCAATAATATGTTTCCTAATCGTACTGCTAAAAATACGTTTTACCTGCGCAACAATCCCCGCGACTTCTTCTATAACTTATTTGGCCAAACGGCCGTGTTAAACATGAATAAACGATTTAACGTTCGCATGACGGGTTCTACCGATCAAATTGGATCATCCTCATTTACGCCCATAGAAACCCTGAGTAACCGTTACCGAAAGTATGAGGTAAATAATTATGCTCCCTACATGTATATGAGTGAACTCAGAAAAACCCCACTCGACCGGATCAAGTATTATTCCTACAGTCAAACCCTGGTGATTCCTTCACAGGGAGGTGTTTTAACAGGCGTTCTGGCTCTCGACTATAAAGTACCCATCGCCAGATTGAAGCAGTATAAAAAAATTGAGGTAATACCTATTAACCGATAATTCCTTCGGTAGTATTGTACAGTTTGAATGTTTTCAATACTTTTAGTAGGGCATCCTTTAGCGAGGTTTGTTTACCATTCCGAAAAACGGCTTGCCCTAACACCTGCGTGTATGAAAAAGTTTTTCGGCATATTTTTATGGGTACTGATTTCGCTTACCAGCTATACCCAACCCACTACCTATTGCAATCCCATTAACCTAGATTATGGGTATACCCCCATTCCTAATTTCTCTACCTGGGGAAAACACCGAGCAACGGCTGATCCGGTAATTGTAAATTATAAGGGCACTTACTATTTATTTAGTACCAATCAATGGGGCTATTGGTGGAGTAATGATATGAGCAGTTGGCATTTTATTTCCCGCCGCTTTCTGCGCCCCTGGAATCAGGTATACGACGAATTATGTGCACCCGCAGTTGGCATTATTGGCGATACCATGCTGGTGATGGGCTCAAACTACGCCAAAAATTTTACCATCTGGATGAGTACAGATCCATTGCACGATCAATGGAAGCCCCTTGTAGATTCTTTTGAAATTGGTGGCTGGGATCCGGCATTTTTTACAGACGATGATGGCAGATTGTATCTATATAACGGAAGCAGTAATCGATTTCCCTTGTATGGCATCGAATTAAATAGAAAAACCCTGCAACCCATTGGTACCCGCAAAGAGCTGTTCTTTTTAGAAAGCTGGCGCTATGGTTGGCATCGCTTTGGAGAATATATGGACGATACTTTTTTGGATGGGTTTATCGAAGGCGCCTGGATGACCAAACACAACGGCAAATACTATTTTCAATATGCCGCACCCGGAACAGAATTCAGCGGATATGCCGATGGGGTAGCCGTAGGAGATGGGCCTTTGAACTTTTTTCAAAATCAATCCGACCCCCTCAGCATGAAAGCTGGTGGATTTGCCCGCGGGGCAGGGCATGGTGCTACATTTCAGGATAATGAAAAAAACTGGTGGCATGTATCTACCATTGCTATTTCTGTAAAAAATAATTTCGAACGGCGCCTCGGTATCTGGCCCGCCGGCTTTGATAAAAAAGATGTGATGTATTGTAATACGGCTTTTGGTGATTATCCTCATTACCTGCCCGGTAAAAATGCACCTGGAAAAGGGTTCACCGGATGGATGTTACTGAATTATCAGAAACCGGTAACCGTATCTTCTGTAGCCGGCAATTATCAGCCCAACTATGCAGTAGATGAAAGCATTAAAACTTACTGGTCTGCCGCAACAGGCAACCCAGGTGAATGGATACAAACCGATTTAGGTGCGGTGTTGGAAGTACGTGCTTTACAAATCAACTATGCCGATCAGGATGCACAGTTTTTGGGCAAAACCATCGGGGAATATCATCAATACCTGGTTAGCTATTCAGCCGATGGCAAACAATGGAAACTGATGATTGACAAATCGAATAATCAGCAGGATATACCCCACGACTATATTGAACTGCCTCAGCCCATTCAGGCACGGTATATCCGCCTCGAGAATAAACACCTGCCTTCAGGTAATTTTGCCATCAGCGGATTGCGGGTTTTTGGAAAAGGGAAGGGCGCGGTGCCGGCTGCTGTAAAAGACTTTGTGGTATTGAGAACGGAAAAAGACAAGCGCAGTGCCTGGTTAAAATGGGCGCCCAATGATGCCGCTTATGCCTATAATATTTATTTTGGTACTGCTCCCGATCAACTCTATCAATGTGTGATGGTATATGGTGCCAATGAATATTATTATAAGGGGATGGACAGTAAAAAAACTTACTATTACCGAATAGAAGCATTGAATGAAAATGGAATATCCATACCTTCCCCCATTATACAAGTTGACTAATCAAATTGCACCCATGAAAAAAATCGCCTTACTGCTATTGTCTACCTTTATTGCCCTCTGGGGTGTTGCGCAAACTTCCGAATCTCGGATGAATAGTTTTATTGATGGGCTGATGAAACAAATGACGCTGGAAGAAAAACTAGGTCAGCTGAATTTGATAACCCCCGGTTCAGGAATTCCCACGGGATCTGTAGTAAGTACGGATGTAGAAAAAAAATTACGAGAAGGTAAAGTGGGCGGCATGTTTGGTGTAATCGGCTATGAAAATATCCGGAAAGCGCAAGACATTGTAATGAAAGAATCTAGATTGAAAATTCCGTTATTTTTTGGTTCGGATGTGATACATGGATATAAAACTACTTTTCCCATTCCACTGGCGATGAGTTGTAGCTGGGATACGGCACTGATTCGTCGCTCGGCCATGATGGCTGCCAATGAGGCTTCGGCGGATGGATTGAACTGGACTTTCTCTCCTATGGTAGATATAGCCCGTGATCCCAGATGGGGCAGGGTAGCCGAAGGTTCGGGAGAAGACCCTTTTTTAGGATCACAAATTGCTGCTGCCATGGTAAAAGGATATCAGGGGAATTCACTGGCGGCCAATAATACATTAATGGCCTGTGTTAAGCACTTTGCTTTATATGGTGCTGCGGAAGCTGGCCGGGATTATAATTCGGTAGACATGAGCCGCAATCGTATGTACAACGAATACCTGCCTCCTTATAAAGCGGCAGTAGATGCTGGAGTTGCTTCGGTAATGAGTTCTTTCAATGATATTGATGGGGTTCCTGCTACTGGTAATCGCTGGTTATTAACCGACCTCTTGCGCAAACAATGGAAGTTTAACGGATTTGTAGTGAGCGATTATACATCACTCAGCGAAATGATTAACCATGGCTCGGGTAATCTGCAGGAAGTATCTGCACAGGCACTGAATGCAGGTCTGGATATGGATATGGTTGCCGAAGGATTATTAAATACCCTCTCACAATCACTGAAAGAGAAAAAAGTAACCCAAGCGCAAATTGATGCTGCCTGCCGCAATATTCTGGTAGCAAAATATAAGCTGGGTTTATTCGACCAGCCCTATAAAACCATGGATGCGGCCCGAGCCAAAGCGACAATTTTAAGTGCAGAGAACCGTGCTTTTGCGAGAGAAGTGGCTACCCAGAGTTTTGTGTTATTGAAAAACAATCAACAAGCCTTGCCACTGGCCGCTAAAGGAAGCATTGCACTGATTGGTCCGCTGGCCAATGATAAAAGTAATATGCTCGGTACCTGGGCTGTAAGCGGTGATCCGCAATTATCAATTCCTGTATTAGAAGGCATGAAGCAGGTAGCAGGAACTGGCGTTACCATTCAATATGCAAAAGGGGCAAATATAACCGACGACCCTGCATTGGCTGCCCGTGCCAATGTATTTGGCATGCGTGCAGAAATAGATGCCCGTACTCCCGAGGTTATGTTAGAGGAAGCCCTACAATTAGCAAGGGCTTCCGACAAAGTGGTAGTAGTAGTAGGCGAGGCATCTGAAATGAGTGGCGAAGCTGCCAGTCGCGCTGATATTACTTTACCACCATCTCAACAAAAATTATTAAAAGCCTTGTATGCAATCGGCAAACCGGTAGTAGTAGTTAATATGAGTGGTCGTCCGCTGGTACTAACCGGACTAACCGAAGGAGCCGCTGCCATTCTACAAGTATGGCATCCCGGAATAGAAGCCGGCTATGCGATAGCAGATGTATTGTTCGGAAAAGTAAATCCATCTGGCAAACTCACCATGAGCTTTCCGGTAGCAGTAGGTCAAATCCCCGTTTACTACTCACAAAAAAATACCGGTCGCCCCCAAAGTCCAGATAATAAGTTCAGCAGTAAATACCTGGATATTCCCAATGAGCCACTTTTCCCTTTCGGGTTTGGACTTAACTACAGCACCATCGAATATGGGAAGCCGGTACTGAGTGGAACCACCTTAACCAATAAGGGCTCGCTTACTGTAAAAATTCGGGTAACCAATGCTGGAAAATATGATGCACGTGAAGTGGTACAATTTTATATACAGGATAAAGTACGCAGCATTACCCCTCCTGGAAAAGAATTAAAAGCCTTTCAGAAAGTTGCTTTAAAAGCCGGTGAAAGTAAAGAAGTAGTTTTTACAATCACGGAGAGCATGTTGGCTTTCTGGAATGCTGATATGAAATATGGTTCCGAGCCAGGAGAATTTTCAGTAATGGTAGGCGGTAACAGCCGAGATGTGCAGGCAACTGAGTTTACGCTCAAAAAGTAACAGGATTTGCGGGGGTGCTTATTGGATAGCCGATACAGTTGGCGAATGAATAATTATTTAAGCAGTAACTGTTGCGATAGCTGCGTAATTAATTTTTTGTATTTGTTCATTCCTGCAATATTGTTGTTTTCATCCGGATCGTTTATTTCGTCATACAATTCCTGTGCAATCAGGTTTTCGCGCTTACCATTTTTCCAGGTATACCATTCTACATACCGAAAGTTTTGGGTTCTGATTGCATAGCCCATCTTGTCGTTTAGGCCTATATCCTTTTTTATAAAATGCCCCATTAAAAATTGACTGTATGCGGCTTTTTTCCAAGGGAGGGAAGGGTTTTTGGTTAGTGGGTAAAAGCTTTTGCCTTGCAAGTAGTTGGGGATAGGCAATCCTGCTATTTCACATAAGCTTGGATAAATATCTACCAACTCTACCAATGCATTCGAAGTTTGATTCTGCGCTTGCACGTTTTTACCGCTTACAATCAGTGGAACCCGGGTATCTATTTCGTAGTTGGTTTGTTTGGCCCAGCTATTGTGTTCTCCTAATTTCCATCCATGGTCGCCCCATAATACAATGATGGTGTTGTTGCTCAGTTCAAGTTCATCTAAAGCATCCAGCAGTCTTCCTATTTGCGCATCCAGATAAGATATACTGGCATAATATCCGTGAACCAGTTGTTGCTGTCTCTTTTTTTCCAGGGGGTTTTCGGATGGCTTAGGTAAATCGTGCTGGTCGTCGTAATTCCGCAATTCTTCGTCGCCGCTGAGCGCAAAAGCAGGCGCATTCAGTGGGGGGAATCCGTTTTTTGCAATGGGCATTTCTGCTTCTTGATATAGGTTCCAGTATTTTTCGGGAGCGTTGAAAGGCAGGTGGGGCTTATAATAGCCTACGGATAAAAAAAACGGTTTGGCAGCAGTTTTCAGCAGTTTTAATTTTTCAATTGCCAGGGTTGTTTGCGCTCCGTCGTAATAGCTATCGTCTGAACCACTGCCTTTCTCCATGGAGTTGGCCTTGATATACCAAATGCCATAAGGGTCTCTTCGGTCTATATTTCTGGCGATAAAACTTTCTTTCTTCTTTGCAATCAGGCTTAGATTGGGTTCATCCGTATATACGGCATCCGGATCAAAGGGAAACCCTTCTACATGCAACGACTCCGTCCAGGAACTATCATCCGGAAAAATATTATGAAAGGCTTTTCCTATACCAATGGTAGTATATCCATTGCGTTTAAAATATTGCGGTAAAGTAACCAGGGTAGGCGAAATAGATCTAAAGGGCGTATATAAGTCCCATACCTGTAAGCTATCAGGTCTTAATCCCGATAACAAGCTGGCTCTGGAAGGATTGCAAACCGCCTGCTGGCAATAGGCGTACTTAAATAACAGACCGCTTTTTGCAAGTCGGTCAATATTAGGTGTTTTAATAAGTGGATTGCCGTAGCAGCCCATAATAGGTCGCAAATCATCTACCGGAATAAATAATATATTGGGACGGGTTTTTGATTGGGCGGTTACTATTGAGCAGAGCAGTAAAAATATTATCAGCCCCCAATGTTGTTTTCGCATGATGTTACAGCATTTTACTTTTCGCATGATTTGGATGCACTGGTATCTTTTCGAAATCGAAATCCTACTGCTGGGGATGGTTGAAGAATGATTGTATTACTGGTCCGACAAGCCATACCGGGAATTGAGTGAAAAAAGAGTATCTGCCGAATAGGTATCTTGGCTAACCATCGATAATTGTTCTGCGAGTAATTGTTTTTTGTGTTGGAAGGTAGCTTGATTGTTAGCTATTAGTAGTGTTCCTTTTTCATCTGGGATATCAGATAATAAGGCAATCGATTGCATTACTCCTTCCATTTGTTGCAATACCGCAGTAATCTGATTGGGCAGCCAGGTGGTAATGGGTGTACCGCCGGTAGCTTTTGCATACGGGGTATTGGCCATTATATATTTTTGTACAAATTGCCAGTGCCCGTTTCGGAAATGATAAATCTGTTCTAAAATGCCGAGAAGTCGTGCCAATCCATTCACGGAAGCTTGTTCAAATAAATACCCAGCTAATCCATCAGCATGAACCTGTTTTACTTGTGTTTCCAGGTCTACAAAAAATGCCTGTACACAGTGGGGACGATATTTTCGCAGATCCAGCAGATAGTCGGTCAGTTCATTTTTTAAATAATATCGGGTAACCCCTGAAAAAATATCTTCCATTGGAATGATATCATCCTGAGCACCCGTTTGCCCCCTGAATTGTTGGGGGGTATCCCAAACCCCTGTATAGGTTACACCCTCACCAAAAATTTCTTCATTCCCTTTTATGCCCATAATAAAAACCCGAAAGTCGTTGTAGTGTTGCCATCTAGAAGCCTTCCACATTTCTTTTCTGCGGATATTCATTTGCGTGAGGGTATCGAGGTTCTTATCTAATCCTGCCTCCACTTGATTGATTGCATTGGCTTCAACTGCTGCTAAGGTAGCTAACACGGAGCCTACCAGGTTGGGTGAAAATTGATTGATGTCTACATGCAATAAAATAAAGCCGGCTTCATCTGGCTGACCAGAAAATTTTACGCACATTTGAAGGTTATCCCACTCGAGTGAGCCTTCCGGATTAATTTTATAAAAATTACCCAGGGAATAACCGTAGTGATAATCTAACCAAGGAAAAACGTTTAATTTTTCGCAAACCGCTACAAAGGGTTGGGCAATATTGGCGGGTAAGGTGTTGATGGCTTTGCCATAGGTTCCCGTTTGTTTGTAATGTTGAAAAGCGGGCTCCAGGGTATAGGCAGAAGTAAGAAAGGCATAGCCTCTGTATAAAGCCTGAATAATTCGGATATCGCTTTCTTGTTTTACCTCTGCTAAATAATTGGGTAATTGGTTAGCTACTTCCTGAATTTTTCCCGGGAAATGCAGATAGCCGGGTTGCTCATCACTGAGTTGTATGGGCATGTTATCAAGAACCTCTTGCAGGGCCTGATAGATGTGGGGTAATGAAATCAGCGGTGGAACAGCCGGCAAAAATCCATGCGCGGCGCTCACATCAAAAAATCCATCGGTATAGGATGCTTGTAATGTTTTCATGGCAGGCAATTGAGCAGTAAATCGTAGATAAATGTATCTATTTTATTGCTGAAGTATGCCAATTACCTTGAAAAGCAAGGAATCGGTTTTTTTGCGTTTATTACTCTATGGTAAAAATCATCGCTGTTTTTCCGGGAATGGGGATGGGTTTGGCGAGTGGTAGTTTTTCGTTACTGAAAATAGGCTGGGCGATTGATTTATTCTGGAGGATTTCTTTCATTCTTGCCGTGTTCAGTTGCGCCGTTTCGTTGTTACGATTCATCACCACCATGATGGTTTCTTGTTGGTTATAGCGGAAGTAAACATACAGCCCTTCAAAAGGAGCAAAATGTAGCGTAGCAGCCGAAGTAATGGCCGGATGATTTTTACGCCAGTTAAGCATTTTTCTCATAAATGATTGCATGTCTAGTTGAGCAGGAGCTAAACCCATCCCGGTAAATCCATTTGTCGTATCTGCATTCCAGCCGCCTGGGAAATCGATTCGAATATACCCATGGTCGTTGGGGTGTTTGCTATTGGTTGCTAAAATTTCGGTGCCATATAAAAACTGGGGGATGCCACGCATAGTTAGTAAATAGGCAATCGCCATTTTAGTTAGGGCAAGATCCTCCTTCATTTGGGTGAACAGCCGATCCATATCGTGGTTGTCGCCAAAAATCAGCATTTGATTCGGATTCGCATAAGCAAAATCATTCGCCAGTGCTTCATACATCCGTGTAAAACCAGTTGAGGAATAAGGTTTTTCCTGTTCGCGGATTCCTTCTGTTAACGCTTGTTGTAAGGGGAAGTCCATTACCGTATTCAAGCAACTTTTGTACCCATCGCTGTTAATCTTTCCCTTTTGCCAGTAAGATTCAATCAGGGGATTGTAGGTCCACTCTTCCCCTACCATACTAAACCGGGGATATTCTTCCATCATCCGGCAACTCCATTTTTGTAAAAAATTTTTATTGCTGTAGCCATACGTATCCTGCCGGATGCCGCCCAGCTGTAGGGTTTCGGTATACCAGATACTTCTTTGTATGAGGTAGTTTGCCATGAATGGATTTTCACTATTCAGGTCGGGCATCGTTTTATCAAACCAGCCACGCGTCATCAGGTCTTTATCGTATTCGGCGGCATAGGGGTCTTGATTGGTAGTTCTACGGTGCGTGCTGAGTTGAAAAGAGTCGGCTTTATTTATCCAGTTAGGGAAAGGCAAATCTTTCATCCACCAATGTTCACTGCCGCAGTGATTGAGCACTTCATCAAATATTAATTTGATTCCTTTTTCTTTTGCTTTGGCAGATAGTTCTATGTAATCTTCCATAGTGCCATAGCGGGGATCTACTTTGTAGTGGTTGGTGATGGAATATCCATGATAAGAATATCCTGCCATGTTGTTTTCCATCATGGGTGTACACCAGATGGCTGTGAACCCCATTTTTTGAATATAATCGAGGTGGTTGATGATACCCCGAATATCTCCGCCATGTCTACCGCCGGGGCGTGTTCGGTTTACCTGGTTTTCTTTCATTCCGGCAACTACATCATTGGTGGTATCGCCATTGGCAAAACGGTCGGGCATAATCAGGTAAACTACATCGGAAGCCGTAAAACCCTTGAACTGATTGGGATCTTGCGTGCGTGCCAATAATGTGTAAGGGTAAGTGGCAATGGTTTTACCATTTTTCTCAAAACGAATGGAAAGGGTGCCAGGTTTAGCGGAGGGTTGTATGTAGAGGTCGATAAATAGATACTGCTTACTGTTTGCCCGATGAACTTTTTCAATCGATACGCCCGGATATTTGATAGAGGGAGTGCTGGTACCGATGTCGGCTCCGTTAACCAATAATTGTACCCTAGGATTCTTCATGCCGATGAACCAGTTTAGGGGTTCTACATGATCAATTTGGGCGAATAAGCTTTGAAACAGGAGCAGACAGCTGATGAGCAGATAACCAGGGATGCGTTTATTCATGGCAGGGTAATTGCAATCTTGAAAAATAGATTTTTGCGGGTTAGGGTAAGTATCAATGGGCTTTTTCACTTATTCCTTCAACAAGATTAATAATTTTTTGAAAATTAATGTGTTTTTAGTACATATTTGTATTTTAGTAAAACGATTACTAGCTATTTATGAAAAAGACCCTGCTGTTATTTTTATGCCTCTGTATATATGGTATTCAGGTGCAGGGTCAATTATTAACCGGTTCGGTAGTATTCCCTACAGATACCGATAATTTATCTATCACAGTGGATGCCTCCAAAGGAAATGGGGGTTTAAATAATTATGGATCCCTAAATGATGTGTACGTTCATACAGGCGTAATCACCAATTTGAGTACCAGTGTCAGCGATTGGAAATACGTTAAACTAGGCAGTCAAAGTCCCTGGGGTAAAACGCTTCCCGAATTGCAGGCGGTTTCGTTGGGCAATAACCGGTGGCGATATGATATTACTAATATCCGGGCTTTTTATGGGGTGCCGGCCGGAGAGACCATTCTAAAAATTGCCATTTTATTTCGCAATGGCAATGGAACCTTAAAGCAGGCGAATACAGATGGCACGGATATGTACCTACCTATTTACGCTGCTAATTTAGCGCTCCGTTTTACTCAGCCAATTTTACAACCCACGTTCCTGCCGATTCCAGAACCTATCAGCAAGCAGGTGGGGGATAACATTTCTGTGGTAGCACAGGCAAATGCCTCGGCTAATTTCACTTTATACTATAACGGATCGGTTGTGCAAACCGCTTCCAGCGTAACATCTGTGGCTGCTACTCCCACGATAACCCAATCTGGCAATCAAGAATTGGTTGCAGAAGCGGTTAAGGGAAGTGTAACGGTTCGAGATACCATCAAATTTTTTGTATCGGGCTCCAGTACTATTCTTCCGCTGCCGGCAGGCGTTCGTGATGGCATTAATTATGAGGCGGGAAATACTTCGGCTGTGTTGGTATTATACGCACCGGGCAAAAATCGGGTTTCTGTAATAGGAGAATTTCCTGGCAGCAACTGGATAGAACAGTCTGCCTTTGCCATGAATAAAACGCCCGATGGAAATTATTGGTGGCTAAAAATTACCGGATTAACCCCGGGCACCGAATATGCTTTTCAATACCTGGTAGATGGCACCCTGCGCGTGGCGGATCCGTATTCCGAAAAAATTCTAGATCCCTGGAATGATGGAACTATTCCGGCTGCTACTTTTCCTAACCTCAAAGCCTATCCTACCGGCAAAACCACGGGGATAGTTGGTATACTTCAAACAGCTCCCCCCGCATACAATTGGGGGGTAACGAATTTTACTCGTCCGGACAAACGCTCATTGATCATATACGAATTATTGGTGCGAGATTTTGTGTTGGCGCATGACTGGAAAACGATTCGCGATACCCTCAACTACCTGCAGCGACTGGGTATAAATGCTATTGAATTGATGCCAGTAAATGAGTTTGATGGGAATGAGAGCTGGGGATATAATCCGGCTTTCTTTTTGGCACCCGACAAATATTATGGCCCTGCCAATTCGCTGAAAGAATTTATTGATACTTGTCATAAAAGGGGCATTGCTGTTTTATTGGATGTGGTATTAAATCATACTACCGGCAATAGTCCACTAGCTGCACTCTATTGGAATGCGAGTTTAAATCAGCCTGCCGCCAATAATCCCTGGCTAAATGAAACCGCCCGACATCCCTTTAATGTGTTTCACGATTTTAATCATGAGTCGCTGGCAACACGGTATTTCAGTAGCCGCGTGATGGAATATTGGCTGAAGGAGTTTAGGGTAGATGGGTACCGATTCGATTTGTCGAAAGGCTTTACCCAGGTAAATTCCGGATCCAATGTGGCATTGTGGGGGCAGTATGATGCCAGCCGGGTAGCGATTTGGAAGAGATATTACGATACCCTGCAAGTAAAATCTCCGGGGTCCTATGCTATTTTAGAACATTTTGCTGCAAATACAGAAGAGATTGAATTGAGTAATTATGGCATGTTGTTATGGGGAAATAATACATACAATTTTCAGGAAGCCGCTATGGGGTTTCTTCTAAACAGCAATTTTGAGGGAAGTATTTTTACCAGCCGTGGATGGGTACAGCCTAATTTGGTGGGGTATATGGAAAGTCACGACGAAGAAAGATTACTGTACAAGAACATTCAATTCGGTAATTCGGCTGGCAGTTATAATACGCGCACCTTGGCCACTGCACTCAAGCGAATGGAGTTGACAGCAGCATTTGGGTTATTAACGCCCGGCCCTAAAATGATATGGCAATTTGGGGAGTTGGGGTATGATTATACTATCAACTACTGTATGGATGGAACTGTGAATGCCAATTGCCGAACTGGCAATAAACCCATTCGGTGGGATTATCGCCTGCAGCCCGAGCGGCAGGCCTTGTTTACGGTATATAGTAAGCTGAATCAATTGCGCACCCATCCTATGTATCGGAATAATTTTACCTCTAATCGAATTACCTATTCTTTGGGGGGTGCCTTTAAATGGATGCAGCTGGTAACCGATACTTCTAATATTTGTGTGTTGGGTAATTTTGATGTAGGCCCGGCAACTGCGAATGTTACATTTCCGAATAGCGGCACTTGGTATGAGCATCTTACCGGGGAAACATTTACTGCAACGGGAGCGGCCCAATCAATTACACTACAACCCGGCGAATACAAGGTTTACCTGAGCCGGAAGTTAACCAGTACGGGACCGATAACAGCAATTGGCGATAACTTATCGGCCGCTGATGCAGGTTTTCAGGTTAGGTTATTTCCTAATCCGGTAAATAAGCGAGCGATTTATGAGATAGAAGTAAAGGTGCCCAGTAAAATCACTTCCGAGCTGTTTACGGCGGATGGTAGGCAACTGAAAGTGTTGTTTTCTGGCAAACTCAGTGCTGGCAAGCATTCCATGGTATTGGGAACGGCCATTGATCAGTTGCCACCGGCCCATTATATTCTTTCAGTTAAAAATTCTTCGGCAACCCGCTCAATTCATTTTATATTGCCTTAATTTGGGTCTTTATGTCGGAAAAGATTATCAAAGCGTTGAAAAATGCGGCCATTGAGAAAAAAAATCGTCAGGACTATTTTAATATAGCCGTGTCGGTAGATTGTGTGATTTTCGGGTATGATAATGATGAGCTGTATGTGCTGCTGATGCAATCGGATTTAGAAGAGTTTCAGGGACTGAATTCACTGTTGGGAGATTTGGTAAAGCCCAATGAAGATTTAACCGAGGCTTCGTTTCGAATTTTATGGGAGAGAACCGGCTTACAGAATGTTTATCTAGAGCAGGTGCATACTTTTGGAAAGATAAACCGGCACCCGTCTGGACGGGTAATTACTACAGCTTATTTTTCGTTGATTGATATGCAACATCAGCAGCTGAATATTGCTGAGCATCAGTTAAACTGGTATCCAGTGCGTAAAGTAAAGAGACTGGCTTTCGATCACCTAGAAATTCTGCAACTTTGTTTACACCAATTGCAGCAAAAAGTAATGGAGCGCCCCGTTGTTTTCCATCTTTTACCTCCGTTGTTTTCGCTAAGGGAATTACAATCTGTATTTGAAGCTATTTTGGGGATAGAATTAGACCGGCGCAATTTTAGAAAAAAGATTGCTATAAAAGATTGGATTATAGATACCAACACATTAGAAAAAGAAGTGAATCATCGGCCGGGTAAATTGTATAAACTCAAGGCCGGTTTGGTGAACAACTTTCGGCCATATCAGTAGGCTGATGAAGGGATAATTATAGGATTTCTCCTATCGTTAAACAGAGGTACAAATAATGGTAAAAAATATTTGGCAAGTAATAAAATATGCTTATTGTTGTGTATTGTGAACACATAGGTTAGTGTAGTAAGTACATATATTGATGTGTTCCCAAACCATTTTTGAAAAATTAAACGATTGCTTATGTTATGGTTGAATTTACGCAGAACAGTTCTTTTTGTTCTTTCGATGCTGCTTATGCAAGTATCGTTTGCGCAAGACAGGGCTATCACAGGTCGGGTAACGGATGCCAATGGTGCTCCGTTAGCAGGAGCCAGCGTGGTAGCAAAGGGCAGTAATAAGGGAGTAGTAACCAATGATGCGGGCCGCTTTACAATTTCGGTTGCACCCGCTGTTACAACCTTGGTTGTTTCATCAACCGGATTTACTGCTCAGGAAGTATCTATTGCCAGCAAGGGCGAATTATCGGTTGCGTTGGCCAGTTCTTCTGCCAATTTAGGAGAGGTAGTGGTGGTTGCGTATGGAACGCGCCGTAAATCAGATTTAACGGGTGCAGTAACTTCAGTGGGGCCCAAAGAATTTCAGAAAGGAAATATTAACTCTGCCGAGCAGTTGCTCGTGGGTAAGGTAGCCGGCTTGTCGGTAACCACCGGTGGAGGAGCTGCGGGAGGCGGAAGCCGTATTCGTATTCGCGGCGGTGCATCGCTCAATGCCAGTAACGATCCGCTGGTTGTTATTGATGGTGTTCCTGTTGAAGGAAATGGCATTGCCGGTTCTGCCAACCTGCTGAATACCATCAACCCAAATGATATTGAGTCGATTACCGTTTTAAAAGATGCCTCTGCTGCTGCCTTATATGGTTCACGTGCATCCAATGGGGTATTGATTGTTACCACCAAAAGAGGAACGAAGGGAAAGATTCGTTACAATTATAATAATGTGTTTGCCCTAGGTACCATTGTAAACACTGTGCCGGTGTTAACAGGAGACGAAGTAAGAACCATTGTAAATGCCGATGCGGCTGCAACCGGAAACAATACGTATAAGAATTTATTGGGTACAGCCAACACCGACTGGCAGAAGGAAATTTATCAGACTGCACCCAGTTTTGATAATACGGTTAGTGCTTCCGGGAGTTTGGGCAATATGCCTTTCAGAGCGTCATTGGGTTATTTAACGCAGGATGGGATTCTTAAAACCAACAACTTTAATCGTTTAACGGGTACTTTGAATTTGTCGCCAAAATTGTTGAACGATCATTTATCCATCAACCTGAATTTAAAGGGGTCACAAACTAAGAATCGTTTTGCTAATGAAGGGGCTATTGGAAATGCCGTATCCTTCGACCCTACCAAGCCGGTGTATTCTGGAAATAAAAACTGGGGTGGATATTATGAATGGCTACAGCCGAATGCGTTGCCCATCGATTTATCCTCTAGAAATCCACTTGCCCTATTAGATCTCAGGGATAATCGCTCTACAGTTTCCCGGTTTATCGGAAATGTGCAGATGGATTATAAATTACATTTCTTACCCGACCTGCATGTGTTGGTGAACCTGGGCCTTGACCAATCATCCGGACATGGCAACAACAATATTGATTCAGTATCTGCCACCAACTATAAAACCGGTGGTTTAAAGAATCATTATCAGCAGCAAAAAGTAAACCAGCTGGCGGATGTATCCTTATATTATTCAAAAGAGTTAAAAAGTATCAAGGGTAAGATTGATGTTTTGGTGGGGCATAGCTATCAGAGTTTTCTCACTAAAGTTACCAATAATGCTTCTTTCAGCTATCGGGCCATTGCAGATCCTACCCGTCCTGCTAAGCGGGATACTATTCAGGGTTCTGAGCCAGTATTCTTAACCGATCGGCCGGAATACCGACTGGAGAGCTATTTTGGACGAGTAAACTTTTCGTTGCAGGATAAATACTTACTTACCGCAACCATTCGTTCGGATGCAAGTTCTAAATTAAATCCGAACGACAGAACGGGTTATTTTCCATCACTGGCTTTTGCCTGGAAGGTGAAGGAAGATTTATTTAAGAATACCCGTCAGTTGAATGAACTGAAGTTGCGAATTGGATGGGGAACAACCGGACAACAAGATGGAATTGGCTATTATTCTTATATCCCCCGGTATTCCCTAGGTGCCCCTACTGCTTCGTATCAGTTTGGCAACACCTATGTTAGCTACCTACGCCCTGAAGGATATGATCCTTCTATCCGCTGGGAATCTACTACTACCACCAACCTTGGTTTAGACTTCGGATTATTCCAAAACAGGGTAACGGGTTCGATAGATTATTATCAGCGCAACACCAAAGACTTATTGGCGAATGTAGCAGTTGCAGCTGGTGCTAACTTTGTGAACGAGATTGTAACCAACGTAGGAAATATTGAAAGCAAGGGGTTAGAAATCAATCTGAACACTGCAATCATTCGTAAGAATGAGTTAACGTGGGATTTGGGTATGAACTTCACTTACAATAGAGCTATTATCACCAACCTGTTAAAGAATCCTGATCCAAATTTTAAAGGGCAGGATGTAACCTTTATTGGTGGTGGAACCGGAAACAGTATTGGAATACACTCGGTTGGATATGCGCCTAATTCGTTTTTCATGTATAAGCAGATATACAATCAAAACGGCGCGCCCATTGAAGGTTTGTACGAAGACATCAACCGCGATGGAATTATCAACAACGACGACCGTACTATTTATCAGAAGCCTGCTGCCGATGTATTGTTAGGGTTCAACACGCAGGTTACTTACAAGAAGTTTTCTGCCAGTATCGCGGGCCATGGTTCTTTTGGCAATTACTTATATAACAACGTGAATTCGAATAACGGCGTTTTGCGCGCCATTAAAAGTCCTTTAAACTTTACTGGTAATGCAACCCGTGATTATCTTACTACCCGATTTGATAACAACCGTTATTTGTCTGATTACTATATAGATAATGCTTCTTTTTTCCGGATAGATAATATCAATTTTGGATACAATGTAGGCGGGGTATTTAAGAATAAAGCTTCATTGCGCGTGAATGCCAGCATTCAGAATGTGTTGGTGATTACCAAGTATGGCGGATTAGATCCGGAAAATGCCGGGGATGGAGGAGTGGATAACAATATCTATCCAAGGCCTCGTGTTTATTCTTTAGGAATCAATCTCGATTTTTAATTGTAAAAATATTTGTGTTATGAAATATACCATGATAAAAAATACATTGTTAGTTCTCACAGCAGGGATGATGTTGTATTCCTGCTCTAAGAAGCTGGATTTGTTTCCCCAGAACGATTTTACCTCTCAGAATGCTTATGCCAACACCGAAGGTTATATTTCGGTTTTAGCTAAGGTATATGGGGGATTGGCTACTACCGGAAATGTGGGTCCTGCCGGGGCTTCTGATATTCAGGGTTTGGATGAGGGATCTCAGTCTCCCTTTATCCGGGGCTTCTTTAATTGCCAGGAATTGCCTACTGATGAAGCGGTAGTTTCCTGGAACGACCAAACTATTAAAGATTTTCATAGTCTCAGCTGGTCTAGTTCCGATCCTTTCCTAAAAGGCATCTATGCCCGCTTGGTGTATAATGTGATGGTGGCCAATGAATATCTGCGTGAATCTACGGATGAAAAATTAGCTTCTCGTGGCATCTCTGCAACCGATGCAGCCAATATCAAATCATCACGTGCAGAAGCTCGCTTTATCCGGGCGTTTAATTATTGGGTGATGATGGATTTGTTTGGTCGCTCTACTTTTATTGATGAAACCAATAGCGTAGGTACAGCTTTACCTAAAGAAAAATCTCGTGCAGAAGTATTTACATATGTAGAGACAGAATTAAAAGCTATTGAAACCGAATTGAAAGCACCGCGTACGATTGAATATGGACGAGTAGATCAGGGAGCCTGCTGGGCTTTATTGGCAAGATTGTATTTAAATGCACAGGTTTATACAGGCACAGCCCGGTTTAACGATGCCATCACTTATTCTCAAAAAGTAATTAATGGCGGTTACACCCTGCACAATAATTACCGGGAGTTGTTTATGGCAGATAACCATAAGCGTACCAGTGAAGTTATTTTTGCAGTGAATTGTGATGGATTGCGTACAAAATCTTATGGCAACACCTCCTTTTTTGTACACGCTTCAGCTGGAGATGACGCCAACGATTTTGGTGTGGGCGGCGGATGGTACGGGTATCGTTCTACGAAGGGACTGGCCGACCGATTCAGTGATTTAACGGGCGTAACCGATAAGCGGGCCATGTTTATTACGAGTGCCTTTGGAGTAAGCCCTGCACAGATTGCTATCAGTGATGTAGGGAATTTCAGTAATGGATTGCATGTAAATAAATACAGAAATATTCGTTCAGATGGATTAGGCGTTTCGGACGTGAACCGTGATTTTGCGGATATTGATTTTCCGGTATTCCGTTTATCAGAAATGTATTTGATTTATGCTGAGGCAGTTTTACGTGGTGGAACCGGTGGAGATGCTACAACTGCACTTTCTAACGTGAATAAAATCCGTCAGCGTGCTTTTGGTAATAACTCAGGTGACATCACGTCTGGACAGTTGACTACTGATTTTATTTTAGATGAAAGAGCTCGTGAATTATACTGGGAAGGACATCGGAGAACCGATTTGATCCGGTATGGCCGTTTAACTACCGGTACATATCTCTGGCCTTGGAAAGGAGGCGTTGCTTCCGGAACTTCGGTAGACAGTAAGTATAACATTTTTCCAATACCAGCTTCCAATAGAACGGCTAATCCAAACCTAACCCAAAACCCTGGCTATTAATCTAACCGATAAAAAATTCTGTTATGAAAAAAATATATTCCATCCTTGCAGGATCACTCTTACTGGCCGGTACGTTGGTAAGTTGTAAGAAGGAAGAAAACCGGATCACCTTTGAAGGAGGTACCAATCCGGTATTAACTGCTAATTCACTTACGCCCCGTGTGCTGGCGATTGCCAACCGGGATGTATTATCTCTGAAATTAAACTGGACGAATCCAGATTATCGTTTTACAACGGGTGTTAGTTCGCAAGATGTGAACTACCTGTTGCAAATTGATCTGGAGGGTGCCAACTTTGGCGGCGCTAAAAAGTATGAGAAAGTTATTGCCAAGGATTTATCTGCTAGCCTCACAACTGGCGAATTGAATACTGCCTTGTTATCAATGGATTTGCCCGAAAATGTGGCGCATAAATTAGAAGCGCGGGTAATTTCTTCCCTCATTAACGGAACCGTTCCTCTTGCTTCCAATGTGTTGAAAATGACGGTAACTCCTTATTTGGATGTAGTTTATCCGGTACCTGCCAACTTGTATATTACGGGTGCTGCCACTCCAGGCAACTGGATGGGCGGAGGCGATCCGGAATTAGTAACGCAGAAGTTTACCAAAATATCCAGTTCAGAATTTCAGATCAATAGTTTGAATATGAATGCCAATCAAGGATTCTTGTTTGTGCCGGTGTATGGAAACTGGAGTAATAAATATGGATTTACCGGTGCTGGTCTTGGCAATAATCCCAGCGGAGACACCTTCAAACCCGATGGGGGCGACTTTATTTCTCCCGGTGTTGCGGGCAATTATCGGATTAATGTAAGCTTCAAAACGGGTAAATACACTTTCACCAAATTATAATCCTGCACACTATAAAAATTGCTGTTATGAAAAATATGTATCAACGCGCATTATGGATACTGGTAATGGGGTTGCTGGTGGCTGCCTGTACCAAAATTCAGTCGCTACCGCTTTATGAAAAAGGGAAAGCCATTAGTTTAACTGCGTCAACGGCTACCGTTACTGCTACTGCTGCCGACTCTGCCAAAACCGTGCTGGGATTAACCTGGACAAATCCCATGTATGCTGCGGACACCAGTTCATTTAAATATGTAATTTCTATCGATTCTACCGGCAGAAACTTTTCTAAAGAAGTAACCCGCACAGTGATAGGCAAGCGCGAATTTTCTTTACTCGGCAAAGAGTTGAATGCATTATTGCTGAACTATGGATTTGCATTAGGAACCGCATATGATCTGGATATTAAGGTAGCTTCTTCTTATGGAAATAATAATGAGCGCTACGAATCGAACGTAGTGAAAGTGAAGGTTACGCCATACAATGATCCGGGAGTTCTTACAACGCAAAACACTTCCGTTACCACTTCATTGCCCAATGCTGCTTTAGCCTCAAACACATTTACATGGTCGAAACCATTTAATGGCTATTCGGGTAATATCACCTATACTTTGCAGTATGATTCTGCCGGTAAAAACTTTGCCAGTTTACAAGAGATTCCGGTTGGCACCAATTTGCTAAATAAGTCGCTAACGCAGGGTGAGATGAATGAAACTGCATTAACTGAAGGTGTTGCAGGTGGAACAACCGGGAAAGTAGATTATCGGATAAAAGCGGTTACTGCACAAGGAGCGGTATCGATTTCTAATATAGTTAGTGTTACCATTCAAACCTATATTCCTATTCTCCGGTTTTATTTACCGGGTGGATATCAGGGAGGTACCGGAAATGGAAATGATTGGGATCCGGGATCAGCACCTGAATTGATTCGCGATTTACGCCCCGGTGCATTGAATAAGCTCTATTATATATATCTATACTTGCCAGCAGGGGCACAATTTAAATTTACCCAAGGTCGGGCATGGGATGTAAACTATGGCGGAACCGGAGGTAATCTCGTTTCTGGAGGTGATAACTTAACAGTGGCAACCGCTGGAATTTATCGCATCTCATTAGACCGCACTTCTATGAAGTATGATATCCGGGAAGGGCGTATGGGATTTGTAGGAGGTGCTACGGGAGCCGGCTGGAGCCCCCCAAATACATTCCCTAATTTTGCGATGGGAAATCCTGAAAGAAACCTCTTTGTGGGAATTACCACGTTCACAACCGGTGGTTGGAAACTGATTGATAACAATGATTGGAATAATGGAGATCTTACTGTAACCAATGCACGTAGCTACGGATCCAATGGTGGTAGCGGCTCATTGTTGGCGATCAACGATAATAATATGCCGGATATTACCACCGCTGGTCGGTACCGGGTAATCTGGAATGGCCGGAATGCAGATGAAGTTAGGTACGAAATTTCTCATGCAACTGAAATGAGATTGGTAGGGGATGGCATTCAGGGAGTAACCGCCTGGACTCCGGGAGCAAGTCCTTCAATGACCTATAGTGGAAATGGACGTTGGACTATTACAGCAACCTTACTGGCTAATAAAGACATTAAATTCTTGGCTGGGAATGACTGGGGTGCATTTGATTATGAGGATAATAGTGGCGGTAGTCAGGGAGTAGGAACAGCCCGTAAAATCAAGTGGGAAGGCGGTAATAACTTTAAAACACCGGCGGTAGCGGGTACCTATACGATTGTGCTGGATGAGAATGCACAAACCGTAACCATTAGTAACTAGTAAATACAGATTTGTTGGTGGCATAGCAGCCCTACCTCGGGCGGCTCTCAGCAATGGGAGCCGTCTTTTTTTGAGTATATTGTAATCTAATTCAATTGTATAGCAGGATGAAAATTTTATGGGTGCTATTACTTTCGTGTGTAATGATGGTGGGATGCAATAAAAAACCTGCACAGGAGCCCAACCCGCCACTTGTAGATAATTTTGCAAAGGGCGCAGATATTAGTTGGCTGAGTGAAATGGAATCGAAGGGATTAAAATTTTACAATGCAAGCGGCCAGCAACAAGATTGTATTGATCTGCTGAAACAGTTGGGGATTAATGCAATTCGATTACGGGTATGGGTAAATCCGGTAAATGGCTGGTGTGGCAAGCAGGATCTAATCAATCAGGCAGTGCGGGCTAGCCAAAAGGGCATGCGTATTTTAATCGATTTTCATTATTCAGATTATTGGGCGGATCCTGGCAAGCAAAATAAACCGGCTGCATGGAAGACGCTCTCATTTACAGATTTAAACGCAGCACTCGCCGCTCATACAAAAGAAGTATTGTCCGCATTAAAAAGTAATAATGTGCAACCCGAATGGGTGCAGGTAGGCAATGAAATAAATGATGGATTGCTTTGGGAAGAAGGGCGGGCCAGTAAGAGCATGCCCCAATTTGCCTCTCTGGTAAAAAGTGGCTGCACAGCCGTAAAAGAAATTTTTCCGCAAGCCAAAGTGATCATTCATGTTTCCAATGGATATGATAATGCTTTATTTCGTTGGATTATGGATGGACTTGTTCAGCATGGGGTAACCTGGGATGTTATTGGCATGTCGATGTATCCATCTATAAATGACTGGCAGATAAAAAATGAACAGTGCCTGGCCAATATGCTGGATATGATAAATCGGTATGGCAAAGAAATTATGATTGCAGAAGTAGGGATGCCGGTAGACCAGCCGGCTGCCTGTAAGCAATTTATCAACGATTTGATTGCCAAAACTCGTTCACTCACCGGCAATAAAGGGCTGGGAGTTTTTTATTGGGAGCCGCAATCTTATAATGGCTGGCAGGGGTATCAGTTGGGAGCGTTTGATAATAATGGCCGCCCTACTGCAGCGATGGATGCTTTTAAGTAGATTTTTTTTAATATAAACCGCATAAAATTCTAATCAAGTTAGCAGAAATAAGATTTGATTAGCGTTTTGGATTTTATAGTATAAAGATAATTTATTGGTAACAATGTGGTAAAAGTGTACCTGTAAATTACAGCAAAATCACAGGTATGTCTACCCTCAAGATTGCCTTGCAGAAATTTATTAATAGTATTACGAATAAAAATTTAATTGAGATACAGCCTGTAATTACAGTTGAATTACAAGTTGAACTAAGCTTTACTACCTTTTGCCAAGTTTCGTATACTAATGAGGAGGGAAATTATTGTATAAGGGAATTCACAGGCAAGGCCTGGTCTAAAAAATTATCCCTCACACAAGAAAGGGAAGTACAATTCAGTGTTTTTGTAAATAACCACTTGTTACTAAAAGAGCAAACCATGGTTATGACAAAGTTGGTTGATGACAAAATCGTTCGTCAGCAAAAAATTCAATTAGATGCTACAAGTACCTATTCTGGATGGCATAAATTGAAGTAATTTTGCACGACAAATTCATCTTTAAATTTTTTTGATGAAAAAGCTAATTCGATATTTTTCAATCGTATGCTGCGTAGGGCATAATTTTATTCCATTCAGCACCAGTTATAGTCAGGGTATTCCTACGGTAGACAGTGTAATCATGCAGCAAATTGCGTTAAAGAACATTTCAGGGGGAGTAGCGTATGTGTGGCATCAAAATAAGGTTTTGTTACATAAGGCCTATGGTTATGCCGATCGGGACAATCAAATTCCAATGCAACCGAACGCAATTTTTCGGATTGCTTCCAATACTAAGGCTATTATTTCAATTGCCGTATTACAGTTGGTGGAAAGAGGAATTATTCGTTTAAACGACCCAATTGAGTTATATATTCCTGCTTTTGGTAATCAAAAGGTTTTCAGCAAGAAAAACGATTCGGTAACGCTTGTAGATAAAATCCGCTCGGTAACCATTCGGGATTTATTAACTCATCAATCGGGTATATCATCTGCGGATGAATATCCGGCATTTAAAAATGAATTTGAAAAATATCACCTGAATGCTGGGTTGGGCAAGTACTATACTTCATTAGAAGAGGAAGTAAATCAAATTGCAGTAATGCCCTTAGTACATCAGCCGGGTGAGCGATTTAGTTATGGATTAAGCACCAATGTATTGGGAAGACTGATCGAAGTTGGCTCAGGGCTATCGCTAGATAAGTACCTAAAGAAATATATTTTTTACCCTTTAGGAATGCAAGACACCTACTTTTATCTTCCAGACGAAAAAGCCAACCGACTGGTTAAAGTATATACCAAATTAAGGCCGGATAGTTTACAGGTGGTAACTGAAACGATGGCTCCCATTGATTACCCGCTAAGAAAAAATGAACGCTACTTCTCTGCAATCGGAGGGCTTGTTTCAACCACAACCGATTATGCTCGCTTTTTACAGTGTTTGCTGAATGAAGGTAAATGGGGTAAAAAGCAAATAATCGGGGCATCCATTTTACAGGAATTCTGGACAAATCAATTGGGAAATAAAACTTTCATCTTTTCAGGTTTTCCATCGCAAAATAATTTTGGACTAGGCGTTGGGCTAACTACAGTAAAAGGCACTTCTATCAATCATGCTTCTGAAGGGAGTTTTTTTTGGGGTGGAGCATTTAATACAGCGTTTATGGTTGATAGAAAAAGGAATGTAATTACCTTATTTTTCTTTCAACGAATGCCATTTGTGTTGGCTCCTCTTCTTTCAAATTTAGAAAAGGTGGCCATCGATTATGTTGACAATTTGCCAAAAGAATAAATTGATGGGTTGCCCCTGTATTCGAGTTGATTTGTAAAAGAGTAACCTGATTTTTTGGCATCTATTAAAATGCTAACCGAAACCTCTAAGTTAATTAGCCACTTAACTTTAACTTAATATTCATTTTGGTGTGGGGTTTGGTTTATTGCTATAAGTTTACTGTTACTTAAGCGTATGAAAAATATTTATATATTAGTTGCCTTTTTATTGAATTGCACCCCCCTTTTTTCTCAAACAGAAAAGTGGGTGGATTATTTAACTGTTCCTGGTTATAAGGAATATAGTAAAATAGATTTACAGCAATATACTATTTTACCCAGCGGCCGGTATATCCGACCTGCAGGAACCACCTTACGGATAACCCATGATCCTTTTGGAATGGCCATTTCTCCTGATCAGCGAGTAGCCGTTACCCTACACGAGAATGTTTTTTCTATAATCGACCTTAGTTCTCAAGCGGTTAAAAGAATTCCAGATTATAAAGCGAAGGATAAGGGACCTTTACAGAAAGGTTCATTTTTAGGGGTAGCTTTTCACCCAAAACAGCCATGGGTGTATTTGAGTGGTGGAGATGCCGGTTCGGTTATTATATATGATTATGCAGATAATAAAAGAATTGATACCTTATTATTAGATGGCATTTTTAATCAACAAAAATTTACAGGCAGTTTTACCAGTGATTTGGCCTTAATTCCAGATTCAGATGAATTATTGGTGTTAGATAGAGGAAATTTTCGGTTGGTAAGATTTAATTTGAAGTCAAAGAAAATAGTTGCATCAATTCCAACGGGTCGGCAACCTTTTGGACTTGCGGTTTCTCCAGATGGAAAAACGGCTCTTGTAGCCAATGTGGGCATGTATAGTTATCCGCTGGTAGCCGGAACAACCCCTGAAAATATTCAAAGCCAATATATTCCTTGGCATCCCTATGGAAATAATACAAAAGCCTCCAGAGAAGGAACTGAAGTGGAAGGGAAAAAAATTCCAGGATTAGGTGATCCGAATAGTCCGGAAGCTATGAGTGTATTTGTGATTGACCTGAATAAAAACAATATCCGGGCAAAAATAAAAACAGGAATGTTATTGGGAGAGTTGGTAGAGGATGCAGAAGTAATTGGTGGAGCCAGTCCTAATTCGGTTGCCATCAATGCGCAATTTGCCTATGTTACCAATGCCACCAATGATAATATTGCAGTAATTGATTATAAAAAGGGTAAAATAATTAAACATATTCCTATTAAGGTTCATCAATTGATTGATAAGTTTCGGGGAACCCTACCGTTTGGGATTGATCTTTCTAAAGACAATCGGTTCATTTATGTAGCCTTATTAGGGTTAAACGCGGTGGCAAAAATTGATGTAGCAACTGATCAAACTGTTGGTTTAATTCCTACCGGATGGGGTACCACCCGGGTTCGGGTTTCTAATGATGATCAAAAGTTATTTATAACATCCTGTAGGGGTTATGGCGCAGGGCCCAATGGTGGAAAGGGTTTTGTAGCACCCATACAGGGCACTTATGTGGGAGACATCCAATTGGGTACCTTTCAGATTGTTAACAATCCAGATTCTACAGTATTAGCTAAATATACCAGTCAGGTAATCGATCAAACCTTTGTTATTAATAAGGCGCCTGACAATACTCCATTACCGGTTTTACCGGGAAGTAAGGTAAGTCCTATCAAGCATATCGTATATGTAACCAAGGAAAACAGAACTTTTGATGAAGTGTATGGACAAATGCCGGGTGTGATTGGCGATAGTAGTTTGGCAAGGTTTGGATTAGGGGTTACTGTGATTAATAAAAATAAGCGGGCATCTAATGTAAACATTACTCCGAATCATCATAAAATAGCTCGTCAATTTTCGTTGAGTGATAATTATTATTGTGATAGTGATGCTTCTATACATGGGCATCATTGGATGATGGGAGTAATACCGAATGAATGGGTAGAAGCGAATTCCAGTACGGAAAAAACTGCCGACTATTTCTCTGAGGCGCCGGGTAGACGTTTTCCGGGGTCAACGGGTAGCATGGATCCAGAAGATTATGCCGAGATTGGGGGATTATGGGAGGCATTAGACAGAAAAAAAATTAGTTATTATAATTTTGGGCAAGCCAATGAAACAGCACATGTAAGGGAAGATTGGTTTGATACTGCTACCGGAGCCGCTCATATTGTGATGGTTCCCATGCAAAAAGGGGTATGGGAAAATACATCGCATAATTTTGCCGGATATAATACCAATATACCCGACCAATTTCGGATGAAACAATTTGAAGAAGAATTTAGTAAAAAATGGTTGAATGGAAAGGATAGTCTTCCCCAATTGATAACGGTAATGTTACCGAACGACCATACTGCAAAGCCTCGCCCCGAGGATGGATATCCCTATACACATTCCTATGTTGCTGATAATGATTTGGCACTTGGAAGGTTATTACATTTTTTTAGCAGAACCCCTTACTGGAAAGATATGTTGGTAGTGGTTACCGAAGATGACCCGCAAGGAGGGGTAGATCATATCGATGCACATAGAAGTATTTTGATGATGGCTGGCCCCTATGTAAAGAAAAATTATGTGTCGCATACGCATGCAAACTTTGGGTCTATATTAAAAGTGATTTATAATATTTTAGGAGTGCCTTACGTAAATCAATATGATATAACGGCTTCCTTATTGTCGGACTTTTTTACCAATGAACCTGATTTCAGTCCCTATTATTTCGAATTCCCAAGTCAGGAGGTATTTGATTGGGATAAAGCCATGAAGCGGTTTAATAGATATATTGATTGGCGCAAAGTGAAGCAGGGGCCACAGATGGATGATGAGAAGGAGCAGAGATCTGAGCACTATAAAACTTCAGGTGGAGTTATAAATCAGTAAAATTCGTGCGGAAATCTTTTTTGCAGCTGTAATGTTAACTTTTGTGATAGTTACACAGTTAACTGATTGTAATACAGTAGCTGTTGAATCTTCCTGTAATCCTGCTATGTGATTTTTAATAATTAGCTAGTTTTCATTCCCTGGGTCGAACTTTTTTGTCATCTTACAGCATCAGCTGATTTCATATCTTCGAATCCGAAGGTTCTTGATCTTTTTCGCATCTTATCATAAAATGCAAACCATGAAAATCAAATTTCAGTATACATATATATTATATTTAATATTATTTTTTGCTTGTAATAAATCTACCCAAACAACCAATAGTCCCGATCCCGGCATTACCAATACCACTTATAATGCCCTTTTTATTCCTCCTGTAATTACGGGCACTACCTTTAATCTAACGCTTGATAAGGCTACCAAACAGTTTAAAACGGGAGCTCCTACGGCTACATATGGGTATAATGGCAATAGCTTTTGGGGGCCTACATTGGTAATGAACCAAGGAGATAATGTAAAAATTAACGTTACTAATAATTTAACGGATGCCACCACAGTGCACTGGCATGGGTTTCATATACCTGCCGTAATGGATGGGGGCCCCCATCAGATTATTGATGCAGGAGGAAAGTGGTCGCCCAATTTTGTGATTAAAAATAATGCCGGTACTTATTGGTATCACCCACATCTACACCTAAAAACTTATGAGCAGCTGGCTAAAGGGGCGGGTGGTTTGATTATCATTAAAGACCCGGTAGAATCTGCTCTGGCTTTGCCAAGAACCTATGGCACAGACGATATACCCCTTGTATTAAGCAGCCGGCGGTTTAATGGAGATAATTCCATCAGCATAAATGGGGCTTATGGAGATTACCTGCTTTCTAATGGAGTAATGAATGCGCAGGTTACTTTGCCCAAGCAATATGTACGGTTCCGGATTCTAAATGCTGAAATTGAAAGAGGATATGATTTGGGCATGAGCGACAATCGGTCGTTCTACATTATTGCAAATGATGGGGGATTATTGAATGCCCCAGTATCGGTGAAAAGAGTGAAAATGATGCCCGGTGAGCGCATAGAAATAATGGTAAACCTGGGTGATGATGCCATGGGAAGCAGTATAGACCTGAAAGCCTACAATTCCGGACAAGCTTTTGGCTTTCCCGGTGGAGAGCCTGCTACAATGGGTGATTTTGGCAGTTTGTTAAACAATAAAGATTTTACGGTTTTACATATCAATGTAGGAGCTGCTACCGCAAGTCCCATTACCAGCTTACCTGCTAAGTTGGCGAATCAGGTGTATTGGACGAATGCAGATGTTACTAATAGTAGAACCATCAACATTACCGGAGGCCAAGGAGGATCTGCTTTTACTTTTGATAACAATACGTATGGGTTTACTGCCATCAATCAAACCGTTGCATTGAACGCTATTGAAAAATGGACGATTGTAAACAACAATATTTTCGGTCACTCCTTTCATGTGCATGATGTACAATTTAAAATTGTTGCTCGTAGTTCTGGCGTGGTGGGCCCGCATGAGTCGGGCTGGAAGGATACGGTTTATGTTCCATACGGCGAAACGGTAACCGTGATTGCCAAGTTTGATGATTTTGCAGATCCCACAAATCCTTATATGTACCATTGTCATTTTTCAAACCATGAAGATGGCGGCATGATGGGACAGTTTTTGGTAAAATAAATTCAGGTGAAAATAGCTGCGTTCATTTTTTTGGGAGTAATGATGCTTTGTTACACGTGTAATAATGAATCTGGAAATAAGCCGCCTGCTGTTTTTATCTATAATGTTAATCCGAGCTTAGTAAAAACAGATCGAGGATGGCAATACAAGGGGAAGCCATTTAATGGGTACATGGTAGAGGCCGAAAAAAATGGCAAAATTGTGTATCAGCTTCCCATCATACAGGGAAAAGAAAATGGCAAAGCAATAGGATTTTATAACTCGGGGGAGAAATTATTAGAGTGTATGTATGTGGATGGACAAAAGCAAGGTATTTATCAGCACTGGTGGCCGAATGGGAATTTGCGCTATTTGTTTAGCTTTCAACGGGGAAAGTATCAGGGGAAGCAACTAGTTTATTTTCCGAATGGAAAGGTACAAGGAGAAAAATATTATTGGATGGGGAAAGAAGAAGGACCTCAAAAAATATGGGATTCCACCGGTCGGCTGATTTCTAATTATGCAGTAAAAAATAATAGTGTGTATGGTGCTAAATCATCCCAGGATTGTATGCCGGTTATCCGGTAAGCTTGGATTATTCGCCTGGTTTTTTTTGGCGCTAAATGGATGTGGTTTGTTAGATGTTACTGAAAAGAAGTTGCCGTTTTTTATTACGAAAGACCTCTCCCCTCAATGGAATATTCAGCCTACCCACCAGGTTGCTTCATTCAGTTTTGTAGATCAGTCTGGCAATACCATCTGCTCCGATTCTCTTCGGAAGGGAATATATCTGGTTAATTTTTTCTTTACTAGTTGTCCGGGTATTTGTCCTAAAATGACGAACCGCTTGCTTTCTATTCAAGACAGTTTACTTCGATTGAAAGGGGTTACCCTACTTTCTTTTAGCGTGATGCCAATGGTAGATTCGGTGCCTGTATTAAAGCAATATGAAAAAAAATATGGTATTCATCCGGAAATCTGGCATTTACTAACTGGTGATAAAGCTGCTATATACCGATTAGGTAGAAGTTCGTTTTTTGCGGATGATAATACGCAAGGGGATACCAGTACTTTTTTGCATTCGGATAAGTTATTTTTGGTGGATCGTGAGCGGCATATTCGGGGGGTGTATAATGCTACGCGGGAGGAGGATATGCAGCGTGTTTTAGCGGATGTTAATCAGCTAAAAAAGGAGGATTAGAAAATATACCTTTTGGAAAGTTCAGAACTTTTGGAAAGTTCTGAACTTTCCAAAAGCCAATTTAATTTTCTTTTAACATGCGATTTTTCATCCAATTTTTACTGAAGTCATCGTTAATGATCCCCCCACCGGCAGATCATTAAAGAAACTAACCCCCTCCTCTTTCCCCTGCAACCCCAATATATACAGGAGCGGTAAATAATGTTCCGGAGTAGGAATAGCGAGCATCGCTTCCCTCCCCAGTTTTTCATATTGAATCAGAGAAGCATGATCCTGCTGTAAGATTCGGTCTTTTAAAACCTGATTTATTTCTATGGCCCAGTCGAAGCCATACGCAGGCCCATTCAGTTTATCCCAGGCCACCATCCGCAGATTATGAACCATATTGCCACTCCCTATTATTAATACGCCCTTTTTGCGCAAATGCAATAGTTCCTTACCTAACTCATAATGAAATCTCGCGGTTTTTGTATAATCCATACTTAGCTGTAGTACAGGAATATTGGCTTTCGGATACATATGCCTTACAATGGCCCAGGTGCCATGGTCTAAACCCCAATCATGATCAAGTACAACTTCTGCTGATGAAATCTGGGCAGCAGTTTCTTTAGCCAGTGTAGGATTCCCTGGAGCCGGGTATTGCACTTGGTATAATGCATCCGGGAATCCACCAAAATCGTGAATGGTTTTTGGGAAGTCCATAGCAGTTATCATGGTTCCCCGGGTAAACCAATGGGCAGATATCACCAACACAGCTGTAGGGGTAGGTATTTCTTGGGCCAGGGTAGTCCAGCGGTTGCTGAATGTATTGTTTTCAATTCCATTCATGGGTGAGCCGTGGCCAATAAATAATACCGGCATGGTATAGGGCAAATCCGGCAGGGTAGTGCTAAAACTTCTGAAAGCGGCGGTGGAATGAATCTCATTCATTTTTGTAGTATAGTGTACTTCTATTCTGTAAAAGTACAAATGAATTTAGCACGGTTGCTGTTAAAAGGAGAACAGTATGTACAAAGTAAAATTCAGATGAAAAGGTCGCAGACTGAAGTTAGAAGCAGTAAATTTGAGTAAACTAAATTTCCCGAGCTAATAACACAAATTGTAATGAAAAAGATATTGATTTGCTGCGGTGTATTACTTAGCCACTTTGCCCTTGCACAGTTACCCGTTCCCGCTTCCGGAACTATTCAGCGGGCAGAGAATTTTCCTTCTAAATATGTTGCCGCCCGAAATATAGATATTTGGCTACCGGCCAACTATAATCCAAATAGGAAGTATGCGGTATTATATATGCATGATGGGCAAAATCTCTATGATTCCAATACTACTTGGAACCATCAAAGCTGGGATGTAGATGATGTGCTCACTAAATTAATAGATACACAAGCTATTCAGGATGTACTGGTGGTAGGAATCTGGAACGGCCAACAAAGCCGTCATGCAGAGTACTTTCCACAAAAGCCCTTTGACAGTTTACTTCCTGCTGAAAAAGATTCGATTTCTGCAGAATTACAAAAAGCTGGTCGAACCAAAGAAGGCTTTACACCAATATCTGATAAGTATCTGCAATTTCTAGTAGAGGAACTAAAGCCTTATATCGATAGCACCTATTCTACCTATACTGATAGAGCCCATACATTTATTGCGGGCAGCAGTATGGGCGGACTGATCTCATTATATGCCATCTGCGAATATCCAAAAGTATTTGGCGGGGCAGCCTGCTTTAGTACCCATTGGCCGGGCACTTTTCGTGTAGAAAATAATCCCGTACCCGAGGCATTCGTTAGATATATGCGTAATCATTTACCCGATCCGGCTAGTCACCGCCTTTATTTCGATTATGGAGATCAGGGGTTAGATGCATTATATCCGCCGCTACAAAGTAAAGTAGATGCGGTAATGAAGGCCAAAGGTTTTTCGGAAAAGAACTGGATTACTCGGTATTTCCCCGGAGAAAATCACAGCGAACTGGCCTGGAATAAAAGACTATATATACCGCTGTTGTTTTTATTAGGAAATAATTGAGCTCTATAGACTAATCAAATCAGCTACTGTTCATTGGATAGTAATAAAAATCGACCATGCGTAATTTCTACCATTTAATAAGTATCCCTAAAATTAGAATGGTGATTTAATTGGCGTACTAATTCAATCCAAGTAATTGTTTATGTTTGTTATATAGTTTTTAAGCCATGCAACTAATTACCGTACAATCTAACATTCACGCACCCTTACAAAAAGTGTGGGAATACTTTACAAATCCGCAACATGTTATTAATTGGAATTTTGCCATGCCTGAATGGCATTGTCCTTCCGCCACCAACCAATTAGAAGTGGGCGGGGAATTTCATTATACTATGGCGGCTAGAGATAATTCAATGAGTTTTGATTTTTGGGGCACCTATCAAAAAATTGAAAAGGAAAAGAATATCGAAATCCTATTAGGCGACGGTCGCAGCATGCTGGTAACATTTGAAATGACTGATGCTACTACTATCATAACCGAAAAGTTTGAACCTGAAAAGGAAAATCCGGTTGAGATGCAACAAGCAGGCTGGCAAATGATTTTAGATAACTTTAAGCGTTATGTAGAGCAATGAGGGGAACAAATGGTTAGATAAACAATTAAAGAAGGCGGTTACAATAGTTTATTAATCAAAAAAATGAGGTGAAATGACTAGTCAAGAAAATAAGGATAAATGGCATGCTGATTCAAGTAACTGGAAACTTGGAATTTTGTATTTTAACAAAGAAGATAAGCGAATTTTTGTACCAAAACGGTTAGGCTTTTTAGGTTGGACTGTAAACTTTGCCAACCCGATTGCTTATGTGATTATGATTGGAATTTTATATATACTCTATGTTTCTGTATCAAAATAGTTCACCTGGTATCTAATGATTAGCAGAATTAGAAATTACTTTTCAGTATCTAACGATTTAGATTCGCATAAAAATATTAGCGAAACTATTAATCAAGGAATCACATTTAGAGGCACCAACTTACTCGTACTTGTTTTTGCCATTTTTATAGCTTCCTTAGGATTGAATATAAATTCAACCGCCGTAGTTATAGGCGCAATGTTGATTTCGCCATTAATGGGTCCTATAATTGGGGTTGGCTTTGGAGCGGCAACCTATAATGTAGTTTTAATTAAACGCGCACTAAAAAATTATTTTTTCGCAACAATAACTAGTTTATTTACATCCACCTTATATTTTCTTATAAGTCCAATTGGTGATGCGCATGCCGAGTTGTTAGCTCGAACCGCACCAAATATTTATGATGTTTTAATTGCTTTGTTTGGTGGATTTGCTGGAATAACTGCAATAACGAGTAAGTTCAAAGGAAATATTTTACCAGGAGTTGCTATTTCAACCGCATTAATGCCGCCACTTTGCACTGCTGGTTATGGAATTGCAACTTTTCAAATACCCTATTTGTTGGGTGCTTTATATTTATATTTTATTAATACTGTATTTATTATCTTGTCTGCTTATTTGTATTTGAAGTTCATCCATTATCCAAGGGAAGAAAAAAACATAAGCGGTAATGCTATAAAAGCCAACAGAATTATATTTTGGGTTTCAATAATTACCATTATCCCGAGTATATATTTGGGGTATGGTCTGGTTAGTGAAAATAATTTTAATAGAAATTCAAATAAGTATATTAATGCTGAATTCAATTTCAACAATACTTTAGTAGTTAAAAAAGTAATCACTCCTTCGCAGTATAAAGTCGAAATATTTTTGGCGGGAGCAAAAGTAGATTCTATATACTTAAGAAGTTTGGTTCTTAAGAAAGATATGTATAATTTAAGTAACGCAACTGTTGAAATAAACCAGGGTGCAACATTTGACAAAAAGGGAATTGCCGATAATTTTAATGAAGATATTCTTTTAGAAAAAACTAATATTATTTTAATCAATATGTTGGATAGCCTCAGTCGAAAAAAAGACTATCCAGAAGATTTCTATAAAGAGTTAAAATTCATAGATTCAAATATTGATACAGCATATATTTTTAATGATACTGGCTTTACTAAAGACCAACCTAATAAAGTTGTTACCGTTTTTTTAGAGAACAAGCATTCACAGAGCAAATCAATCAATCTTTTGAAAGTTACCAATTGGTTAAAACTGCGATTGCACAAAGATTCGGTTGTTGTTAAAACAATACGATAATATCTTATATTTCTTTATTTTTCAATAACAAGCGACTTTCATTTCCTGTTTATTAAAAAGAAAATGTGTGTAATACTTGGCAGTTGTTTTTCTATTGCCAATCTCGCTATTTAATACCTGATTGTAAATTCAGACTCTTTGAAAGATTTCTAAATTTGACGAAAAATATTATGGCATAAAATATTTTACAAAGTTTCCCCCATCAAATTTATATAATTCTGTATTTCTCGAGCCAATCCAGATATTCCCTTTTTTGTCTTCTAGCATACTCCAAACAAAGTATTTACTCATTCCGTTATTCAAGTTAAAATTTTTAAATAATTTCCCATCATACCGCCAAATACCTTGTTCGCTTTCCATGGATCCCTCTTTTTCTTCACCATTAAACCAAATATTTCCTGATTTGTCAACCAAAACTGGATTCCCGATTTTCACTTTTTCTGTAAAAATTCTAAACGAATTTCCATCATAAATAAAATTTCCATGATTGCGTCCGCCAAACCACAGGTTACCATTTTTATCTTCTCTTATATAACGTATCCATTTGTCTCCATTTGGTTTAAAGCTCTTGATGGACTTGCCATCATATAAGCATACACCTTCTTCTCCAGGAGGTAGCCCGGAAGCAAACCAGATATTGCCAATTTTGTCTTGCAACATATTGTCAATTAAAGTCAGCTTCAGATTTTCCTTATTAATTACTGCATCGTTTTCTAAAAATCTAGTAAATGATTTTCCATTATAATAATAAACACCATCTCCGGTTCCAAACCAAATTTTACCACTCTTGTCTTGTAACATGCTCCATATGGTTTTCTTGCTTGATTGAGTGGTATAATAATTATAATTTGTGTTTAGTGAGAACGTATTTCCAATACCTGAGATTTTTTCAACCCTTCCCTTTTTATACCTGCAGAGCCCATCTTTAGTTCCAATCCAAATAGTACCTTCCGAATCCTCTAATAGGGAATATACCGTATTGCTGTTTAGCCCTTCGGATTTGGTAATTTGGGTAAATAAACTGCCATTATATTTATATACTCCCTCTCCAGTAGTTCCCAACCAGATATTTCCCAGCTTATCTTCTATCATACAATAAATATTGTCTGCTTCAGTTGAGCCTTGTGTTTTCTTGAGCTTAGAAAAAGTTGTAGGGGTTTTAGGGGTTTGATGGTAGGAATCAGTTTGCGGTTTTGATTGACCGTAGCCGGATAGTGACAATAAAATAATTAGATACGGTAGAATTAATGTTCTCATAATGCGGATACAAAAATACTACTTTTGAGATATTCTATTTTGTGAATCAATATTGATGATATTTTATTATTTGCAATGGTATTCAATTTTCTATCCGTATTCTCTGCTATACTATCAAACGAAAAATTATCTTGAATCTGTTATGATTGTCA